>CAZVZV010000117.1:0-13590 GCA_964631735.1 uncultured Enterobacteriaceae bacterium
GCGGACCCCGGCCCCTGCAGCCACTCGGACAGCCACACCAGTACGACGGGCTTCGGCTGCTCGCCCGCGAGCGCCGTCATTGCCGGCACCCGGTCCTTGGCGGTCTCGACTACGGCGACGGTGCCCGGCACCACCAGAGCGCCGTACTGCGGGTCGGCGAGCAGCGCGCGGCAGCACGCACCGAACGACTCCGGATTGTTCAGCACCTGCCCGGTCGGGTCGCAGGGATTGCGCGCCGCGCCGAACTCCGGCACCAGGCCACGCAGCGCGGCGATCGTCTCCTCGCGCGGCTGCGGCATCGGCACACCGTGCGTCGCCGCCTTGTCGGCCGCCATCACTCCCGCCCCGCCGGATCCGGAGATCACCGCGACGCCGCGCGCGAGCGGCTCGCCTGCGACGGCGAAGAAGCGCGCGTATTCGAGCAGCGCGTCGTAGTCCTCCACCGGGATGAAGCCCGCGCGCTCGAAGAGGGCGCGCCAGGCGACCGCCGAGCCGGCGAGCGACCCGGTATGCGAGCGCGCCGCCGCCGCGCCGTCCTCACTCGCGCCCAGCTTGCAGACGATCACCGGCTTGCCCGCGCGGCGCGCGCGCTCCCCCGCCTCCAGCATGCGCGCGGCGCTTGCCGCGCCCTCGAACAGGCAGGCGATGGCCTTGCACGTCGGATCCTCGGCCATCGCTGCAACGAGGTCGCCGACGTCGACGTCGGCGGAGTTGCCGACGGAAAAGAAGTAGCGGATCCCCAGGCCGCGGTCCCAGGCTTGCGCCAGCGCGTAGCCGAGCGCGCCCGACTGGCTCACCACGGCGATGGATCCTGCGTTGCGCGGCGTGCGCGCGTACTCCGGGATGAAACTCAGGCCGGCGCCCAGCGCGTGGTTGACCAGGCCCATGCAGTTCGGCCCCAGCATCGGCATCCCCGCCGCGCGCGCGATTCCGGCGAGGCGCTGCTGCGCGCGAGCGGCATCCACGCGCGCCATCTCGCCGTAGCCCGAGGCGTAGACGATCACCGAGCCGGCGTGCGCGGCGGCCGCTTCCTCCAGCGCTGCCTCCACGCCCTCGCGCGGCACCACCAGCACCACGCAATCGGGCGCCTGCGGCAACGCGGCGAGCGAGGCGTAGCAGGCGCGCTCGCCGATGCGCTCGTACTTCGCGTTCACCGGGTAGATGGCGCCGCCGTAGTGGGCGAGGTTCTCCAGCGTGCGCATGCCGAAGGAGCCGGCGCGCGGCGACGCGCCGACGATGGCGACCGAGCGCGGTGCGATCAGCCGCGCGAGATCGGCGCGCGAATACGCCGCGCGGGAATCCGGTGCTAGCATAGCCGCCACAATACCAACATCGACACCATGAACGTCAAGCAGTTGTTCGACCTCAACGGGCGCGTGGCGCTCGTCACCGGCGGCTCGCGCGGGCTCGGCCTGCAGATGGCCGAGGCGCTCGGCGAGATGGGCGCGCGGCTGGCGCTCACGGCGCGCAAGAAGGACGAGTTGGACGAAGCGGTCGCACACCTCAAGCAGCGGGGCGTCGAAGCCACCGCCTGGGTCTGCGACATCGGCAAGCGCGAGCAGATTGCGCCGGTGGTCGAGCAGATCCTCGCCAAGCTCGGCAAGGTGGACATCCTGGTGAACAACGCCGGCGCTACCTGGGGTGCACCGGCGGAGGATCACCCGATCGAGGGCTGGGATAAGCTGGTCAACCTCAATCTCACCGGCGCGTTCCTGGTGGCGCAGCTGGTGGGCAGGAAGTCGATGATCCCCGCGAAGTGGGGACGCATCATCAACATTGCCTCGGTGGCCGGGCTGCAGGCGAACGACCCGCGCGTGGTGCGCACGGTGGCCTATAACGCGACCAAGCACGGCGTGGTTGGCCTCACTCGGCAGCTCGCCGCCGAGTGGGGGGAGCACGGCATCACGGTGAACGCCATTTGCCCGGGTTTCTTTCCATCGAAGATGACCAAGGCGACGCTCGATACCGCCGGTGAAATGGTGCGCGCAGTGACCCCCACCAGGCGCCTCGGCAACGACGAGGACCTCAAGGGCCTGGTGGTGCTGCTGGCCTCCGAAGCCTCGCGGCACATTACCGGCCAGGCGATCGCGGTGGATGGCGGCGCGATTCTGATATGAGCGCCGACGCCAGGGCCGCGTTCACGCGCGACTACCAGAAGAAGATCCCGTTCATCGCGCACCTGGGTCTCACCACGGAAGCGCTGGGCGAAGGCACCGCGCGACTGTCGATGCCGCTGCCGGAGCACTTCACCAATAGCCTGGGCACCGCGCACGGCGGGGTGATTCTGTCGCTGCTCGACGTGGCGCTGTGCACCGCGGCGCGCACGCTGCATCCGGATTCGACCGGCGTCGTCACCATCGACATGAGCACCTCGTTCATCGGCGGCGGCAGCGGCGACCGCCTGATCGCCGAGGCGCGCGTGCTGAAAGACACTCGCACCATGACATTCGTGGAAGCGGAGGCGAAGAACGCCGACGGCTCGCTGGTGGCGAAAGCCATCGGCACCGTGAAAGTGAGAAAAGCCGAAGACAAAAGGGGAGGCTGAGATGGCGACCTATGTGGCAGGCGGGCAAGGCGTGGCGGCGGGGCGCGGCTGGGACTGGATCGCCGCGGGCTGGGAGCTGTTCAAGAAGCAGGCGGGCATGTGGATCGCGCTGGTGCTGGTGGCGTTCGTGATCTTCGTGGTGCTCGCGTTCATTCCTGTCGTCGGCTCGCTGGCGTCGTTCATCCTGACGCCGGTGTTCGCTGCCGGCGTGGTCATCGGCTGCCGCGCCATCGAAGAGGGCCGCGAGCTGGAAATCGGCCACCTGTTCGCCGGCTTCAAGGAAAAGCTCGCGCCGCTGGCGACGGTCGGTGCGATCTACCTGGGAGCGACGATCGTGATTGCGCTGGTGGTCGGACTGGCGACCGGCGCGAGCATGTTCGCGCTGTTCGCCGGCGGAACTCTAGAAGCCGCGACGCCGGCCGCGCTGATGACCGTGCTGCTCGCTGTGCTGGTGATGCTCGCGCTGATGGTGCCGCTGTTCATGGCGGTCTGGTTCGCGTCCCCGCTCGTGGTATTTGAAGGCAAGGGCGCGGTAGATGCGATGAAAGATAGTTTCACCGGCTGCCTGCGCAACATCGTGCCCTTCCTGGTGTATGGCGTGGCGATGCTGGTGCTCAGCTTGCTTGCCACGATCCCTTTGGGCCTGGGCTGGCTGGTGCTCGGTCCGGTGCTCGCGGCCTCGCTGTACACGTCCTACAAGGACATCTACCTAACGGCTTAAAAAAAGGGGTCAGACCCCTTTATTTCTTTTCCAGGCCGCCGAGGTAGAAGCGGTTCCAGGTCGGCGCGATCACCATTTCGTTCACGCAGCTGCGCGCTGGCATCGTCGCCACGAACAGGATCGCCTTGCCAAAGTCCTCCGCCTGCGCCATGCGCGCGCGCTCCTCCGCCGAGGGCGGCACCGGGCGCTTTTCCAGGATCGGCGTGGCCACCTCGCCCGGCAGGATGGAGGTGGCGCGGATGCCGTGCATGCACTCCTCCATGTTGATCGACTCGCTGATGGCGATCACGGCGCGCTTGGTGGCGTTGTAGGCGGGCCCGGTGAGCACGCTGGCGTAGCGGCCCGCCCAGGAGGAGATGTTGATGATCAGGCCGTCTTTGCGCGCGCGCATGCCCGGGATCACTGCGTAGCAGCAGTAGAACAGGCCGTTCAGGTTGATTTTCACCACGTCGTCCCAGCCGTCGGGCGACATGTTGCTGAAGTTTCGCTTTCCTACGTTGGTGCCGGCGCTGGTAACGAGGATGTCGATGCGGCCGTGGCGCTTCTCGATGTCTGTCGCGACCCGCACCACCGCCTTCTGGTCGGCCACGTCGAGCAGCATCGCTTCGGCGCTGCCAACCGCCTTCAGCTGCGCCAGCCCGGAGTCGTTGGTGCGCTGCGTGCGGCCGGAGATGACGACATGCGCGCCAGCTTTGGCGAGCTCCGTGGCACCCGCCAGTCCGATGCCCGAACCTCCGCCCGTGATCCAGGCGACCTTCCCCTTGAGTTCAGCGCTTGGCATATTGCGTCGCCCCGAACAGGATTTCCTTTTGCTCCTGGGTCATCACCGGGCGGCGCCGGTCGGCGAGCACCTGCAGTGCGCGCTGCACCGCGGGACGCGTGGTGATGCCGTCGCGCCAACGCTGCACATTCGGGTACTCCGCGATCTCCACTCCCTGGCGCTCTGGAAAACGCATCCAGGGCATCACCGCCATGTCGGCGATGGTGAACTCGCCGCAGGCGAGGAACCTGGATTCCTTCAAGCGCCGTTCGACCACGCCGTAGAGGCGGTTCGCCTCGTTCTTATAGCGATTCATGGCGTACTCGATTTTCTCCGGCGCGTAGCCGAGGAAGTGGTGCGCCTGGCCGAGCATCGGGCCGATGTGGCCCATCTGGAACATCACCCACTGCATCACCTGCCAGCGCTTGCGCAGGTCTTCGGGCAGGAACTTTCCGGTCTTGGAGGCGAGGTAGAACAGCATCGCGCCGGATTCGGCGAGGGCCATCGGCTTGCCGCCCGGGCCGTCGGTATCCACCATCGCCGGCATCTTGTTGTTGGGCGAGATCTTGAGGAATTCGGGCTTGAACTGGTCGCCGACGCCGATGTCGATCGGGATCACCTTGTAGGGCAGTCCCGTCTCCTCCAGCATGATGTGAATCTTGTGCCCGTTGGGCGTGGGCCAGGTATACAGGTCGATCATGTGAGCCTCATCCGAGTTTTACCAACTGTTTGCCGAAGTTCTCGCCCTTGAACAGCCCGATCAGGCCTTTCGGCGCGTTTTCCAGCCCCTGCACCACCGATTCGCGGGTCTTGAGCTTGCCGCCGACGACGAGATCGAGCAAGTCCCGGTTTGCTTCCGGGTAGCGCTCCAGCCAGTCGAACACGATCATGCCCTGCACCTTGATGCGGTTGGTCAGGATCGAGCGGAATGTCTTCACGCCGTAGGTTTCCTTGGCGTTGTAATCCGAAATCAGGCCGCAAATCGCGATGCGCGAGCGCAGGTTCATCCGCCGCAGCACCGTATCGAGGATCGCGCCACCCACATTCTCGAAGTACGCGTCCACTCCTTTCGGGCACGCGGCTTTCAGCGGTTCGTAGATGTCTCCCGCCTTGTAGTCGATGCAGGCATCGAAGCCGAGTTCCTTCACCACGTAGTCGCATTTCGGCTTGCCGCCCGCGATGCCGACCGCACGGCAGCCCCAGGCCTTGGCCAGCTGCCCGACGACGCTGCCCACCGCGCCGGAGGCGGCGGACACCACGACCGTCTCGCCCGGCTTGGGCGCGAGAATGTCCTTCATGCCGAAGTAAGCGGTGCGCCCGGGCATGCCGAGGCAGCCGAGGAAGTAGGAGAGCGGTACCTTGGAAGCGTCCACCTTGGTGAGCAGATCGCCCTTGCCGCACCATTGCTGCTGCCAACCCGAGGGCGCGGTGACCTTGTCGCCGGGCCTGAACGCCGGGTGCTTCGACTCGAGCACCTCGCCAGCGGTCTCGCCGGTCATCACCTCGCCGACCTCGACGCCCTTCACGTAGCTCTTCTGCTGGCTCATGCGACCGCGCATGTAGGGATCGAGCGAAAGCCAGAGGTTCTTCACCAGCACCTCGCCTTCGACGGGCTGCGGCATTGGCGCGGTCTCGAGGCGGAAGTTGGCCAAGCTGACCCAGCCGTCCGGATGGCTGGCGAGGACTACGCGCTGGTTCATGCGGTGGTTCCCTAGTAAACGGAGCCGGATGTTAGCGCAGCTGCTGCCGGGTGGTGTCTCAGTTTGAATGTCCGCATTCGACCCGAAGCGGTCGGTCGTACCCACTCGATCTGCTGCAAAATAGCGGCCACGGCACGAGGGAGACAGGCATGGCCGTTTTGCGGATCGCCAGGATGGGCAACCCGGTGCTGGCGCAGGTTGCGGCGCCGGTCGCGGACCCGGGCGCGTCGGAGATCCGGCGCCTCGCTGCAGACATGATCGAGACACTCGAGGACATCGGCGCGAGCGGCCTCGCCGCGCCGCAAGTGTTCGACAGCAGGCGCGTGGTGGTCTACCGCATGATCGCCGCGCGCATTCCCAAGGGCTCGGGAATCGAGCCGCGGCCCTGGACGGTGATGGTCAACCCGGTGATCACCCCCAAGACCGCGGACAAGACGCCGGTGTGGGAGCGCTGCCTGTCGATTCCCGGACTGCACGGCAAGGTGCCGCGCCATCCGCGCATCGCGATCAGTTACCAGACGCTCGAGGGCGGGACGGTATCCCATGACGCACATAGTTCGTGGGCAGCGCTGCTGCAGCACGAATGCGACCACCTCGACGGCATCGTCTATCCGATGCGGATGACGGACCTCGGGCTACTTGCCTACAACGACGAACCCGGGCAACTCGCGCGCGAGGTCGCGGCCGACCCGAACAGCATCGATCCCCTGTTCGTCGATCTAGTGGCGCGCTGGCCGGGACGCGGCCGCTGGTTCGGCGAGGCGACTGGCGTTGCCTGAAGCGGCCCTGCTTGGGGCGCCTGTCGTCAAGACGCTGCCTTCTGTTAGAGCCCGGTGAATGACTGCTTCCGACCTATTCTGTTGAAAAACTCGTTTCCCACCGATAATAAAAAAATTCTAGCCGTTGTAGGAAGCGAAGCGCGCTTCAGGCTAGGGGGATACATGAAAGAGTTGATGTCGCGATAAGGGACTTCCTGAGCGGCCTATGAGGTGGGCCAGGGCAAATTTGCCATTGCCTCAGTATCCGACCGATATTTGCCGGACTCGAGATTTCGAGTTTTTCAACAGAATAGACCCGAAGCGGACGTTCAGATTTTCACCAATAGCGGCTCTCGACGCGACATAAGAGCCATTGTGCGTCGTCGCGCTCTTCAGGCGATAGACCCGCCGTCGAAGGCGGACATTCAAACTGAGACGCTTCCTACTGCCAGGAAGGCTTGCGCTTTTCGAGGAAGGAACGGATGCCTTCGCGCGCTTCCGCCCCCGCGCGCGCCTCGGCCAGCACCGCCGCCGTCTCGTTGGCGAGTTGCGGCGTGATGGGAGCGCCCTCAACCCGCAGCAGCAGCTTCTTGGCGCGAGCCAGTGCCTCCGGCCCCGCCAGCGCCAGGCGCTCGCAGATCTTCCCTACGACGGCATCGAGTTCTGCTGCCGGCGCGCACTCGTGCACGAAGCCGAGGCGGTGCGCTTCGCGCGCCGACAAGCGCTCGCCGGTGAGCATGTAGCGCCGCGCCTGGTTCGCGCCCATCGCTCTGACGAGGTAAGGACTGATCATCGCCGGCACCAGGCCGATCCTCGCCTCCGGCAGCGCGAACTCGGCCTCCTCCGCGGCAACGACGAGGTCGCAGGCGGCCACCAGCCCCATGCCGCCGGCATACGCCGCGCCGTGCACGCGCGCCACGACCGGCTTCGGATAGCTGTGCATGCGGTAAAGGAGCTTCGCAAAGCGTCCCGCCTCCCGCCGCGAGCGCGCCTTGGTCATCTTCGCCGCCTTCTCCATGCGCGCGAGATCCCCTCCCGCGCAGAAAGCCGGCCCGCGCCCGGCGAGCACCAGCGTGCGGACCGCCGCGTCTTTTTCCAGCACCTCGAGCGCCGTTTCCAGCGCGGTGATCAGGTCATCGTTGAGGGCATTGCGGACTTCCGGGCGGTTGAGCCACATCCATGCCGCCGGGCCGCGGCGCTCGATGTCGAGGATCACGACAGCGCCAGGCGATGCCGCGCAGCGGCGTACTCATCGGCGAGCTGCCGCACCACCTCGCGCACCGGCATCAGCTTGTCGATCTGGCCCACACCCTGCCCGGCGCTCCAGATGTCGCGCCAGACTTTCTTCTCCACACCGCTGCCGGAGCCGAAGTTCATCTTGTTCGGATCGGATTTCGGCAGGTTGAGCGGATCGAAGCCGGCGGCGATCACGCTGTGCTTGAGGTAGTTGCCGTGCACGCCGGAAAAGAGATCCGTGTACACGATGTCGGAAGCCGTTGCCTTGAGAATCTCTTCCTTGTAGCGCTCGGGCACGCTCGCCTCCGGCGTGGCGAGAAAGCGCGTGCCGATGTAGGCAAGGTCGGCGCCCGCGGCAAGCGCGGCGAGGATCGCGTAGCCAGAGGCGATGGCGCCGGAGAGCACGAGGGGACCGTCGAAAAAGCGCCGTACTTCGCCGACCAGCGCAAAAGGCGACAACATGCCCGCATGTCCTCCGGCGCCCGCGCACACCAGGATCAGCCCGTCCACCCCGGCCTCCAGCGCCTTTTCGGCATGGCGCACGTTGATCACGTCGTGCAGCACGATGCCGCCGTACTCGTGGATTCCGGCCACCACCTCGTCCGGCGCGCGCAGGCTGGTAATGGTGATCGGCACCTTGTGCCGGATGCACACCTCGAGGTCGTGTTGCAGGCGGTCGTTCGACTTGTGCACGATCTGGTTCACCGCGTAGGGCGCGGCGTTCGCATCGCCCGCGAGCGCCGCTTCAATCTCGGTGAGCCAGCCGTCGAGTGCTTCCTTGGGACGCGCGTTGAGCGCCGGGAAGGAACCGACGATGCCCGCCCTGCACTGCTCGATCACCAGCTTCGGGTTGCCGGCGATGAACATCGGCGCGGCGATCACCGGCAGCTTGAGGCGCTGCAGGATGGGCGGCAGCGACATCAGGCGAGCGGCTTCCCCTTCGCAGCCAGGTCGCGCAGGAGTTTGGGCGCCGCGAAGCGCGGGCCGATTTTCTTCGCCAATTCCCCGGCGCGCTCGACGAATTTCTTCGTGCCGACGTGGTTCACGTACTGCAGCGCGCCGCCCGCCCAGGCGGGAAAGCCGATGCCGAAGATCGAGCCGATGTTGCCGTCGTGCACGTGCTCCAGCACGCCCTCCTCCAGGCAGCGCGCAGTCTCGATCGCCTGGCGGTAGAGGATGCGCTCCTTGAGTTCTTCAAATTCCCAGGCCGCGTTCTTCTTGCCGTAGATCTTCGCCAGCTCGGGCCAGAGGAATTTCTTCCCGTCTTTCGGGTATTCGTAGAAACCACCGCCGCCAGCCCGGCCCGGGCGTTTGAGTTCCTTCACCATGCGGTGAATCACCTCCTGGCCCGGCTGCGGCGCGTACTTCTTGCCTTCCGCCTCAAGGTCCGCCTTGGTCTGCTCCATCACGTGCACCGAGAGCGACATCGAGGTTTCATCGATCACCGCCAGCGGCCCCACCGGCATGCCGGCGAGGCGCCCCGCGTTCTCGATCACCGCGGCGGGGATGCCCTCGGCGAGCATGCTGCAGCCCTCGGCGACGAAGGTCCCGAAGGTGCGGCTGGTGTAGAAGCCGCGCGAGTCGTTCACCACGATCGGAATCTTGCCGATCTGCAGCACGTAGTCGTAGGCGCGGGCCAGCGTCTCGGGCGAAGTCTTCTTCCCCTTGATGATCTCCACCAGCTGCATCTTGTCCACCGGCGAGAAGAAGTGCAGGCCGATGAAGTTTTCGGGCTTCGTCGACGCCTGCGCCAAGCCGGTGATCGGCAGCGTCGAGGTGTTGGAGGCGAACACGCCGCCCGGGGCCAGCATCGGCTCGGCCTCCTTGGTCACCTGCGCCTTGAGTTCGCGCTTCTCGAACACCGCTTCGATGATCAGATCGCAACCGGCGAGGTCTTGCATGTTCGCCGTCGGTTTGATCAGCTCGGGGACCTGCGGTCGATTTCGCTTCGCCGCCAGCGCCTCGCTGTAACTCTTCCCCTTCTGCGCCTGCTCAAGGGTCACGTCCTTCAGCACGCAGGGCACGCCCCGGCTCGCGGTCGCCCAGGCGATGCCGCCACCCATCATGCCCGCACCGAGGATGCCGACTTTCGTCGCCTTCCACTTCGGGAATTCCTTCGGACGCGAGGCACCAGAGCGGATCGCAGTGCGATTGAAGAACAAGGTGATGAGGTTCTTTGCCTCCTGGCTTACGGCGAGCTTGACGAGGTAGCGCGACTCGATGCGCAGCGCCGTGTCGAAGTCCACGCTCGCCCCTTCCGCCGCCACGGCCATGATCGCCTCGGGCGCGGGATACAGGCCGCGCGTCCTCTCGATGAGCATCGCCGGCGCAATGCTCAGCATCTGCGAGATCTGCGGGCTCGCCGGCGTGCCGCCGGGCATCCGGTAGTTCTCTTCGTCCCAGGGCTGCTTGGGCGCGGCGTTCTTCGCGATCCACTCGCGCGCCATGCGATAGAGGTCCTCGCGGTTCGCCGCCAGCCCCTGCAGGAAGCCGAGCTTGGCGGCCTCCGCGGGGCGCATCGTCTTGCCCTCCATCAGCATCGGCAGCGCCGCCTGCAGGCCGAGCAGGCGCACGGTCTTGGTCACGCCGCTCGCGCCGGGCAGGAGGCCCAGCGTCGCCTCGGGCAAGCCGAGCTCGATTTTCTCGTCGTTGAGGCAGATGCGGCAGTGCGCAGCGAGGGCGAGCTCCCAGCCCCCGCCGAGCGCGGCGCCTTCCAGTGCCGCGACCACCGGCTTGCCGAGCTTGTCGAGCGCGCGGAACTGGCGCTTGGTCTCTTCGATCTCCTCGAACAGGCGCGGCGCGTCGGCTGCCGTGAGCTTGAGGATGTCCTTCAGTTCCGCGCCGGCGAAGAAGGTCTTCTTCGCCGAACACAGGATCACGCCGGCGATGGAATCCTTTTCCTTCTGCAGCCGCTCGACCGCCTCGGCGAAGGCCTTGCTCCAGGCCTCGGTCATGGTGTTGACCGGCGCGCCGGGCGCGTCGAAGGTCAGGGTGACGATGGCGTCGCCACCCTTTTCGTAGCGCACCGGCATCAGAGGCGCTCGACGATGGTGGCGATGCCCATGCCGCCGCCGACGCACAGCGTGGCCAGGCCGTAGCGCAGCTTCCTGCGCTCGAGCTCATCGATCAGCGTGCCGAGGATCATGGCGCCGGTGGCGCCGAGCGGGTGTCCCATGGCGATCGAGCCGCCGTTCACGTTCACCTTCTCCGCGGGCACGCCCATCTCCTTCATGAACTTCATCGGTACCACGGCGAAGGCTTCGTTGATCTCGAACAGGTCGATCTGGTCGATTTTCATCCCCGCTTTGGCGAGCGCCTTTCGCGCCGCGGGCATCGGGCCGGTGAGCATGATCGTCGGATCCGCGCCCGAGAGCGCAGCGGCGACGATGCGCGCGCGCGGCGTGAGTCCCAGTTCCTTGCCCTTCTTCTCGCTGCCGACCAGCACGGCGGCCGAGCCGTCGACGATGCCGGAGGAATTCCCGGCGGTGTGCACGTGGCGGATGCGCTCTACCTGCGGGTAGCGGCGAATCGCCACGGCGTCGAAACCCATCTCGCCCGGCTTGTCGAAGGAGGTCTTGAGCGAGGCGAGGGCTTCGAGCGTGGTGTGCGCCTTGATGAATTCGTCGTGATCGAGGATCACGCCGCCGACGGCGTCCTTCACCGGCGCGAGCGACTTCTTGAAACGGCCCGCCTCGCGCGCGGCGGCGGCCTTCTTCTGTGACTGCAGCGCGAAGGCGTCGATCTCATCACGCGTGAAGCCTTCAAGCGTCGCAATCAGGTCGGCGCTGATGCCCTGCGGGATGAAGGCGGTGTCGAGACTGGTCTGGGGATCGCAGGCCCAGGCGCCGCGGTCCGAGCCCATCGGCACGCGCGACATGGATTCCACGCCGCCCGCCACCACCAGGTCTTCCCAGCCCGAGCGCACCTTCTGCGCGGCGAGGTTCACCGCTTCGAGGCCGGAGGCGCAAAAGCGGTTCAGCTGCACGCCGGGCACCTTCCAGTCCCAGCCGGCGACCAGCGCCGCGGTCTTGGCAATGCAGGAGCCCTGCTCGCCCGAGGGCGTGACGCAGCCCATCACCACGTCCTCCACCTCGGCGGTGTCGAGGTCGTTGCGGCGCTGCAGTTCCCTGAGCACGCCGGCGAGCAGCGCCACCGGCTTCACCTCGTACAGGGAACCGTCGCGCTTGCCCTTGCCGCGCGGCGTGCGGATCGCATCAAAAATCATCGCTTCAGGCATCTTTGCCTCCAAGCCCGAGTGAACGGGAAATGACTTCTTTCATTATTTCGTTGGTGCCGCCGTAGATGCGCGTCACCCGCGCGTCCACGAAGGCCTGCGAGATCGGGAACTCCCACATGAAACCGTAGCCGCCGTGCAGCTGCAGGCATTCGTCCAGCACCTTGCCTTCTATGTCCGAGGCCCAGTACTTCGCCATCGAGGCTGTCGCGGTATCGAGCTTTTTCTCCAGCAGCAGCTCCATGCAGCGGTCGACGAACACGCGCATCACCTGCACCTCGGTCGCGACCTCGGCCAGCTTGAAGCGCGTGTTCTGGAAGCTCGCGACGGGCCTGCCGAAGGCCATGCGTTGGTTCACGTAGTCGATGGTCCAGCGCAGGGCAGCTTCGCATTTGGCCGCCGCGCCGATCGCGATCTGCATGCGCTCCCAGGGCAGTTCCTGCATCAGGTAGATGAAGCCGTTGTTCTCTTGCCCGAGCAGGTTCTCCGCCGGCACTTCCACGTTGTCGAAGAAAAGCTCGGCCGTGTCCTGGCCCTTCAGGCCCATCTTCTTCAGCCGCTTGCCCTTCGCGAAACCCTTCATCGAGGTGTCGACGACGACCAGGCTGGTGCCCTTGGCGCCTTTGGCCGGATCGGTCTTCGCCACCACGATCACCAGGTCGCAGTTCCAGCCGTTGGTGATGAAAGTCTTGGAACCGTTGACGATGTATTGGTCGCCTTTCCTGATGGCGGTGGTCTTCACGGACTGCAGGTCGGAACCCGCCCCGGGCTCGCTCATCGCGATGGCACCGATCATCTCGCCGGCTGCCATTTTCGGCAGATATTTCTTCTTCAGGACGTCGCCGCCGTAGTTGAGCAGGTAGGGTGCGACGATCTCCGAGTGCAGGCCCCAGCCGAGCGAGGAATTGTTGGCGTGCGCCTGCTCTTCCATCAGCACCACGCTGTAGAGCTTGTCGGCCCCCGAGCCGCCATAGGCCTCCGGCATCGAGGTACAGAGGAACCCGTTCGCCCCCGCCTTCCGCCAAACCTCGCGGTCGACGTAGCCCTGCTCTTGCCAGCGCTCGTCGTGCGGCTTGACTTCCGCTTCCATGAACCTGCGCACGCTGTCGCGAAAGGTCTCGTGTTCGGGCGTGAAGAGGCTGCGGGGGATCATTGATGAATGATATTCCAACTCAAAGCATGCCCAGCACCGCCAGGAGCGACTTCTCCACCTTCGCCATTTCCTCCGCACTGAGCACGGTCAGCGGCCCATCCGCCAGCCGCGCGCGATCCAGCGTGCGCGGCTGCTCCGGCATGACCTGGCAGGTTTCACGCAGCCGGTCGCGCGCCGGAATGGTCACGTGCAGCGGCTCTTTGGAAGCGCGCACCTGGGTCGTCAGCGGCAGCACGACCACGGTGGCGCTTCCCTGTCGGGTCAGGAAATCGGCCTGCACGACGAGCACCGGCCTGATCTTCCCCGTTTCAGCACCGCGGTTCGGATTCAAGTTCCCGATCCAGACTTCGCCGCGTCTCACCGCTTGCGTCCCCTGCCCTTGCGCGCAGCGCGGTATGCCGCTGCCGGTTCGGACGCATGCAGCGCCTCATTGTCGAGCGGCAATGCTTCCTCCGCGACGGCCCGGGATTCGGACGGATCGAT
>CAZVZV010000118.1:0-1106 GCA_964631735.1 uncultured Enterobacteriaceae bacterium
GTGCAGGTGGGCGATGAAGTCGAGGTGATGATCCTGGAGATCGACGAGGAGCGCCGCCGCATTTCGCTCGGCATGAAGCAGTGCCTGCCGAACCCCTGGGAGGATTTCGCGCGCGAGTTCAAGAAGGGCGACCGCGTCAAGGGCCAGATCAAGTCGATCACCGATTTCGGCGTGTTCGTGGGCCTGGCGGGCGGCATCGACGGCCTGGTCCACCTGTCGGACCTGTCCTGGAGCCTGACCGGCGAAGAAGCCGTCAAGAATTTCAAGAAAGGCGACGAGATCGAAGCGGTGGTGCTGTCGATCGACGTCGAACGTGAGCGCATATCGCTCGGCATCAAGCAGCTCGAAGGCGACCCGTTCACCAACTTCATCGCCGGCCATGAAAAGAACAGCCTGGTCGGCGGCACGGTCAAGTCGGTCGACGCGAAGGGTGCGGTGATCGTACTGAACGGCGACGTCGAAGGTTACCTGCGTGCTTCCGAGTATTCGCGCGAACGCGTCGAGGACCTGCGCAACCACCTCAGGGAAGGCGACACCGTGCAGACCATGGTGATCAACGTGGACCGCAAGAACCGCTCGATTAACCTGTCGGTCAAAGCCAGGGACATGGCCGAGGAAACCGACGCGATGAAACAGCTGCGCAGCGAGAGTGCCGCGAGCGCTGCGGGCTCGACCAATCTGGGCTCGCTGCTGCGGGCGAAGCTCGACAAGAGCAACACCAACCCGCAGCAGTAACCAGAGCGGACCGAGAACGCGGGAGAGAGCGGGTCGCCATGACCAAGTCCGAACTGATCGCCCGGCTCGCCCAGCGCTACCCGCAACTGGTGGCCAAGGATGCCGAGTACGCGGTCAAGATGATCCTCGATGCCATGACGCAGAGCCTGCTCAGCGGCCATCGCATCGAGATCCGCGGCTTCGGCAGCTTCGGTCTCAACTACCGGCCGCCGCGCGTGGGGCGCAATCCCAAGTCCGGCGAGAAGGTGCACGTGCCGGAGAAGTACGTGCCGCACTTCAAGGCCGGCAAGGAGCTGCGCGAGCGGGTGGACTCGGAGCTCGAGGCGGCCGCGAAGGCGCAGGCTTCGCGCTAAGGCCGGGGCGGGACCCCG
>CAZVZV010000119.1:0-4749 GCA_964631735.1 uncultured Enterobacteriaceae bacterium
ACGTTCGGCGTCATGCTGCAGGCCCTGATGCACCGGAGTATCATGCCCGCCATGCAACTAGCCACTGGAACAGTCGTAGGCGGAAAGGTCGTCGTGGAAGGGGATCCCCTGCCCGAAGGTGCCATCGTCACAATTCTTGCTCGCGAAGCGGACGAAACCTTTGAGGTTCCGCCTGAACTTGAGGCGGAGCTTTTGGAGTCAATCGCTCAAGCTGATCGAGGAGAGACGATCTCCGCCGAAGAGATGCTTGAACGTCTTCGTCGTATCGCCTGAGTACAGTGCTCGACGTTGAGGTAACGCCTCGCGCTGCAATACAACTCGAAGCGGCGGCAACATGGTGGGCGAATAACAGGCCGGCTGCGCCAGATGCAATCCGGGTCGACTTCCAGCAAGCAACGGCACTGTTGTCGCGTCAACCGGGCGTTGGCGCGAAGTCGAGCACGGCCCGTTACCCCGATTTGCGGCGTCTGTTCCTATCAAGGGTCCGATACCACATCTACTACCACGTGCGTGCTGAAAAGGTTGTTGTCGTTGCCTTCTGGCACGCCAGCCGCGGTAGTGGCCCGAGCCTCTGAGCGCAAATGACGCCGAACCACCGGTTGCAGGCGACGCGCATGAAGCCGCGCGCGCCTGAACCGGAACGTTCGGTGGCAAGTTGACTTCACTGTCTATAAACGTACTGAGGGTGGATGATTCGATCCTGGTGAATCGACGAACGCCAATGCCTACGTTCGCAAACCGACCCGAAGCGGTCATCCATCCTCAACCGGCGCGGCGATGGTGCTTCGTGCGTTCAATCGAAGTATGTTGTCGTAGGGGACGGACTGCCGCGTGAATACGATATCGACGATCATAGTTCCATTCTTTGCGCTGATTCTCTTCGGATACGTGGCCGCGCGCATGAACTGGGTGCCCCCGGCGGCAGTGCCGGCGTTCAATGGCTTTCTCCTTTATTTCGCCGTACCGGCGCTCCTGTTTCGTTTCGCCTCGACGGCGGCGTTCGGCGACATCATGAACGGCCGATTTTTCGCTGCGTACACCATGGCAGGTCTTCTGACGCTGGCGGTGGTCGTGATTGTCGCTTGGCGCCTGCTCGGATCTCGGCTACGCGATGCATCTTTCTATGGCCTTGCCTCGAGTGCGACCAACGTCGGCTATCTGGCGATTCCCCTCCTGGTCGCCCTGATAGGCGAGGCCGCGGCGGCCCCCGCCATGCTGGCGTCCGTAGCGGAACTGACCATTGTCGCGGCCGTTGCAGTCGCGCTCGCTCAACTGGATACCGTGGGCGAGCGCGGGTGGACCCGCGGCGTGCGCGACGCTCTCGCACGAGCGGCGCTCAATCCCTTCATTGTCAGCATGGTCCTGGGAGCCGCATTCTCTGCAATGCATTGGAAACTGCCGACACCTGCCGATGAAATCGTTCGCCTGCTCGCAAACGCGGCTGGACCCTGCGCGCTGTTCGCTATCGGAGTTTCCGTCTTTCGCCCAGGTACCCCGCTTCGATCATCCATCGTTGCGCTTCCGATTGCGGGGAAACTGCTCCTGCACCCTCTCGCAGTATGGGCGACGACACTGTTGTTCGACGTTGACCCCTTCACGGCGATGGTGGGCGTGTTGACCGCAGCGCTCCCCACAGCCGGCTGGGCTTTCATATTCGCGCAGCGCTATGAGGCTGATGCGGCGCGCGTATCCGCGGCGGTGCTCTTCAGCACGGCGCTGTCGTTCATCACCTTTTCCGCGTTGGTATGGTTTCTCGGCATGGACGTTCCGGCAAAGTAGCGGAATCTCAATGACCGCTCCTGGCCGCTTGAAGCCTCTTGAGACAATGCAATTCACATGCGCATGCCACCGAACAACGGCTTGCAGGGCGACGCGCCTCAGGCGGCGCGCGCCTGAAGCCGGACGTTAGGCGCCCGGACCCCGGGAAGGCTGTCAACGCAGCGATGCGAAGAACGCTGATAGCGCGTCGATCTCGTCGTTCGTCAGACCCGCGAGCAGCGGATCCTTGCCCCCACTATGCGGGCGGGCACCGCTCCTCATCAGCTGAAGCGACCATGCTGTGTACGCCGGCTTCTGCCCCGCCAAACGGGCCGCTCCCGATTCGGAGCCGCGCAGCGCCGGCCCATGACACCTCGCGCAGTGCATCGCGGATGCCTTCAATCTGCCCGCTTCGATCAGTGCCGCGTCGATGACGACATCCGGCGGTTTCGGTTCCCGCCGGCTGTAGTGCTCGGCAAGATTTCGAATCTCCTGTTCGGTCAATGCCGCCATGAGGTCAGCCATCGCCGGCTTGCTGCGCGTGCGCTCGCGAAAGGCATGCACCTGCGCGACGAGGTACGCCCGGGGTTGTCCATCGAGTGACGGTCTTGCTGGCACAGAAGACTCGTGGCAGCGGACGCAGCGTTCGGCGGCGAGCCGTGCTCCCGCTTCTGTGTCGGCGGAAACCGGATCGTGCACGAGCACGAAGGCGCTCACGAGCAGCACGGCGACTGCGCGAAAGCTGGGTGACGAGCTACCTGAACGCAACGAATAAGGCATGCGGATCTCCCCGAGCGATGCTATGCCGACGCCAGCCGGCACACAACCGGCGCCCAGCGCGGGTGTCCTGGCTTCATCCGCCTGCAAAGTTCGGACGCCGGAGCGTTGTGCTCAGCTGGCGATACGTCATGACTGCGACCCGTTACCTAGACGGGTGAAGAGGCGGTAGAGTCAGCGCTCGCCACCTCTGTTCAAAGGGCTTGCACTTAACTTTGTGACTCCGCGACGCCTAACCCCGCGTTCAACCGGACCCGCCGATGTGCGCAGTTCTTTTCTGTGCGGGCGTCCATGGCGGCGGGTCGGTTAACGCGAACGTTGGGCGTCATGAGCATCAGCCCCTTACTTCGTCGCGTTGCGACTTCCATCGATTCCGCCTTCGCCATTTCGGCCCATCGTTGTGGCACAGCCGCAGTGCTTCTCGAAGCGTTGCGCATTGGGAGCACCACCTATGAGTGATCGAGTGAAACGAAACGTTGCGTACTTGTCATTCATGTTCTTGGGCTTGGTATCACTGTGGAGCGCGTATGTGCTAGGTCCTGGTCAGTCTGGCGACGATGGGAGCGGTGCTGCCGGTTCCTTTGGGTTTCTCGTTTTCATTCCGTTCGCCTTGCCCGCAGCTGTAGCGCTTCTCGCCGCGGGCACCCTATCGCTCTTGTTGTGGCCGGAGTGGCGACCTCTGTCCTTGCTTGCACTGACGATTGTTTTCGGCCTCTACATGGGAGGGTCATTTGACCTTCATCGGCTGCCTTGGCTCACATACGGCTCGATAGTTACAGTCTTTGCTGCTTGGTTCCTTTTGGTTGATTGGCGGCGAATCCGTGACTAGCCACTGTCGAAGCTTGGCACGCTTGCTCACGAGGACGCCCAACCCCGCGTTCCAGCGGACTGCCTTCGGCAGCCGCTGAACGCGAACGTTAGGCGTCTTAACACCCCGACCATGCAGCGCTCCCGCCTAGAGATACATGACTGGCGCCGCTTCGAACTGATTGTCGCAAGGCTTGAGCGCGAGTGTTGCGAGATCGAGTGAGCGAATCATGACCGCGCTGCGCGTGGCGATCCTGACGGCTGCCTTGGCTGCCGCTGCGGGCTGCGCGACTGTCACCAAGGAGGACGCTCTTAAGCTTGGTTCGTTCGAAGTCCTGCACGGCCGGCCGACGTACACGGGCGCAGTGCTTGGCGCGCCTCACGGCACGGGCGACACTAACACGGCCGAGATCACGAAGCTTCTCGCTCAGGACCTCGGCGTTTCTGCCGTCATCGCACGTGGTTTCACGCGGCAGGAGACCGGCGACAAGCGACTCAACGTAAACCGGCCGACCGAAGGGGCGGGTCTGTCGCCCAATCAGGAGAGCTGGACGCCGCGGGCGAAGCATGTGTTCCGCGAGTACCGCAGACTGGTGCTCGAATCGGCCGGTCCGAATCTCGTCGTCCTCGTCGAAATTCATTGCACTGCGGATACCGCGGTGGGAGGCGCGATCGAGGTCGGGACGACAGGGATGAGCCGCGAGCAAGCGCGCCGAGTGAAGGAAATGTACTACCGGGCACTGGACGCTGCCACGACCGGCACGAACATCCGTCGCGTCGAATTGAGAATCGAACCTATCGATGCTGTCTCGATGAACGGCGCGGCAGCCAAGAAGTTCGGGACGCCCGCGCTGGCGCAGGTGTCCCTTCAGATCGAGCTGCCGGTTTCTGTGACGCCGCTCGCGCTAGGCAACGGGACGTACAGGAAGGTGCTGAACGCCTTCTTTCGCGATGCGATTGCCTACCTGAATACGCGGTGAAACGTCACGGGCTGCCCCATGGGCGCCTAGCCGCAACCGGCCAGCGGAGCCCGCAGGGCGGCGACTATGAAGGCCGATCGCGTGATCCTGTGCGGCGTCAGGGGCGCGTGCCTGAGGCGGGCGTCGAACTGTTGCCAGCGGCAGCAACCTCGGCGCACACTGTCGGCATTCAGGCGGGTCGCTGGCACCGAGCCCCTGCAAGACGGTCTAGGGTGCCGCCTAACATGTCGTTGCTCCCGACGTGCTACGGCTGGCTTCGCCAGCCTACGCCCGCGGATGAACTCCCACGTTAGGAGGCTCATGTGCCGGCCCGAAACGAGAGGTGGCGATGAAGATCACGGAAATCTGGCGATATCCGGTCAAGACGATGGCTGGAGAGAAACTGGAACGGGCAGGCGTCGGGTCTCTCGGTATCGAAGGTGATCGG
>CAZVZV010000120.1:0-6120 GCA_964631735.1 uncultured Enterobacteriaceae bacterium
TGGCGGGCCTCAAGCGCTACTACAAAGGCCGCATCGTCGAGGAGACCTACACCAAGCTCGGCCAGCAGGACTACCAGGCCGAGATCACCCAGCTGCGCTCGAAGAACCCGAAGGCGGTGTGGGCGTTCCTGCCCGGCGGCATGGGCATCCAGTTCCTCAAGCAGTACGACCAGGCCGGCCTGCGCGGCCAGCTGCCGCTGTACACCTCGTTCACGGTGGACGAGATCTCGCTCCCGGCGGTGAAGGACGCGGCGCTCGGCATCTACGAGACGCGCTTCTGGAGCCCCGACCTGAAGACCGCGGCCAGCCAGAAGTTCGTCACCGACTACAGGAAGAAGTACGGCAAGCTGCCGGTGTTCTACGGCGCGCAGAGCTACGAGGGCATCCTGCTGATCGACTCGGCGTTGCGCGCCACCAAGGGCAATGTCAAGGACGCCAAGGCGCTGGTCATGGCCATGCGCAAGGCCGACTACGCGTCGATCCGCGGGCCGTACCAGTTCAACGTCAACCACCACCCGATCCAGAACTTCTACCTGCTGAGGGCGGAGAAAGTGGCGGGCGGCGATATCGAGATGCGCATCCAGAAGACGGTGCTCGAGAAACACAAGGACTCGTACTACCAAGACTGCAAGATGCCGTGGTAGGTCCCGCCTAGCCGCAGACGAGGGCGCGGCGCACGCGCCCTCTTTTTTTTCATGACCTGGGCACTGGTCTTCGAGCAGTCGCTGAACGGCCTGCAATACGGCGTGATGCTCTTTCTCATGGCCGCCGGGCTGACGCTCGTGTTCGGCATCATGAACCTGGTCAACCTGGCGCACGGCTCGCTGTACATGGTGGGCGCCTACTTCGCCGTCGCCGCCACGCAGTGGACCGGCAACTATCTCACGGGCGTGGCCCTCGGCCTCCTCGGCACGCTGGTGGTCGGCATGCTGGTCGAGGTGATCGCTCTGCGCACGCTCTACGAGCGCGAGCACCTGGACCAGGTGCTCGCCACCTTCGGCCTGATCCTGTTCTTCAACGAGCTGGTCGCGATCGTCTGGGGCCGTGCCTCGCTCTACACCTCGCTTCCCGCGTGGCTGCAGGGGCACGTCGAGCTCTTTACCGGCACGCGCTATCCCTTCTACCGGCTGGTGGTGATCGGCGTCGGGCTCACGGTGGCCGCGATGCTCTGGTACGTGGTGACGCGCACGCGCCTGGGCATGCTGATCCGTGCCGGCGCCTCCAACCGCACGATGGTCGGCGCGCTGGGCGTGAACATCAAGCTCCTCTACACGATCGTGTTCGGCTTCGGCGCGGCGCTCGCCGGTCTTGCGGGTCTGATGGCCGGGCCGATCTACTCGGTGCAGCCGGGCATGGGCGAGCTGATCCTGATCCAGGTGTTCGTGGTCATCGTCATCGGCGGCATCGGCTCGATCCGCGGCGCGCTGCTGGGGGCCATCATCGTCGGCGTGGTCGACACGCTCGGACGCGCCTTCCTCAAGCCGCTGCTCGGCCAGGTCATCTCGCCCACCGCAGCCGAGTCCGCCGGGCCGGCGCTCGCCTCGATGATGATTTACCTGCTGATGGCGGTCGTCCTGGCGGTGCGCCCGGCGGGTTTGTTCCCGGCACGCGGCTGATGAAAAGGCCGCTGCTCTTCTGGGGCGTCCTGGTGCTGGCGCTCGCCGGCCTGCCACCGCTGATGATCATGCTCGGCCAGCCGTTCTACATCGACCTGGTGCGGCGCATCATGATCCTCGGCATTGCCGCCGTCAGCCTGAACCTGATCCTCGGTTATGGCGGCCTGGTGTCCTTCGGCCATGCCGCCTATCTCGGCATCGGCGCCTATGCCGTGGGCATCCTCGGCCACTACGGCATCAGCAACGGCTGGGTGCATCTACTGGTGGCGGTCGGCGCGTCCGCCCTGCTCGCGGCCGCCATCGGCGCCGTGTCGATCCGCACCAGCGGCATCTACTTCATCATGATCACGCTGGCATTCACGCAGATGCTGTATTACCTCGGCATTTCGCTCGCCGAGTTCGGCGGCGACGACGGCATGCGGCTGAAGTCGAAGAGCCAGTTCGCCGGCCTGCTGGACCTGCGCGACCCGGTGGCGTTCTACTACCTGGCACTGGGCGTGATGCTGCTGTTCGTCTACCTGACCTACAGGATCGTGAACTCCAGGTTCGGCATGGTGCTGCGGGCGACGAAATCGAACGAGGCGCGCTCCAGGGCCGTCGGCTTTTCGCCGTATCCCTACCGCCTCGCCGCCTTCGTCATCGCCGGCGCCATGTGCGGGGTGGCCGGCGCACTGTACGCCAACCACACCAACTACATCACGCCGGGCCTGATGAGCTGGCACCAGTCTGGCGAACTGATGTTCATGGTGATCCTGGGTGGAATAGCCACCGCAGCGGGGCCGGTGCTGGGCACCTTCGCGCTGCTGCTCATCGAGGAAGTGCTCAAGGGCTGGACTCAGTACTGGCAGGTGATCCTCGGTCCGCTGCTGGTGCTGTCGGTGATCTTTTTCAGGCGCGGCCTGGCCGGCCTGTTGCAGAAGCCCGATGCCTGACGTCATCCTCCAAGCGCGCGGGCTGCGCAAGTCCTTCGGCGCGCTGGCGGCCACTGACGGCGTCAGCTTCGAGCTGCGCGAGGGCGAGACGCACGCCATCATCGGCCCGAACGGCGCCGGCAAGACCACCTTCATCAGCCAACTCGCCGGCAACCTGCGGCCCGACGCGGGCAACATCCATTTCGCGGGCGAAGACATCACTCGCCTGTCGGCGCCGGCGCGCGCGCGCAAGGGCTTTGCGCGCTCCTTCCAGATCACCAGCATCTACCGTGACTTCACGGCACTGGACAACGTGGCGCTGGCGGTGCAGGCGCACGCAGGCCACAGCTTTCGCTTCTGGCGGCCAGCGCGCGAGGAGCGCGCCTTGCGCGAGCCGGCACGCGCGGTGCTCGACGAGGTCGGCCTCGGCGCGCGCGCCGACGTGCTCGCCGCCAACCTCGCGCACGGCGAGCAGCGCCAGCTGGAGGTGGCGATGGCGCTCGCCACCCGTCCGCGCCTGCTGCTGCTCGACGAACCAGTCGCCGGCATGGGCCTGGAGGAGTCGCAGCGCATGGTGCAGTTCCTCGCCGGCCTGAAGGGCAAGCGCAGCATCATCCTGGTGGAGCACGACATGGATGCGGTGTTCACGCTCGCCGACCGCATCTCGGTGCTGGTCTACGGCCGCATCATCGCCAGCGGCACGCCGGTGGAAGTGCGCGCCAACGCGGAAGTGCGGCGCGCCTATTTGGGCGAGGAGGCCTGATGCTCAAGGTCGAAGGCCTGGAAACCGCTTACGGCCAGTCGCAAGTGCTGTTCGGCGTATCGCTCGACATCGGGCAGGGCGAGGTCGTGACGCTGCTCGGGCGCAACGGCATGGGCAAGACCACCACCGTGCTCTCCATCATGGGTATCGTGCGACCGAAAGGGGGCAGCATCCGCATGGGCGGGCAGCCGCTCGCCGGCCTTCCCTCCTACCGCGTTGCCAAGGCCGGCCTCGGACTGGTGCCCGAGGGGCGCCAGGTGTTCCCCAACCTCACCGTGCACGAAAATCTTGTCGCGACCGCGTCACGGCGCGGCGATGCGGCAAAACCCTGGACGCTCGAGCGGGTGTATGACCTGTTTCCGCACCTGGCCGCGCGGCAAAAGCATCTCGGCAACCAGCTCTCCGGCGGCGAGCAGCAGATGCTGTCGATCGGCCGCGCGCTGATGACCAACCCAAAGCTGCTGATCCTCGACGAAGCAACGGAGGGCTTGGCGCCGCTGGTGCGCGTGGACATCTACCGCGCCATCGAAAGCCTCAAGGCCGAGGGACAATCAATCCTGGTGATCGACAAGGACGTGAGGACGCTGACGCGCGTCGCCGACCGCCACTACATCCTGGAGAAGGGCCGCGTGGTGTGGAGCGGCGACTCCGCTCAACTCGCGGCCAGCGAGGACGTGCAGCACCGCTATCTCGGAGTGTGACGGATAGAGCATGATCAGCGCAGAACAGAACGAACTCATGACCCGCATCGGGCCGGGGTCGCCGGCCGGCAAGCTGCTGCGCAACTACTGGCAACCGGTTGCGCTGGTCGATGAGCTGGAGGGGCCACGGCCGGTCAGGCCGATTCAGGTGCTCGGCGAGACTTTTGTATTGTTCAAGGATCGGGACAACCGCTACGGACTGCTCGATCGTCACTGCCCGCACCGCGGCGCCGACCTCGCCTACGGTCGCTGGGAGGATGGCAATCTGCGCTGCATCTTCCACGGCTGGCTGTTTGACGTGGAAGGCAAGTGCCTGGAGACGCCGGCCGAGCCGCACGGCAGCAGGATGTGCGAGCACATCCGCCAGCGCGCCTACCCGGTGGTCGAACGCAGCGGCATCGTGTTCGCCTGGCTCGGCGGCGGCGAGCCCTCCGTGTTCCCGCACTTCGACTGCTTCACCGCGCCGCAGGCCTATACCTTCGCCTTCAAGGGCTACTGGGACTGCAACTGGCTGCAAGCGCTGGAGGTCGGCATCGACCCGGCGCACGCCTCGTTCCTGCACCGCTACTTCGAGGACGAGGACACCGCGGCGAGCTACGGCAAGCAGTTCCGCGGCACACCGCTCGATTCGGAGTTGCCGATCTCCAAAGTGCTGCGCGAACACGACCAACCGGAGATCACGGTCGCGCGCACCGACTACGGCATGCGCCTCGTCACGCTGCGCCGGATCGACGACCAGCAGACGCACGGCCGCTCGACGCACATCCTGTTCCCGCAAGCCTTCGTCATCCCGATGAACGCCGAGATGACCATCACGCAGTGGCACGTGCCGGTGGACGACCACGGCTGCTACTGGTATTCGATCTTCACCAGCTTCACCACGCCGGTGGACAAGAAGACCATGCGCGAGCAGCGCCTGAAGACCTATCCCGCGCCGGACTACAAGCCGATCCACAACCGCGCCAACGGCTGGGGGTTCGACGCCGAGCAGCAACGCAGTTCGACCTACACGGGGATGGGCTTCGACATCAACATCCACGACCAGTTCGCCTGCGAATCCCCCGGCCGCATCGCCGACCGCACGCGCGAGAACCTCGGCAGCACCGATAAGGGCATCGTGCTCTATCGCCGCCTGCTGGTGGACGCGATCCACAAGGCCGCCAAGGGAGAGAGGACGACGATGATGCTCGACGCCGCCGCCGCCAGCGCGCTCACCGGCCCGGCCGCGATTGACGGTGTCGGCCCGACCAGCCGTTGGGACGACTACTGCAAGGAGTCCGACGCCGCCCGCCGTCTGCGCGCACCCTGGAGCGCGCAAGCGCCATGAACGTCCTCAAGGAGATCGAGGCGCGCGGCCTGCAGGCGGTGCGCTTCTCGTTCGCCGACCAGCACGGCGTGCTGCGCGGCAAGACACTCGCCGCCACAGAGGTGAAGGGCGCGCTCGAGCGGGGCGTGACGATCACCAGCACCCTGTTGCTCAAGGACACCTCTCACCGCACTGTGTTTGCGGCATTCACGCCGGGCGGCGGCATCGGGATCCCCGAGATGCAGGGCGCGGCCGACGTGCTGATGGTTGCCGATCCCGCGACATTCCGCGTGTTGCCCTGGGCGCCGGAGACGGGCTGGCTGCTGTGCGACCTGCAGTTCCAGGACCGGCGGCCGGTGCCGTTCTGCACGCGTGCGCTGCTGAAGAAGGCGCTCGGCGAGCTCACCGCGACCGGCCACGACTTCATGGCCGGTCTGGAAGTCGAATTCCATGTCTTTCGCATCACGGACCCGCACCTCAGGCCTGCGGACGCCGGCCAGCCGGGTGAGCCACCCGAAGTCGAGCTGCTCACCACCGGTTACCAGTACCTCACCGAGCATCGCTACGACCAGATCGACCCGGTGGTCGAGTTCCTGCGCAAGGACCTCGCCGCGCTCCGCCTGCCGCTGCGCTCCTTCGAAGTCGAGTTCGGCCCGAGCCAGTTCGAGTTCACGCTCGGCGTGCTGCCCGGGCTCGAGGCGGCCGATGCCATGGTGCTGATGAGGAGCGCGATCAAGCAGAGCGCGCGCCGCCGCGGCTACCACGCCACCTTCATGTGCCGGCCCAAGCTGCCCAACGTGATGTCCTCGGGCTGGCATCTGCA
>CAZVZV010000121.1:0-12750 GCA_964631735.1 uncultured Enterobacteriaceae bacterium
ATTGCGCAGCGCGCCATCGGCATCGTCGGCTCCTACGTAGGGAACCTGCAGGAGCTGAAGGACGTGGTGGCGCTGGCGAAGAAGAAGAAACTCAAGGCCACGCCAGTGGAGCTGCGCTCTTTGAGCGAGGTGAGCCGCACGCTGGAAGAGCTGAAGGCCGGCAAGGTCCTCGGGCGAGTCGTCATCGACATGGAGAAAGAGGCGGCGTGACGCCATTCAGCTGGACCAACCCCTATGCCTGGCCGCGCAAGCCGGTCCTGGCGAAGAACATCGTCGCCACCACGCAGCCGCTCGCCGCGCAGGCCGGATTGCAGATGCTCCACGCGGGCGGCAACGCGGTGGACGCGATCCTCGCCACCGCCATGACGCTCTCGCTCGTCGAACCGGTGTCCAACGGCATCGGCTCGGACGCCTACGCCATCATCTGGGATGGCAAGGAATTGCACGGCCTGAACGCCTCAGGCCGTTCGCCCGCGGGCTGGACGCCCGAGTTCTTCAAGGACCAGACAGCCATGCCGCAGCGCGGCTGGAACAGCGTGTCGGTGCCGGGTTGCGTGTCCGCCTGGAGGATGCTGTCGGAGAAGTTCGGCAAGCTGCCGTTCGAGAAACTGTTCGACGCCGCGATCCGCTACGGCCGCGAGGGTTTCCTCGTTTCGCCCACCATCGCGGGCCAGTGGGCCAGGCAGGTGCCCGAACTGAAGGTGCAGCCGGGATTCGCCGAAGCCTTCATGCCGAACGGCCGCGCGCCGCAGCCAGGTGAAATGTTCAAGTTCCCGGATCATGCGGCGACGCTCGAGGCCATCGCGAAAACGAAGGGCGAAGTGTTCTACAACGGCCCGCTTGCCGAGCGGCTCGAGTCGCACTCGCGCCAGCACGGCGGCGTGCTGCGCGCCTCCGACATGGCCGCGCACAAGTCCGACTGGATCGCGCCGCTGAAACTGGACTACCGCGGGTACACGCTGCACGAGCTGCCGCCCAACGGCCAGGGCATCGTCGCGCTGATCGCGCTCGGCATCCTCGCGCAGTTCGACCTGCGCAGCCACCCGGTGGACGGGCCGGACAGCCTGCACCTGCAGATCGAGGCGCAGAAACTCGCGTTTGCAGATGCCTGGCGCTTCGTTGCGGACCTGGACCACATGGACATCAAGCCCCAGCAGCTGCTCGACGCGGGTTACCTGAAGGAGCGCGCGAAGCTCATCGACCTGAAGAAGGCGCAGGATTTCGGCCACGGCAAGCCCCCCAAAGGCGGCACCGTGTACCTCACCGCGGCGGACGCCTCGGGAATGATGGTTTCCTACATCCAGTCGAACTACATGGGCTTCGGCTCTGGCGTGGTGGTGCCGGGCACGGGGATCTCGCTACAGAACCGCGGTGGCACCTTCGTGCTCAAACCCGGCCACCCCAACTGCGTCGGGCCGAAGAAACGCCCCTACCAGACCATCATCCCGGGCTTCCTCACCAAGGACGGCAAGCCGGTGATGAGCTTCGGCGTGATGGGCGGCACCATGCAGCCGCAGGGCCACGCGCAGGTGGTAGTGCGCATCGCCGACTATGGCCAGCACCCGCAGGCTGCCTGCGACGGTCCGCGCTTCCGCTTCGTGCAAGGCATGGACGTGAGCGTGGAAGAAGGCGGGTTCTCCGGGTCGACATTGGAAGAGCTGCAGCGCCGGGGCCACAGGATCGTCAACGTGGACGACTACAACCGGTTCGGCAGCGCGCAGCTCATCTGGAAGACCGAAGGCGGTTACATCGCCGCCAGCGACCCGCGGCGCGACGGACAGGCGGTAGGTTATTAGTAGGGTGGGCCTCGGCCCACCGTACGTGGAGAACGAATGCTGAAGATCTGGGGCCGGGTCAATTCGGTCAACGTGAAGAAGGCGATGTGGTGCGTT
Organism: uncultured Enterobacteriaceae bacterium; assembly: GCA_964631735.1. Classification (GTDB taxonomy): domain Bacteria; phylum Pseudomonadota; class Gammaproteobacteria; order Burkholderiales; family SG8-39; genus JAABQT01. The sequence continues at coordinate 1,893 of CAZVZV010000121.1, forward strand.
GCGGAGCTGGGACTGCCGCACGAGCGCATCGACGCTGGCATGCAGTTCGGCGTGGTGAATACCCCCGAATACCGAAAGATGAACCCGACCGGACTGGTGCCGACCATCGACGATGATGGCTTCACGCTGTGGGAGTCGCACAGCATCGTGCGTTACCTTTGCGCCAAGCACAGCTCAGGCAAGTTGTGGCCCAGTGACGCAAGGGCCCGCGCCGACGCCGAGCGCTGGATGGACTGGGCCTTCACTTTCCAAGGCGCCATGCGCAACGTGTTCTGGGGCCTCATCCGTACGCCACCCGAGAAGCGCGACATGAAAGCAATCGAGGAAGGTGGCAAGAGGAGCGCCGAACTGCTCGGCGTCCTCGACGGGATCCTCTCGGGGAAGCCCTACGTCGCCGGGGCCGCCTTCACCATGGGCGACATCCCGATCGGCTGCGAGGTGCAGCGCTGGATGCGCGTGCCTATCGCGCATGCGTCGTTCCCGAACGTCCAGGCCTGGTTCGACCGCCTGGGCCAGCGCGCGCCTTTTCGCAAGCACGTGGACCTGCCGCTGACGTGAGCCGGGTCGCCATCACGGGCGCGGCACTGACGATGGATTTGGTCTGGACCGCTCGCTGGCGAATTTCCGGGCCAGGCCGTAGAACACCGGCAAGTCGCCTTTGGCTTGCGCCAGCAGCTTCTCGAACGCCGGCAGGAGATCCGTGTAGGTGGCGAAGGACGCGATGAGCGCGTTGTTCGGCTCCTGTCCCTCGAATCCCTTGCGCGAGGCGAGCCAGGGCTTCAGGGCCTCCAGCTCCGCGCGCTTTCTCTCGCGCATCGCCTCGGGTGCGAGCCGCGTGCGGTAGAGCGCCTCGAGCCGCGCGCGCACCGCCACGACCTGAACCGGTTCGTCCCGCTTCGACTCCTCTGCGCGCCCCTGCGCCGCGAGCCAGCGCCGCAGGCCCTCGCGCTCGACTGCCACCGCGAAGGACTCGTTGAAGGTCGAGTCGCCCTTCACATAGAGCAGCTGGTGGGCGAGTTCGTGGAACACGAGGCGCGCAAGGTCCGCTTCCGGGTAGCCGATGAAGGTCGAGAGCAGCGGGTCGTCGAACCAGCCCAGCGTGGAGTAGGCCGGAACTCCATAGACGATCACGTCGTTCCCCGCAGCACGCAGTCCGCCTGCGTGTTGCTCCGCCGCTGCCTTTTCGTAGTAGCCGCGGTAGGAGACGCAACCGGCAATCGGGAAGCAGGATTGCACCGGCTGGAGAGAGAACTCGGGCGCCGCCACTACGTTCCACACCGCGTAAGGCCGCCCGAGATCCGCGTAGCTGCGGTAGGAGCCGTTGTCGGGAAGTTTCAGCTCGCGCGAGGCAAAGTCGCGGATCGCGGCGGCAGCCTTCAGTCGTTCCCGCAGCGCCGGACTTGCGTCGATCTCCCCGAGCCCCCGGGCGCGGGCCATAAGCGCGAAGTGCCCGCCCACGGACTGGCCGTAATAGGACAGCGTTTCGCAGCCCGACAGCGCGAGGACGCTAAGCCCGAGGCAGAAAGCGCGCATCGTTGAGGAAGGACACGGCCTGCGCCGCCACGCGCGCCGACACCAGCATCGCACTGTGGCCGACGGGGAGCACGACGCGCTCGCGCATGCCCTCGACTTCCGTTTCCGCCACCCGTACCACGCCGTCATTCTGGCCGGGCAGCGCGCCGAAGAGGCGCCCCAGTCCGATCGGCAGAGTACCGGCCAGCACGCCGAGTGGCTCAGGGCGCGTCCAGCGCGCGCTGCGCCCTTCGCGCCACAGGGGTTCGCTCGCGCCGAGGAACCAGCGTCCCCAGCCGTGCTGCGCCAGCCTGCGTCCCGCAAAATTTCCTCTGACAGCGGAGCCGAGCAGCAAGACGTTTTCCGCCGCGACAGACGGGTGCTGCTCCAGCGCCTGCAATACCACCACCCCGCCCAGGCTGTGGCCGACGAAATGCGCCCGCCCGATGTCGCTCGCGTAGCGCGCCAGGCGCTCGGCGTGCGCCTCCAGCGGCCGCTCGCGCCCGGGATAGGCAAACAGATGACAGCGGAAGCCCGCGTCGTGCAGCCGCGCGGCGAGCGGCGTCATCACGGCCGCGGGAACCCACAAGCCATGAACCAGGATGACGTCACGCACCGCGCCGATTGTAGACCGGGGCTTCAGCCCGGGCGCGGCGCGCGAGCAAGCGCGTGCCCGCGGCCAGCGCCGGCAAGCCGAGCAGCGCGTAGGCCACCGCATAACCGCCGCCGAGCGCCAGCACCAGGTTGAACAGGGGCGGCGTCACCACCACGCCAAGGAAAGTGAAGAACAGGCAGCCCCCGGTCGCCTGGCTCACCTGCCCCGCTGGCGCAATGCGCGCCACTTCTGCGAGGTAGACGCCGTTCCAGCCCACCGCCGTGGCGCCGAACACGCAGGCGAACAGGAACAGCAGGCCGCCCGGCCAGTTCGGGCCCGCGGCGAGCGTGGCGAGCGCAGACACGCCCATGCCGAGCCCCAGCAGGCCGAGCATCGTGCGGCGCGCCACCGCGCGATCCGCCAGCGCGCCCCAGACCACGCGGCCTGCAATGCTCGCTACCTGCGAGGCGGCCATCACCAAGCCGGCGAGTACCAGCGTGAGCGCGAAATCGTCGGTGAGGAAGCTCACCAGATAGGTCACCAGGGTGATCTGCACGCCGCCGTAGACGAGTCCCGTCGCCGCCATCTCGCGCAGCAGCGGCGAGCGCCACACCATGCCCACTGGGGCGAACGCTGCCTTGAACGAGATTGGCGCTTGTGGATTGAGCCCGGTGTCGTAGCGCGCACGCACCGGCGCGACCAGCGCCGCGAGCAGCGCGCAGGCGGCGCCGATCGCTACTGCGCTCCACTCCCAGCCGACCATGAGGATCAGCGCCGGCACGAGGGCCCCGGCGAGCACGCCGCCCGCCGGCACGCCGGCCTGCTTGATCGAAAAGGTGAGCGAAAAGAGCGAGAGCGGCGCGGCGCGCACCAGGATCACCGAACTCGCGGGCGTGGTCGGGCCGTAGCCCAGGCCGACGACGAATGCACCGAGCATGACCAGCGCCGGCTGGCCGCTTGCCGCGAGCGACAGGCCGGCGAAGCACAGCAGCAACCCGGCCTGGCTGACGCGGATCGGGCCGAAGCGCGCCACCCAGCCGCCGGCCGCCGCCGAGCCGAGCATGCTGCCCAGATACGCGGTGGCGATGTAGTAGCCGACCGCGGCGGGCGAAACGCCGAGCGCCGGTCCCGCCACCGGCGCCATCACCGGCGCGCAGTAGATGGCGAACGCAACCAGCGTCTGTATCGCGAAGGTGACCGAAAGCGGGAGCAGCACCTCGCGCAGAGGGTTCACGTTCTATTGAGCGGCACGGGCCTGCCTTTCGTCCCAGCGCGGATAGGGAAGTCGCCATTTTGCCGTGGCGAACGCCTCGGGCCACACGATTTCACGCCGGCCGGCGAGGATCTGCACCACGGCAGGCTTCGCCCCTACCTGGATGCCGTCTGCGTCCACGCGGTAGCGGCCGATCGAGGTCTCGGAGTCCAGCTCGGCCAGTGCGGCGCGCAGCCGCTCGGTGTCCACCGACCCTGCCTTGCGTACCGCCTGTTCGAGGATCAGGACCGCGGCATAGGCGGTGGCGGCGATCGCGCCTGGATCCACGGACCAGCGCTTGCGCCAGGCCATCACGAATTCAACGTTGCCGCGCGTGCGCAAGCCCGTCTCGTAGGCTGAGATGCCGAGCACAAACTCGGCGTCGCGCCCCACCAGTTTGAGGAACCTCGGATCCGCGGAACCCTGCGCCAGGAACATCCACGGCGCGTAGCCGATGCGCTTGAACGATTTCACCATGTCGCCGGCGTCCTCGGGCTGGCCGAACGCGATCCAGGCCTGGACGTCGCGCGCGCGCGCCTTGGCGATCTGCGCTTTGTAGTCGCCCACGCCCGTCGCCACCGTTTCGACCGGCCCGGGCTCGAGGCCCGCGGCCGTGGCGCGCTCGACGAGCTGTGCGGCAGCCTCGCGCGAGGCCGGGTCACCGCGCGCCACCACGTGCAGGCGGCGGTAGCCCATGGCGCGCACGATCTCCAGCGCCCCCTCGCCATACGCGGCCAGCGGCGCGGGCACCTGGAACACATGGCGCGTCCCGGCGCGGTGCACGGTGCGCGTGACGCCGGTCGCATTCACCAGCACGCGCCGCCGACGTTCGGCGACGCTCGCCGCGCTCACCGAGGCGGCGCTGCCCAGGGGGCCGACCAGCAGCTCCGCGTGCTCGACGTCGATCAGCTGCTCGTAGAGCCGCGCGGAGGCCGAAGCTTCCGAGCGGTCGTCCAGGAATTTCAGCTCCAGCTGCCGCCCGAGCAACCCGCCAGTCGCGTTGGTGGTCTCCTGCCACAGCACCAGCGCCTTGTGCATGTCGGCGCCAAGGTCGGCGAGATGCCCCGTCTGCGGCAGCACGGCGCCCACGACCAGCGGCTGCGCCCAGGCCGGCACCACGGCCAGCGCCAGCAGGAGCGCCAGGGCACGCATCAGAAACCGAAGAAGCGCGCGAATTTCGCCACCGGCTCGCGCTCGGTGACGAGCGTGTTCTCGATCGCGTCGGCGCGCGCGTAGCCGAGCGACATGCCGCAGACCACCATCTCCTGCTCGGGGATCTGCAGCTCACGCCGCAATAGGGTGTGCGCCGAGGCGATCGCCGCTTGCGGGCAGGTATCCAGGCCGAAGGCGCGCGCGGCGAGCATCACATTCTGCAGGAACATGCCGGTGTCGAGCCAGGCGCCTACCGGCAGGTCGCGCTCCAGCGTCACTACCAGCCCCACTGGCGCGTCGAAGAACAGATAGTTGCGCGCGTGCTGACGCTGCGTTTTGTCGCGTTCGCCCTTGCCGATGCCGAGCAGGCCGTACAGGTCCCAGCCGAGCTTGCGCCGGCGCGCGAGGTAGGGGTCGCGCCATTTGGTCGGGTAGTACTCGTACTCGCGCTGCCAGCCGTCTTCGCCATGCTGCATGAACTCCGCATGCATGGCCTTGACCAGCCGTTCGCGCACCGCGCCACAGACCACGGTGACGTTCCAGGGCTGGATGTTGGTGCCCGACGGGGCACGGCCGGCGAGCGCGAGGATGCGCTCGACGGTTTCGCGCGGCACGGGATCGGGGCGGAAGGCGCGCAGGCTGCGGCGCGAAAGCATCGCTTCTTCGATGCTGCCCGCGACGCTGCCCGCGGCGAAGGGCAGCGCGCCCTGCGCGGGATCGTGGGTGGAAGAGTTCATCGGGCGATAATACCGAACATGGATGCCCGCCTGCAGTCCGCGTTCGCTGCGCTGATCGGCGACAGGAATGTACTCAGCTCGGCGCAGGACACGGCGCCCTACACCGAGGACTGGCGCAGGCAATACCGCGCCGACGCCCTGTGCGTGCTGCGGCCGGTGAGCACTGCCGAAGTCGCGGCGCTGGTGGGCCTTTGCGCGCACGAGGGGATTGCGGTGGTACCGCAGGGAGGCAACACCGGCCTGTGCGGCGGCTCGGTGCCGACCGGCGCACGGCCCGAGGTCGTGATTTCGCTCTCGCGCATGAACTGCATCCGCGACATCGATGCGCTCAACGACACCATGACGGTCGAAGCGGGCTGCGTGCTGGCCGTCATCCAACGAGCGGCCGACGAGGCCGGGCGGTTGTTTCCGCTGTCCCTCGCCGCGCAAGGCAGTTGCCAGATCGGCGGCAACCTCTCCACCAATGCGGGCGGGGTAAACGTCCTGCGCTACGGCAACGCGCGCGAGCAGGTGCTCGGCCTCGAGGTGGTGCTGCCCGATGGCCGCGTGTGGGACGGGTTGCGCGCGCTGCGCAAGGACAACACCGGCTACGATCTGAAACAGTTGTTCATCGGCGCCGAGGGCACGCTCGGCGTGATCACTGCGGCGGTGCTGAAGCTCTATCCGAAGCCGACGGCGAGCGCCACGGCGTGGGTCGCTGTGCAAAGCCCGGCGCGCGCGGTGGCGCTGCTCGCGCAGTTGCGCCGGCACGTTGGCGAGCGCATCAGCGCCTTCGAACTGGTCTCGCGGCGCTGCCTCGAGGCCGTGCTCAAGCATGCGCCCGCCATGCGCGATCCGTTACTGCGCGCGCATCCCTGGTACGTGCTGGTCGAAATCGCAGACGCCGGGGAAGAGGCGGCGCTGGCAGCGCAAGTGGAACAGGCACTCGCGGAATGTTCCAAGCTGGTAGATGACGCGGTCCTCGCTTCCAGCACGTCTCAGTCGCAGGCGCTGTGGAAGATCCGCGAGACGATTCCGGAGGCGCAGTTCTCCAACGTCAAGCACGACGTCTCGGTGCCCGTGTCGAAGGTCCCGGAATTGATCGCTCGCGCCGGCAGCGCGCTCGAGTCGGCCTTCCCCGGCGCCCCGGTGTACGCTTTCGGCCACATCGGCGACGGCAACATCCATTACAACGTCGGCGACCAGGCGCTGCTGGCGCGGCGTGGCGAAGTGAACCGGTTGGTGTACGACGCGGTCGCATCGCTCGGCGGCTCGATCTCCGCCGAACACGGCCTGGGACAGCTCAAGCGCGAGGAAATCGCGCGTTACAAGGCGCCGCTCGAACTGGAATTGATGCGCGCGCTCAAGCGCGCGCTCGATCCGCAGGGCCTGATGAATCCGGGGAAGGTGCTGTAGGGTGGGCCCATGGCCCACGATCTGGTGGGCCGTTGGCCCACCCTACCGCGCGCGCTCGAACACGAGCGGCGTGCGGGTGTCGCCGCGCTGCAGCTCCCCCTCCAAGCGGGAACCTTCGGCGCGGCCGCGGAACGTGAAGTCCGGCCCGCCGAAGGAAAGCATGGTTCCCTCCAGCCGCGCGCCGCTCACCGCAACGGGCTTTCCGTCCTGCGCCGCCTCGACCTCGATCTGCTGGAAATTCTGGTGGATGCGCAAGCTCCAGCCGCCGCTTGCCTGCCAGGAACCGCGCACCTGCGCCGGCACCACCCATAGGAAGATCCGGCTCTCGTCGCCCTGCCCTGGATGGCGCGCGGACAGCCGCACTGTTTCGCTGCGGTCGGGCGGCCAGCCCGTCATGACAAAGGCGTGCGTCACGATGCGCGCCCCAGGGCGCAGCTGGCTGAGCAGCCTCGGCCGCAACCGGTCGAGGAGGGAGGGCAGCAAGTAGATCGTGACCACGCTCGCCTGCGACAGGTCTGTCCTGAGCGCGTCGGCCTGCTCGAACCGGGCACGCTCCGCCACGCCCGCGCGCTGCGCGTTGTCGCGCGACTGCGCCACCAGCTTGGCGTCGAGCTCGATGCCGATGCCGCGCGCACCAAAATCCCTCGCCGCGGCGATGACGATGCGCCCGTCGCCCGAGCCGAGGTCGATGACGGTGTCCTGCGGGCCGGTGCCCGCGAACTGCAGCATGCGCGCAACGACTTCGGGCGGCGTGGTGATGAAAGGCGCGCGCTCTTCGCCGTCCTGGGCGTCGACACCGCAGGCAACGAACAGCAGTGCCGCTAGCGCGGCAGCAATTCGGCGATTTGCTGGCGTATGGGCTCGCGCGACCAATCGAGCTCTCCGATGTAGCTGTAGCGGATGCGGCCGTCGGGGCCGACGATAAATGTGGCAGGCAGGAGGCGCGCCTTCCAGGCCCTGGACGCGGACGTATCGCGGTCCATCAGTATCGGGAATCCCAGCGGCACCTCGCGCAGGAAGCGCTGCACGCGTGCATCCGGCTCCGCCAGGTTCACCGCCAGCACGGCGAAGGGCCGGCCCTGCATCGAGCTGCGCAGCCGCTCGATGGAAGGCATCTCTTCCTTGCAGGGCTCGCACCAGGTGGCCCAGAAATTCACCAGTACCACCTTGCCGCGATAGGCTTCGAGCGCGTGCTCCTTGCCCTCCAGGTCGGGCAAACGCAACGACGGCGTCGGTCCGCCGCTCCAGGACGGCAGTTGCGCGCTCGCCGCCGCGCACCACAGGAGCAGAGCCGCCGCGAGTCTCATTCCAGCGCCGCGCCCTCGCCCAACAGCGCTGCGCGAAAGCGGTTCTTCAGCAGCGCCCCTTCGCGCGGCGGCAATACCAGGGGAACCTTGTCTGCCGCCACCTTGACCTGGGCGAAGTGCGGTCCGGCGGCCTCGTGGACCGTCTTGCGCAGCGCGGCGGCGCCCGCCGCATCGCGCAGCAGGACGCCGGACGCGAATCCCGCAGCGCGCGCCATGGCGGCGAGGTCCACGCCATGCGCGGTGTGGGTTTCCTGCATCCCGGTCTCGCCGTAGCGTTCGTTGTCGATCACCACCACACTCAGGTTGCGAGGCTTCTGCACGCCGATCGTCGCGAGCGAACCCAGGCCCATCAGCATCTCGCCATCGCCCGTGATCACCAGCACGCGGCGCTGTGGCTGCGCCAGCGCCAGACCCAGGCCGATCATCGCCGCGCAGCCCATCGCGCCCCACAGCGGAAACGTGAGGTCGTGGTCGCCCGCGGCAGTGCAATCCCAGGCGGTCGAGCCCAGGCCGGCGACGACCAGCAGGCCGCCACGGTCCGCCAGCAGGGTCCTCACCACATCGCGCCGCTGCAGGCTCACTGGTTGGCCTGCTCCTGGAAGCTCTTGATGCCGATCAGGCGCTGCGAGATCAGCACCGCGGCGGCGCAATAGCTGCCGTGGGCGATGCGCATCGAGGCATCCACCTGGCCGGCTGCATCCGCCGCGGTGGACACGTGGTGCACGGTCACGCCCATGGCGCGCAGCACCTCCGGCGTCGCCTGCCCCATCGGCACCTGCCAGGGATTGAACTCGCCGTTCTCGCCGCGCATGGTGACCAGGATCAGCAGCGGGAAGCGGCACTCGCGCGCCATGCCAAGCGCATTGACGATGTTGCCGACCCCACTCGACTGCATGAGCAGGACGCAGCGCTGTCCACCGAGCCAGGCGCCGGCGGCAAGGCCGACGCCTTCCTCCTCCGTGGTGAGCACCACGCTGCGCATGCGCGCGTCAGCCTGGCATAGCTCGATCAGGCGCTTGTGCCCGGCGTCGGGCACGTATCCCACCATGCCGACGCGATGCTGCGAGAGCATCCGGTGCACGGCGAGCGGCCAATCTGCTGCAGCGGTCAGGGGGGCGTTCAAGCGGGGCGATTCTAAACCACGCGCACCGCGACCCGCTGCACCGCGTTGTTGCCGAAACCGGTCAAGTCCCAGGGTGGCTCGAGCGGCTGGCTGTTGCCTGCGGCGTCCGTCGCGCGGCACGCGATCTCATGCTCGCCTGGCGCGGCGTCCCAGACCGTGCGCCAGCCGCGCCAAGCGTATGCGCCGGCCGGCGCATCGAGTTCGGCATCGCGCCACGCGCCGTCAACGGCGAACTCAACGCGCGCCACCTGCGCCTCGCCCGACCACGCCCGGCCGAGAATTCCGACCAGCCCGGCGCCCAGCACGCGCTGGCGCGAATAAAAGTCTGGCACTCCCGGCGGTGCGAGGAGCGAATTGACGCGCATCAAGCGGCACGGCGTGCCGACTTCGCCCGGCACCAGCCTGAAATGGTAGCTGTGCGCCTGCTGCACACCGTCAAAGGGCCGGTCGATCGCCTCGATGCGCCCCAACCACTTGACGCTCGCCATGCCATACCAGCGCGGCACCACCAGGCGCAGCGGGAAACCGTGCTGCGGCGGCAGCGGCTGGCCGTTCATCGCCCAGGCGAGCAGCACGTCTTCGTGCAGCGCCTCGGCGGGGACCAGGCTGCGCGAGAAGCTGTGCTCGACATTGCGGTCGATGCCGCGGTCGGCACCGTGGAATACGATTTCCTGCGCTTGCGCGCGCAGGCCGGCGGCCTCGAGCACGTCGCGCAGCGGGACTCCGGTCCACTCTGCCGTGGAGACGCCCTCTTCCACCCAGGGGATCGAGGGGTAGCGCGGCGACAACTGCGCGCGGCCGTTGCCCGCGCATTCCAGCGTCACGCGCAGCGTCCTCGCGCGCATGGCGCGCAGGTCCTCGAGCGACAGGCCGAGCGGCCGCTCGACCAGCCCGCCCACCTCAAGCCGCCACGATGCCGCCTCGAGGTGGGGAATATCGAAGTGGATCAGGCAATAGTGCAGCCCGGCAGGCGTGATGTCGTGGCGCAGCGCCTCGAGCGGCATGCCGCTGTTGCGCGCCGCGAGCGCGACCTCCTCGAAGGTGTAGCGGCCGACAATCGGCGGGCGGCGCGTGGGGCGGGACATGTTCTCCTGCGCCGATTCTATAATGCCCGGCGTACTACTCATGGCGACCAGGACGCCGCTCAATCGATAAACAACGAATGGACTTGGCGCAGTTTCGCAGCACTCTGCCGCGTGGCGACCTGTGGGTGTTCGGCTATGGCTCGCTGATGTGGTCGCCGCGCTTTCCTTTCCGCGATCGCTCGGTGGGCCTGCTGCGCGGCTACCACCGCGCGCTGTGCATCTTCTCTACGCGCTACCGCGGCACGGACCGGCGCCCGGGCCTGGTGATGGGCCTCTGCCGTGGCGGTTCCTGCTGGGGCATGGCGTTCCGCGTGCCGGCGGCGCAGATCGCCGCCGCCCTCGCCCGCCTGTGGCACCGGGAAATGCCGCGCCGTGTGTATTACGCGAGGCTCGTCCCGGTGCGCATCTCGCGCGGCCGACGCATTCGCGCGCTGGCTTTCATCGCCGACCCGAGCCATGCGCAGTTCACTCGCGAACTCGACCTGAACAGCCGTGCCCAGCTGGTGGCGCAGGGCGTGGGTGAGCGTGGCCGCTGCACCGATTACATCCGCCACACGCTCGAGCACATGTACGCGCTCGGCGTCACCGACCCTCACCTCGCGCGCGTGCTGGAGACCGCGGAAGCCATCCGCGCCAGGGCTCCCTCCAGGCGCGCGCGCTGAGTGCCGAAATTGAGCCTGACGTAGCCCGGCGCGCCGAA
>CAZVZV010000122.1:0-1858 GCA_964631735.1 uncultured Enterobacteriaceae bacterium
AAAAGGGCCTCGCGAACCTTGTCGGATGTGGGACGAAGTGCAGCCCCTTCTGGCCCACGTAAGCGGCGACCTCGGTGGGAGCCGGCAATAACACGCATAGATTTACGGTAACTACTCAGGTCTTCAGGCTGAAGGCTATGAGCACAGGCTGAAGGATTTTAGGCTGAAGGCCGAAGGTCGAAGTTCCAACACTTCAGCCTTCAGTCTATCCACCTGTGTTATCTTGCCCCCTAAAAGCCTTCAGCCTATTTACCTGAGTAGCTACTATGATTGCTGGTAGATCCATCATAAGTATACGATCGATTATGAGGAGACTACGACACAGCCTGAAGGAATACGGCTCACAAGGCATCGTCCCGTTCCTGATAGCGTTCGGATTCTTACTACACGGATGCGGACTTGTCTTCGATGCTGTGGAAATGGTGCACCCTCTTGCACGCCATGAATTGTCTGCTATTTGCTCGCAAGGACAGGTCCGTGTCGGAATTTCTGTTGAACCTTTTCGGCCATTTGTATTTCCAGCCGTTTATACCGATGAAGGGGTTCGTGTTACCGGCCTCGATGTGGAGCTGATCCGTGAGGTGGCCGAGGCTCTGACCACATATTGTGGTGGACAGAAACCTATTGTTCCTACATTACATCTCACCCGGTTTCGTGATCTTTTCATCGAGATGAATGAAGGACATCTCGATCTTTTTGTCTCATCTATCGGCGGGAATGTTCCTGGCGCAAGACCTGCGGGCCTCTGGTATTCAATTCCGTATTTTCATAACGGCGGCATAGGGGCCATTACCCAAAAGCCAGAAGTAGCTGAGAGAGTACGGGCGCAGTTTCAAAAGCAAGCTGGAAATCCTGACACGCTTGCGGCAATCCAAGAAGGGCTTTCCGGCTTGACCGTTGCTGCTCAGAAGGGGAGAACCTCTTACCTCTATGCAGAAGCCAATCTTAAGAATATTCGGTTGCTCATATGCGATTCGCTTCCAGCCGCTGTGGAGACGAAGGACCCACGCATCGATGTGATTTTGTCCAAACATTCCATCCTCGATTATGTGACGAAGCACGTGTGGCCGGACTGGCACCTCCTCACACGGAATGATGGAACGCCCTTGATCCTGACGCAGGAATACTTCTCCATTGTCACGGTTGAAGAAAACAGGCGTCTGCAGTGGTTCCTCAACAACCTGCTGTATCGGTTGGAAGAGTCAGGGCGGTTGAAGCAGATGCGGAGGCGTTGGTTAGAAGAAGACTATGCGCCTACTCGACGGGCAGCCACAGAAGGCCTGCCATTTGAAATTTCAAAAGTGCCGGAACATTATGACCTGGGACAGTGCCGTTTCTCAGCAGGAAGGTGAGCACGAAGGAAATACTGATGAAATCCCGCGTGGTTCTGTTTATATCTCTGAGCCTTGTGTTCTTCCTGATGTGGTCAAGTATTGGCTGGGCGCAGGCCCCTCATGAAGAAACCGAAAAAACCGCTCAACAGCTAGCAACGCTACTCAATGTCGGACGTCTCATCGTCGAACGCAATCAAACACTTATTAATGATCCACGGATCGGCGATAAAGGATTTACGTCGGAGGTATTTGAACATGAGGTTGTCGACGAGTTTATCCGTCAGACACACATCGATCTGAAGCATCTTCCCTCGCATCTTCCCTCTCTTGCCAAAGAATTATTGCCAGTATTGCTCCAGTCGAGCAAGGAGGTGGTGACTGATGCGCAATTTGTGATCAATCAACGAGGCATTGGGTATAAGAATTTCATTCCGGCCACCTTTGGCAGCCAAGCCGCTCGAAAGTTCTCCAATCGCTCTTACGTGAAAATAAAGCAAACCACACTCAATCCAAGGAATTTGAAA
>CAZVZV010000123.1:0-1012 GCA_964631735.1 uncultured Enterobacteriaceae bacterium
AATTGCTGTGCGCCACCACCATGGCCGCGCTGAACCGCCACAACAAGACCAGTCACCGTGAAATGCCGACGCTGTTGCTGGAATTTCACGGTACCGAGGCCGGCGTGGTCGAGCAGGCGGAGATGGTGCAGGAGATCGCCAGGGAAAACGGCGGCCTGGACTTCCAATGGGCCACCAAGCCCGAGGAACGCACCAAACTGTGGGAGGCGCGGCACAACGCCTATTTCGCCTGCCTGCAGCTGAAAGCCGGCTCGCGCGCAATCTCCACCGACGTCTGCGTGCCGATCTCGCGGCTCGCCGAGTGCATCGTGGAGACCACCAAAGACATCGAGAAAGCCTCGATGCCGATTCCGCTGTTCGGGCACGTCGGCGACGGCAACTTCCACCTGGTGATCCTGATCGATCCGGACAGCAGGTCCGACATGGAGGAAGCCAAGGCGCTCAACCTGCGCGTGGTCAAGCGCGCGCTCGCCATGGAAGGCACCTGCACTGGCGAGCACGGCATCGGCATCGGCAAACAGGCCTACCTGCTGGAAGAGCTGGGCGAAGCGGTGGAATTGATGAAGGACATCAAGCGCAGCTTCGACCCGGAGAATCTGTTCAACCCGGGCAAGGTAGTGCAGCTGTGAGCGCGGAGAGGCGGCTCAAGCAGCTCGGCATCGACCTGGGCGCCGTTTCGGCGCCGGTGGCGAACTACGTCAACGCCGTGAGGACGGGAAACCTGCTGTTCCTCTCCGGCAAGGGCCCGCGGCCGGTGAGCGGCGCACGTCCCAAGGGCAAGCTGGGACGCGAGGTCACCGTCGAGCAGGGATACGCGCATGCGCGCTCGGTCGGGCTCGATCTCCTTGCGGTGATGAAGTCCGAGCTGGGAAGCCTGGACCGCGTGCGGCGCGTGGTGAAAGTGCTCGGCATGGTGAACGCCGTGCCAGAATTCCAGGACCACCCGAAAGTGATCAACGGCTGCTCGGACCTGTTCGTCGAAGTGCTGGGCGAGGCCGGCAAGCATGCCCGC
>CAZVZV010000124.1:0-1196 GCA_964631735.1 uncultured Enterobacteriaceae bacterium
GGGCGGGGCTTGCCGGTGTAGGCGCCCTTTGCGGCGACGGTAACGAGGTCGCCGCGACGCAGACTCATTCCGGCAGGTGGACGAACTGCTGCCAGTTGTCGCGCCGGTCGGCGTCGTTCGCGAGCCGGCACTGACGGCGCAATTGCACGAGAAAAGCCTTGGTGCGCCGCGGCTTGGCCACGCGAGCGCGCTTGCGCGGGGGCGCAAGGCGGCGGGATTCAGGTGCGTTCACGAGGCGTACTCCGCCCAGTCGTCGCCGCGATCGGCATCGCGCAGCACGGCCAGTTCGCGCGCGGCGTCAGCCTGCGTCCGCGCGCGCTGAGCGCGCAGCGTCGCGATCGTGCGCCCGCTTTTCACGAGGCGCACGCTCCGCCCTGCGCGCAAATCGGCAAGCGCATCGGAGGAGATTCTGGAGGCGTCGATCTTGGCCATGACGCCATTATATCGCCGCGGCACGAGGGCGGTTTGCTCAGGGGTCCCGGCGTAGAATCGCCCGATGGTCGATTGGACGACTTGCCAGGCTGTTGAACGTGACCCCGAGAAGGTCGGCGGAGCATGGCTGTTCCGCGGTACGCGCGTGCCGGTGAGCGCGCTATTCGAGAACCTTGCGGGCGGTGCGACCGTTGAGCAGTTCCTGAGCTGGTTCCCTGGTGTTGCGCACGACCAGGTTGATACGGTTCTGGCGCACCCTGCCAGCAGCGTTGAGGCGTACAACGCGCACGTCGAGAACGACGGCGCATTGAGCGACAGGCTGCGCTCGTTCTGAGTCTGAACACGAATCGGGCTCCGACCCCGATTTAGTCGATCCCTGGCTTTTTCAAGCGGCCTTGCGCAGGCCGGCCCGGATGACGATTTCGTCGAAGGGCGCGCGCAGGCCGCCGTGCTCGTCTTTCTCCAGGAGCCCCAGCTCGAGGAGCGCCTGCACGTCGGTGTGCACGTTCTTGTAGTCGCGCCCCAGTGCGCGTGCAAGCGGGCGGATTTGCAGCCCCTCTTCGCCCGCGACGTGGCGCACCAGCTCCAGCCGCTTTTCCGAAACCGCGCTGAACAGCTCCGCGATGCTGCCGAAGGCGAGCCGCGGGGTGGCCTTGCGCCCGGCACGCGCCTGCCGCCAGGCACGCGTGAAGGCGGCGAGCGCCGCCCGGGACCCCAGCACTTCGATCTCGATCCGGTTCATCGCCATCTCCATCCCGCCAGGC
>CAZVZV010000125.1:0-1535 GCA_964631735.1 uncultured Enterobacteriaceae bacterium
CTGGTTGAATCCCTTCATCAGTTCGGCGTGAAATTTGTCGAGGATCGGCTTCGGCGTGCCCGCGGGCGCGAAGATGCCCCACCAGGCATACGCCGTAAGCCCGGGGAAGCCCTGCTCGATCAGCGTGGGCACGTCGGGGAGCGTGGGCGAACGCTGCTCCCCCGCGACCGCGATTGCGCGCAATTTCCCGCCCTTCACCTGGGGCGCCAGCAGTGCCACCGAACCGACGCCCAGCTCGATCTGCCCGCCGAGCATGTCCTGCACCATCGGCCCGCCGCCGCGGTAGGGAGCGTGCGTTACTTTGAATCCGCCGCCCTGCTGCGCCATCACCAGCAGCAGGTGGCCGAGCGTGCCGTTGCCGATCGAGCCGATGCTGACCGATTCCGGCTTCGCCTTCGAGGCGTTTACCACCTCCGCGAAACTGCGCCACGGTTTGCCCGCCTGCGTCGCGATCGCGTAGGGCGCAGTGCCGACCAGCATCACCGGCACGAAGTCGCGCACCGTGTCGAAGGGCAGGTCCGGCATCAGCGCCGGATTGACCGCGAACGAATCGAAGACGAACAGGAACGTGTAGCCGTCGGCCGGCGACTTGGCGGCGAAAGCGGTGCCGATCGTACCCCCGATGCCGCCTGGCTTGTTCTCGACGATGAACGGCTGCTTGAGCGAATCGCCGAGCTTGGCGCCCACCAGTCGCGCGAGCGGATCGACCGTGCCGCCGGGCGGAAACGGCACCACGAACTTGACCGGCTTCGCCGGCCAGTCCTGCGCGGCGGCGGCCAGCGGCGCCAGAACGAGCAGCGCGCCCATCAGCATGCGAATCAACATGGTTGCCTCCTCGCTAGATGGCGAATTCGACGTAAGTGTAAATGTAATTCGATCCGCCGTTGACGTTGTTCAACAGCTGGGAAAACCCGAAGATGCCGGAGCGGTGCGACACGCCGATGCCGAGATAGGTGTCCTTCATCTTGCGCGCGCCGACCAGGTCGCCCAGGCTGAAATCGATGGTCGGGTCGAGATAGGTCAGCAGCTTGCTGGTGGTCCGGTTGCGCTCCGCCTGGTCCTTCGCCTCGATGTAGGGCACGCGGCTAGCGTAGGACAATCCCGTGCCGATGCCCAGGCGGGTCTTCACGCGATGATTCCAGGGCAGGCCGTACCAGTACGGCTTGAAGTAGGCGTTGATCTGCCAGGAATTCGGCTGGTAACCCTTCTCGTCGTGGTACAGCAGGCCGATGTAGCCGGCGAGGTCCACGTTCCAGCCGTTGAGCCGCTCGATCAGCGTGCGCCCGAATTCGATGGACGACACGCGCGTTTCTTCCGGCGTATCGGTCGAGGTGCAGCGCAACAGCATGACTTTCGCCAGGTCGCAGTCGGTTTGCTGGCCGTGGTACAGCTTCACCCACAGCGGGCGTCCCTCGGGCAGCGGCCAGGGCTGCGGTGAATGGTCATACAGCAGTCCCAGGCTGACCGCGGTCTGCACGCCACCCTCCACGATCGGACTGTGGCGCACGCTGCCCGACCACTGCGTCGCCGATACG
>CAZVZV010000126.1:0-1012 GCA_964631735.1 uncultured Enterobacteriaceae bacterium
AATTGCTGTGCGCCACCACCATGGCCGCGCTGAACCGCCACAACAAGACCAGTCACCGTGAAATGCCGACGCTGTTGCTGGAATTTCACGGTACCGAGGCCGGCGTGGTCGAGCAGGCGGAGATGGTGCAGGAGATCGCCAAGGAAAACGGCGGCCTGGACTTCCAATGGGCCACCAAGCCCGAGGAACGCACCAAACTGTGGGAGGCGCGGCACAACGCCTATTTCGCCTGCCTGCAGCTGAAAGCCGGCTCGCGCGCAATCTCCACCGACGTGTGCGTGCCGATCTCGCGGCTCGCCGAGTGCATCGTGGAGACCACCAAAGACATCGAGAAAGCCTCGATGCCGATTCCGCTGTTCGGGCACGTCGGCGACGGCAACTTTCACCTGGTGATCCTGATCAACCCGGAGAGCAAGCAGGACCTGGAGGAGGCCAAGGCGCTCAACCTGCGCGTGGTGCAGCGTGCGCTCGCCATGGAAGGCACCTGCACCGGCGAGCACGGCATCGGCATCGGCAAGCAGACCTATCTGGTGGATGAGCTGGGCGAAGCAGTGGAGCTGATGAAGGACATCAAGCGCGCGTTCGACCCGGAAAATCTCCTCAACCCCGGCAAGGTGGTCCGGCTTTGAGCGCGGAGAAGCGCCTCAAGCAGCTCGGCATCGACCTCGGCACCGTGTCAGCGCCGGTGGCGAACTACGTCAACGCGGTGCGATCGGGGAACCTGCTGTTCCTCGCCGGCAAGGGCCCGCGCGCCGTGGACGGCAAGCGGCCGCAGGGCAAGGTCGGGCGCGATTACACCGCCGAGCAGGCCTACCAGCACGCGCGCACTGTCGGCATGGACCTGCTGGCGGTGATGCGCTCGGAGCTCGGCAGCCTGGACCGCGTGCGGCGCGTGGTGAAAGTGCTCGGCATGGTGAACGCCGTGCCAGAATTCCAGGACCACCCGAAAGTGATCAACGGCTGCTCGGACCTGTTCGTCGAAGTGCTGGGCGAGGCCGGCAAGCATGCCCGC
>CAZVZV010000127.1:0-1523 GCA_964631735.1 uncultured Enterobacteriaceae bacterium
CTACGTGGCGGGCTGGCAGCAGCGCTCGCGCGAGATGTTCGTGCCGCTGATGCATCCGCCGGGGCATGCGCAGGCCGACTTCGGGGAGGCGATCGCGATCATCGGCGGCGTGGAGCGCAAGATCCACTACTTCGCATTCGATCTGCCGCACTCGGACGCCATCTTCGTGGTGGCATACCCGGCCGAGACGACAGAGGCGTTCTGTGATGGTCACGTGCAGGCGTTGGCGTTCTTCGGCGGCATCCCGCAGTCAATCCTGTACGACAACACCAAGATCGCGGTTGCCCGCATCCTGGGCGACGGCAAGCGCCAGCGCACACGCGTGTTCACGGAGCTGCAATCGCACTACCTGTTCCAGGATCGCTTTGGCCGGCCTGCAAAGGGCAACGACAAGGGCAAGGTCGAGGGGCTGGTCGGCTTCGCGCGCCGCAACTTCATGGTGCCGGTGCCGGTGTTCGAAAGCTTCGAGACGCTGAACGCGCACCTCGCCGCCTGCTGCCGCAAGCGCATGAGTGAACGCCTGCGCGGTCACACCGAGACGATCGGCGAGCGTCTGGAGCGCGATCTGGCCGCCATGCGCCGGCCGCTGCCGCCGCCCTACGACGCCTGTGAGAAAGTCGGGACGCGCGTGTCGTCGCTGTCGCTGGTGCGCTACCGGCGCAACGACTACTCGGTGCCGACGAGCTTTGGGCATCGTGAGGTAATCGTGCGCGGCTACGTGCACGAGGTCGTCATTGCCTGCGGCACGGAGATCATTGCGCGTCATCCCCGCTCCTATGAGCGAGAAGACTTCGTGTTCGACCCGTTGCACTACCTGGCGCTGATCGAGCAGAAGATCAATGCGCTCGACCAGGCTGCCCCGCTCGCCGACTGGAAGCTGCCAGACCAGTTCGCCACCCTGCGCCGCCTGCTCGAGGCGCGCATGGGCAAGAAGGGCAAGCGCGAGTTCGTGCAGGTGCTGCGCCTGATGGAGACGTTCCGGATCGAGGACGTGACGGCTGCCGTGGGCGATGCGATCGCACGTGGCGCCATCGGCTTCGATGCCATCAAGCATCTGGTGTTGTGCCGGATCGAGCGCCGGCCGCCACGCCTCGACATGACGGTCTATCCCTACCTGCCCAAGGCCACGGTCGCGACCACGTCGGCGCGCGCCTACATGGACCTTCTGGTGGGAGCGGCGGCATGACCGACACCCCGCAAGTTCTTCTCGCTCACCACCTCAAAGCCCTGAAGCTGCCGACGTTCCTGCGCGAGTACGACAAGGTCGCGCGCCAGTGCGCGGCCGAGGGCGTAGACCATGTTCGCTTCCTGCTGAGGCTCGTCGAGCTGGAGGTCATCGAGCGCGAGCGACGCATGGTGGACCGCCGCATCAAAGCCGCCAAGTTCCCGACCGTGAAGAGCCTCGACAGCTTCGACTTCGCCGCGTTCCCGGACTTGAACAAGGCGCTCGTCATGGAGCTGGCGCGATCGCAGTACGTCGAACGCCGCGAGAACGTCATCGCGGTCGGTAACTCCGGCACCGG
>CAZVZV010000128.1:0-2615 GCA_964631735.1 uncultured Enterobacteriaceae bacterium
CCCGAGATCGAAGGCGCCGTCTCCACCGCCTTCGGCTGCACGATGCAGGGCGAAGTGCCCGAGGACGAGGTGGTGCGCATCGCGGTCGCGCTGGCGGAGTTCTGCGACGCCGTGGCGCTCGCCGACACCGTGGGCTACGCCAACCCGGCGCAGGTGCGCCGCGTGTTCCGGCGCGTGAAGCAAGAGATCGGCGGCAAGCTGGAAGGCGCGCACTTCCACAACACGCGCGGCCTCGGGCTCGCCAACGCGCTCGCCGCCTACGAGGAAGGCGTGCGTGCCTTCGATTCATCGATGGGCGGGCTCGGCGGCTGCCCGTTCGCGCCCGGCGCGAGCGGCAACGTGATCACCGAGGACCTGGTGTTCATGTTCGAGAGCATGGGTGTTGCCACCGGCATCGACTTTGACAAGCTCCTCGCCGCGCGAAAGATCATGGTGAGCGGCGTGCCCGACGAGCCTCTCTACGGGCATATGGCGCTCGCCGGGTTGCCCAAGGGGTTCCGTGCTGCCGCTTGAAGGGTTGCGGGTCGTAGAGTTCTCGCACATGGTGATGGGGCCCGCCTGCGGCCTCGTACTCGCCGATCTCGGCGCCGAAGTGATCAAGCTCGAGCCGCTGGAAGGCGACAACACGCGCCGGCTCGTAGGCGCGGGCGCCGGTTTCTACAGCATCTTCAACCGCAACAAGAAGAGCCTCGCCCTGGACCTCAAGCATGCCGAGGGCAAGGAGATCGTGCTCAAGCTGATCGAGTCCGCCGACGTGATGACGGAGAACTTCCGCCCCGGCGCGCTGGAGAAGATGGGCCTGGGCTACGAAACCCTGTCGCAGCGCCATCCTCGTCTGGTGTATTGCACGTTGAAGGGATTTCTTTCCGGACCCTACGAGCACCGCCCTGCGCTCGACGAAGTGGTGCAGATGATGGGCGGCCTCGCCTACATGACCGGGCTGCCGGATCGCCCGTTGCGCGTGGGTTCCTCGGTCAACGACATCATGGGCGGCATGTTCGCCGCCATCGGCATCCTCGCCGCCCTGCGCGAGCGCGACAAGACCGGGCGCGGCAAGCTGGTGCGCAGCGCGCTCTATGAAAACACGGTGTTCCTCGTCGCGCAGCACATGGCGCAGCTCGCCATCACCGGCGAGGAGCCGCCGCCTATGGCGGTGAAGAAGCCCGCCTGGGGCATCTACGACATCTTTCCCACCAAGGACAACGATCGCCTGTTCGTCGGGGCGGTCACCGATACGCAGTGGGAGGTGTTCTGCCGCGAATTCGGCGCGACGGAACTGGCGGCCGATGCCCGCCTGAAGACCAACGGCGACAGGGTCAAGGAGCGCGGCTGGCTGCTGCCGGCGCTGGAGAAAATCATGCAGCGCTACACCAAGGCGGAGCTGTCGCAAAAGCTCGAGGCCATCGGCCTGCCCTACGCGCCCATCACGCGGCCGCGCGACCTGTTCGACGACCCGCACCTCAACGCCGGCGGCATGATCGAGACGAAGGACCCGCGCGGCATGAGCTTCAAGGTGCCCGGCCTGCCGCTCGAACTCGGCGGCAAGCGCCTGGGCCTCAGGCACCAGCCACCCGTGGTGTCGGAGAACGCGCGCGAACTGCTGGCGTCGCTGGGCTACGCGCCCGCGCGCATCGATGCACTGATCGCCGACAAGGTCGTCACCGCGCCGGCGCGATGAAGCTGCAGGCCCGCTGCTGCATCGCCGGCGGCGGCCCCGCCGGCATGATGCTGGGCTACCTGCTCGCACGCGCCGGCGTCGACACCGTGGTGCTGGAGCAGCACGCCGACTTCCTGCGCGACTTCCGCGGCGACACGGTGCATCCGTCCACGCTCGAGGTGATTCACGAACTCGGGCTGCTGGACGATTTCCTCACGCGCCCGCACCAGAAGGTCGCTCAGGTTGGCGGCGAGATTGGCGGCGTGCCGGTGGTCATGGCGGACTTTTCGCATCTGCCGGTGCATTGCCGCTATATCGCGTTCATGCCGCAGTGGGACTTCCTCGATTTTCTGGCGCAGCACGGCAGGAAGATGCCTGCCTTCCGGCTGATGATGCAGGCGCAAGCCACGGAACTGATCGAGGAAGCGGGACGCGTCGTGGGAGTGCGGGGAACGACGCCGGACGGTCCGCTTGAGGTGCGGGCACAGCTGACCGTCGCCGCGGACGGCCGGAACTCCGTGTTGCGCGAACGCGCAGGCCTCGAGGTCGTAGACTTCGGCGCGCCGATGGACGTGCTGTGGATGCAGCTGTCCAAGCGCGCGGACGATCCGCCAACGACACTGGGCCGCATCAACGCCGGCCGCATCTTCGTCACGCTGGACCGGGGCGACTACTGGCAATGCGCCTACGTGATCGCGAAAGGCGGGTACGACGCGCTGCGGCGCGAGAGCATCGAGTCCTTCCGGGAAAACATCGTCGCTGTGGCGCCCTTGCTGCGCGAGCGCGTCGGCGAGCTGCGGGGCTGGGACGACGTCAAGCTGCTCACGGTGCAGGTGAACCGGCTGCGCCGCTGGCACCGCCCGGGATTCCTGTGCATCGGCGACGCGGCGCACGCCATGTCGCCGATCGGCGGCGTGGGCATCAATCTGGCGATCCAGGACGCCGTCGCCGCCGCCAA
>CAZVZV010000129.1:0-19374 GCA_964631735.1 uncultured Enterobacteriaceae bacterium
GCCTGATATGACACGCAAAATTTCGCTGATCGCGGTCTGCTGCTCCAGCGCGTCGGTGACATCGCGGTTGCGCGCCTCGAGCTCCTTAAACAGGCGCACGTTCTGGATCGCGATTACCGCCTGATCGGCGAAGGTCTTGATCAGAGCCACCTGCTTCGCGCTGAATTCAACCGGGGATCCGGTGAACAGCGTGATCGCGCCGATCGCCGCGCCCTCACGCAGCATCGGCGCGCTAAGCTGCGCGCGCAGGCCGATGCGGCGCGCGAGAGCGCGTGCAAATCCGGGCACCTCGGGGGCTCGCATGTCGGATATGTTCTGCACCGCGCGGTCCACGATGGTGCGCCCGGTGATGCTCTCGCGATCCAGCGGAAGAGGGAATGCGCTCCTTAGCTTCGCCACCGCCTCCGGCTGGCCCCCTGCCGACGCAAGCTCGATCCGATCGCCACGCACCAGCGACACACCGACGTAGAGCCCGCCGAAAAGACGCAGCGCACTGCTCGCGATCGCTTCGAACACCGGCTGCGTGTCGGTGGGCGAGCCAGAAATCACTCGCAGGATCTCCGCTGTCGCCGTCTGCTGCTCGAGCGCCTCCTTGGTCTCGTTGAACAGCCGCACGTTCTCGATCGCGATCACCGCCTGGTCGGCGAAGGTCTTTAGGAGCCGGATCTCCGTTTTCGAGAATGCCTTCGATTCCAGTCTGCCGGTGGCAATGGCGCCGACGACCGATTTGCCGCGCAGCAACGGCATCGTCAGTCCCGCGCGATATCGCACCAGGCTGGAAAAGGCGTTACGGTTGTCCGGGAAGCGCGCGTCGCGCGGAACATCGGCAGAATGCTGGGGTCGCCGCTCGAGGATCGCGCGGCCGACTATGTGGCCGCGCCGGGGCGTTGCCGGATACGCGGAGCGCAGGGCGCGGCTGGCCTTGCGGCTTACCTGCCTCTCGGCGACGACGCTGATGGTCTTGCCGTCGTAGCGGTACAGGATGCTGAACACCGCGCCGGACAGGCGATGCGCGTTCTCCACGATTGCCTCGAAAACGGGCTGCGCGTCCCCCGACAAGCGGCCGAGCGCGCCCAGGATCTCGGCGCTCGCCGCCTGCTGTGCCAGCGCGTCGCTCAGTTTGTTTTCCAGCGGCGCGCGCTTGCGGGCCGCTGGCTTGATTTTTCTCGCCACCGCCATCGAACAACTTTAACGTTTTTCAGCCGCTTGCGTGGCCTCCGGCTCTTGCGCGACAAGGCGCCGGGGGCGCAGCTCGCCCAGAGGACCCGCGTCGCCGATGCCCAGCAAGCCGCCTTGCACCCGGTAGACGCTGCAACGGCCTACCGCCGTCCGTTCCAGCTGAATCGCCTGGCCCCGGGCGAAGCGTTCCGCCAGCGGACTGGCGAGATCGATCCGCGGCAAGCCGGCCAGCAGTCGCTCGACCGGCAGCAGTAGCCGGTCGCGCTCGGCCGGGCCAGCCAGCTGCAGCTGGTCGAGCGTTGCCGCATCCGCAATCCTGAATACGCCTGCCGCCGTGCGGCGCAGGGAACTAAGGTGGGCACCACATCCCAGCACCTGCCCGAGGTCTTCCACCAACGTTCGCACGTAAGTACCCTTGCTGCAGCGGACCCGCAGGTCGAGGTGGTCGCCGTCGAATCGCAGCAGCTGCAATTCGTGGATGTGCACAGGACGCGCAGCGCGCGTCACGCTGCGGCCCTGCCGGGCGAGCGCATAGAGCGGCCGGCCTTCGTGCTTTAACGCGGAATACATTGGCGGTACCTGCTCGATGGGCCCGCGCAGGCGCGCCAACGCCGGCTCGATGGCGCTCTCGAGCACGGCGACCGGCCTGCGCTCCAGCACCTCGCCTTCGGCATCGCCCGTCGCGGTGGTGACGCCGAGCTGCGCGCTCGCCAGGTACTCCTTGTCGGCGTCGAGCGCGAGCTGGGAAAACTTGGTCGCCTCGCCGAACAGAATCGGCAGCAGTCCCGAGGCGAGGGGATCGAGCGTGCCGGCGTGGCCGGCCTTTTCCGCCTGGTAAAGCCGCTTCACGGCCTGCAGCGCAGCGTTGGAACCCAGGCCGACCGGCTTGTCGAGCAGCAGTACGCCGTCCAGCCTGCGGCGCATCAGCGCTTGGGCAGGACGCTGTCGATCAGTTGCGACAGGCGCGCGCCCCGCTCCACCGATTCGTCGTATTTGAAGCGCAGTTCCGGGGTGGTATACAGCTTGATGCGGCGCGCCAGCTGGCTGCGCAGAAATCCGGCCGCCTTGCGCAGGGCCCCTTCGGCGGCTTCGGCCTGGGCGCGCTCGAGGCAGGTGAAGTACACGATGGCATGCGACAGATCGGGCGCCGCGTCGACTGCGGTGAGCGTGACCAGGGCGAGGCGCGGATCCTGCAGCTCGCGCCGGATGAGCTCGGCAAGCTCGCGCTGGATCTGGTCGGCGACCTTGCGCGGCCGACCGCGGCTCAATGACGGACCCTCGCCTCGCTCACAGCGTCCTGGCCACCTCGAGGACTTCGAACACCTCGAACTGGTCGCCTTCCTTCAGGTCCGAGAAGCCCTTCAGCGACATGCCGCACTCGAAGCCCGCCTTCACTTCGCGCGCATCGTCCTTGAAGCGCTTGAGCGAATCGATCTCGCCGGTGTGGATCACCACGTTGTCGCGCAGCACGCGCACCTGGGCGCTGCGCTTCACCAGCCCGTCGACCACGTAGCAGCCGGCCACGGCGCCGACCTTGGAAATGCGGAATACCTGCCGCACCTCGACCACGCCGAGCACCTGCTCCTTCTTCTCCGGCGTCAGCATGCCGGACAGCGCGGCCTTGATCTCGTCCACCGCCTCGTAAATGATGTTGTAGTAGCGCACGTCGACACCCGCGCTCTCGATCAGCTTGCGCGCGGTGGCGTCGGCGCGGGTGTTGAAGCCGATGATCACTGCGCGGGCGGCCATCGCCAGGTTGACGTCCGACTCGGTGATGCCGCCCACGCCGGCGTGGACCACACCGACTTTCACTTCCTCCGTGGACAGGCGCGTCAGCGCGTGCACCAGGGCTTCCTGCGAACCCTGCACGTCGGCCTTGAGCACCAGCGACAGCACCTTCTTCTCGCCCTCGCCCATCGTCTGCAACAGGTTCTCGAGCCTGGATGCCTGCTGCTTGGCCAGTTTCACGTCGCGGAACCTGCCCTGGCGGAACAGCGCGATCTCGCGCGCCTTGCGCTCGTCGGTGAGCGTGCTCAGCTCCTCGCCCGCATTGGGCACTTCCGACAGGCCCTGGATCTCGACCGGGATCGACGGCCCGGCCGAATCCACTGGATTGCCGTTTTCATCCAGCATGGCGCGTACCCTGCCGTAGACCGGGCCGATCAGCACCACGTCGCCGCGCTTCAACGTGCCCGACTGCACCAGCACGGTGGCTACCGGGCCGCGGCCCTTGTCCAGCCGCGCCTCGATCACCACGCCTGTTGCCGGCGCATCGATCGGCGCCTTGAGTTCGAGCACTTCCGCCTGCAGCAGGACGTGCTCCAACAGCGCGTCGACGCCCTGCCCGGTCTTCGCCGATACGGGCACAAACGGCGCATCGCCGCCGAATTCCTCCGGCACCACGCCATGCTGCAGCAGTTCCTGCTTGACCTTCTCCGGATTCGCTTCGCCCTTGTCGATCTTGTTGATCGCCACCACCAGCGGTACTTTGGCCGCCTTGGCGTGATTGATGGCTTCCACGGTTTGCGGCATCACGCCGTCATCCGCGGCCACCACCAGGATCACCAGGTCGGTCACTTTCGCGCCGCGGGCGCGCATCGCCGTGAACGCCTCGTGGCCCGGGGTATCCAGAAATGTGATCATCCCGCGTGGCGTGCGCACATGGTAGGCGCCGATGTGCTGCGTGATGCCGCCCGCCTCGCCCGCCGCCACCTTGGTGCGCCGGATGTAATCGAGCAGCGAGGTCTTGCCATGGTCGACGTGGCCCATCACCGTCACCACCGGGGACCGCGGCTCGCCCACTTCCGCCTCGGGGGAGCCTTCCGCGAGGTAGGACTCGGGGTCTTCCAGCTTGGCCGCCTTCGCCTTGTGGCCCATTTCCTGCACCAGGATCATGGCCGTCTCCTGGTCCAGCACCTGGTTGATCGTCGCCATGCTGCCCAGCTTCATCAGCGCCTTGATCACCTCCACCGCCTTGACCGACATGCGGTGCGCCAGATCGCCCACCGTGATCGTTTCCGGCACCGCGATCTCGCGCGTCACGGGCTCGGTCGGCTGGCTGAAGGTCTGCTGCTCGGCTCCTGCGGCTCCTGCGGCTCCCGCGCTTGCGCCCCGGTGACGCGAACCGCCCCGCGCATGCCAGCCCGCAACTCCGCCGCCCATGTCGCCGCGCGTCTTGATGGTGCGCCGGCGCACGGAGTCGTCGCGCATCGTGGTGGTCGGCTTGGCCTTCTTCGCCTTCTTGTCGAGCTTGATCTCGCCGGTCTTCGGCGCGTGCAGCGTGCCTTCGACGGGCGCTCCGGCGGGTGCCTGGGCCTGCGCCTTCTCGATCACCGCCTGCGCCTCACGCGCGGCCGTTTTCTGATCCGTGTCGCGGCGCTCGCGTTCCTGTTTCTCGCGCACCTCGGCCGCCTGCAACTCGGACAGCTGCTCGTGGCGGCGCGCTTCCTGCTGGCGCGCCTCGAGTTCCTTCGCGCCGATCGCCGGTGCAGCGGGCGGCGGTGGCGTGGAGGGCGGCGGTGGCGTGGAGGGCGGCGGGGCTGCTGCCGGCATTTCCGCAGCACTCGCGGCCGCCGCCAACTCGGAGGGATCGCGCTTCACGAACACGCGCTTCTTGCGCACTTCGACCTGGATGGTGCGCGCCTTGCCCGAGGTGTCGGACTTCTTGATGATCTCGCTCGACTGCTTTCGTGTGAGCGTGATCTTGTTCTTGGGCTCGGCCGAGCCGTGCGCCTTGCGCAGGTATTCCAGCAGCCGGGATTTGTCCAGTTCGCTCAGCGAGTCGTCGGGCGCACGCTTTTCCACGCCGGCCGCGCGCAGCTGCTCCAGCAACACCGATGGCGGCACTTTCAGCTCGCTGGCGAACTGGGAAACGCTGGTCAGCGCCACGTTACTGCGCCTCCTTCGCCTGCGCCTGCGCTTCCGCCTCGAACCAGTGGGCGCGCGCCGCCATGATCAGCCCCTTGGCACGCTCGCCCTCGATGCCGGTCAGTTCCGACAGCTCGTCCACGGCCAGGTCCGCGAGGTCGTCGCGGGTCTTGACGCCGCCCTCGGCCAGCTTGGCCGCCAGCTGCGTGTCCATGCCCTCCAGCTTGAGCAGGCTCTGGTCCACGCCTTCCACCTGCTCCTCGCTCGCGATCGCCTGCACCAGCAGGGCGTTGCGCGCGCGGCTGCGCAGTTCGTTCACCGTGTTCTCGTCGAAGGCCTCGATCTCAAGCATTTCGTTGATCGGCACATAGGCGACCTCCTCCAGCGTGGAGAAGCCTTCCTGGATCAGGATGCCGGCGACCTCCTCGTCCACGTCGAGCCGCTGGACAAACAATTCGCGCGCGCGCGTGGACTCCTCGGACTGCTTCTTGGTGGACTCTTCCTGGCTCATCAGGTTGATGGTCCAGCCGGTGAGCTCGGAGGCGAGGCGCACGTTCTGTCCGCTGCGGCCGATGGCGATGGCGAGATTCTCCTCGTCCACCACCACGTCCATAGAGTGCTTATCCTCGTCCACCAGGATCGAGCTGACTTCGGCCGGCGCAAGCGCGCCGATGACGAATTGCGCCGGATCCGCCGACCAAAGCACGATGTCGACGCGCTCACCCGCCAGTTCCTGCGTTACCGCCTGCACGCGCGAGCCGCGCATGCCAACGCAGGTGCCGATCGGGTCGATGCGCCGGTCGTTGGTGTGCACCGCGATCTTGGCGCGCACACCCGGGTCGCGCGCCGCCGACTTGATCTCCAGCAGCTTTTCTTCGATCTCCGGCACTTCCAGTTCGAACAGCTTCATGATGAACTGCGGTGCGGTGCGCGACAGCACCAGCTGCGGGCCGCGCGCGCCGCGGTCGATCTTCGCCACCCAGGCGCGCACGCGATCGCCGACGCGCAGATTTTCCTTCGGAATCATGTTTTCGCGCGGCAGCAGCGCTTCCAGGCGTCCGGATTCGACGATCGCGCTGCCCCGCTCCATGCGCTTCACCGAACCGGTCACCAGCTCGTCGCCGCGGGCGAGGAAGTCGTTGAGGATCTGCTCGCGCTCGGCATCCCGGATGCGCTGCAGGATCACCTGCTTGGCGGTCTGCGCGCCGATGCGGCCGAACGGCACGTTCTCGATCGGCTCCTCGAGGTAGTCGTCCATCTTGGCGTCGGGCTTCTTCTCCAGCGCCTCCTCGAGCGAGGTCATCTGCGCGACGTTGTATTCGGGCGTATCGTCCGGCACTACCTTCCAGCGGCGGAACGCCTCGTAGTTGCCGGTGTTGGTGTCGATAGCGACGCGCACGTCGACGTCCGCGGTGAAGCGCTTCTTGGTGGCGGAGGCGAGCGCCATCTCGAGGGCAGCGAACACCACGTCGCGATTGACGTTCTTCTCGCGCGCCAGCGCGTCCACCAACAGCAGAATTTCCCGGCTCATCGTTGCTCCAAGCTCAGTGGTCTGGAACGAGCCGCGCCCGGTCCATGCCATCCAGTTGCAGTGCCACCGCCGCCCCGTCCACCTCGACAGTCGCCGTGGTGCCTTCAATTCCCTTCAGCAGGCCGATGTAACGCCGCCGGCCGCTTGCGTCGGCCAGGCGCATGCGCACGTCGACCTTGCGGCCTGCGAAGCGCGCAAAATCCGCGGCCTTGCGCAGCGGCCGGTCGAGGCCCGGCGAAGACACTTCCAGCCGGTCGTAGTCGATACCCTCGACCTCGAGCACCCGGGACAAGTGGCGGCTGACCGCTGCGCAGTCCTCCAACGCGACACCGCCAGGCTTGTCCATGAAAATGCGCACGAATCGGCCCCGGTTGGACACTTGCGCGTCAACCAGCTCGAACCCCAATCCCGCGAGAGTGGGTTCCAGAATACCTTCCAATGCGCTCGCCACAAACAAAAAATGGGCCGAAGCCCACCCACATGAAACGGCTTGAAGTTTAACCGCTTTTTGCCGTTTTCACAATCTCCGCGACGGTTTTCCCATCGAGTTCGATCCATCTTCCCGGCCGCAGGTCGCGCGGCAGTTCGACCGTACCGTAGCGCACCCGCAGCAGGCGACTGACCTTGCGGCCAAGCGCCTCGAGCAGGCGGCGTACCTCCCGGTTGCGCCCTTCGCGCAGCACGACCCGGTACCAGCGGTTGGCGCCCTCGGCGGCGCCGGACGGCTCGATCCGGTCGAAGCGCGCCATGCCGTCCTCCAGGGCGACGCCTTCCCTCAGCTTCGCCAGCTCGTCCGGGCGCAGTTCGCCGAGCACCCGCACCGCATACTCCCTTTCGACTTCGTACCGAGGGTGCATCAGGCGATTGGCAAGTTCGCCCGAGTCGGTCAGCAACAGCAGGCCAGCCGTGTTGATGTCCAAACGCCCAACGGCGACCCACTTGCCGCCCGGGATCGCGGGCAATCGCTGGAACACTGTGGGTCGGCCCTCCGGATCCGAGCGCGTCACCATTTCGCCGTCTGGCTTGTGATACAGCAGGACGCGGGGTTGCGCGCCGCCTGCCTTCAGCGCAAGCGGCTTGCCATCCAGTTCAATCAGGTCGCCGCTCGCGGCGCGATCGCCGAGCCTGGCCACGGACCCGTTGACCTTGAGCCGTCCAGCCGCGATCCAGGTCTCG
Source organism: uncultured Enterobacteriaceae bacterium (assembly GCA_964631735.1). Taxonomy (GTDB): domain Bacteria; phylum Pseudomonadota; class Gammaproteobacteria; order Burkholderiales; family SG8-39; genus JAABQT01. The sequence continues at coordinate 7,754 of CAZVZV010000129.1, forward strand.
ATCTCGCGACGCGAGCCGTAACCTGCTGCCGCCAGCAGCTTCTGCAGGCGATCAGCCTGCGGCGGATTCGTTGGCGGCGGCGGGGACGGCGGGGGCTGGTTCAGGCTCAAGCTGCAGCGTCTTGGCGATCTCCTCGAGCGGCGGCAGCTCCTGCAGCGAGCGCAGCCCGAGGTCGTCAAGGAAAGTCCTGCTGGTGGCGTAGAGGGCCGGCCGGCCCGGGGTCTCGCGGTGGCCGACCACGTCGATCCAGCCGCGGTTCTCGAGCGTCTGGATGATCTGCGTCGAGACCACCACGCCGCGGATGTCCTCGATGTCCCCCCGCGTCACCGGCTGGCGGTAGGCGATGATCGCCAGCGTCTCCATCACCGCGCGCGAGTAGCGCGGCGGCCTTTCCGGCAGCAGCTTTTCGACGAAGGGGCGAAACTCCGGCAAGGTCTGGAAGCGCCAGCCGCTTGCCACGCTCACCAGCTCCACCGCGCGCCCGTTCCAGTCCTCGCGCAGCTCGGTGAGCAGCTTGTTCAGCGTGTCGGGACCGACCTGGTCGTCGAACAGCCGGCGCAGGTCGGCGAGTGACACCGGCTCCGGCGAGGCGAGCAACGCCGCCTCGAGGATCCTCTTCGCCTCAGTGGGATCCGGCATGGGCCAATTTCACGTAGATCGGCGCGAAGTTCTCGGACTGCGTGATCTCGATCAGCATTTCGCGCGCGAGTTCCAGCACCGCGAGCAGGGTCACTACCAGGACTGCCACGCCGCGCGCCGGGTCGAACAACTCGCCGAACTCGAGTACGCGGCGCTCCCGCAGGCGGCGTAGCACGCCGCTCATGTGCTCGCGTACCGACAGTTCTTCGCGCGACACGCGGTGATGCGCCGTCATGCGCGCGCGGTACAGCAATGTGCGCCAGGCCTGCGCCAGATCCTGCGGGTTGACCTCGGGCAGGCGTTCGGCCACCGACCGCTCGACCCACACGGAGACCGCCAGCACGTCGCGGTCGAGCTGCGGCAGCTGGTCGAGCTGCTGCGCGGCTTGCCTGATCTGTTCGTACTGCAGCAGGCGGCGCACCAATTCGGCGCGCGGATCATGCTCGATCGATTCGGCAACCGGCGGTCGCGGCAGCAGCAGGCGCGACTTGATCTCCATCAGCATGGCGGCCATCACCAGGTACTCGGCGGCGAGTTCCAGGTTGGTGGCGCGCAAGGCTTCGACGTACTCCAGGTATTGGCGCGTCAGCGGCGCCATCGGAATATCGAGGATGTCGAGGTTTTCCTTGCGGATCAGGTACAGCAGCAAATCCAATGGCCCCTCGAAGGCATCGAGGATCACCTCGAGCGCATCGGGCGGGATGTACAGATCGCGCGGCAACTCGATGTACGGCTCGCCGTAGAGCCGGGCGACGCGCGCGGCGGACGGCAGCTGCACGGGTTCGCTCATCAGGCGCGGCCCAGGCCCATGGCTTCGCGCACGTCGCGCATGGTCTCCACCGCCAGCTTGCGCGCCTTGTCGCAACCGTCGGCGATGATGCTCTTCACCAGCGTCGGGTCGTCGAGGTAGGTCTGCGCGCGCTCGCGCATCGGCGCGAGCTCCGCCAGCACCGCGTCGATCACCGGCTGCTTGCACTCCAGGCAGCCGATGCCCGCGGAGGTGCAACCCTTCTGCACCCAGGCGCGCCTTGCCTCGTCCGAATAGATCAGGTGCAGCGACCATACCGGGCATTTCTCCGGCGTGCCCGGGTCGCCGCGCTTCACGCGCGCCGGGTCGGTTGGCATGGTGCGGATCTTCTTCGTCACCGAGTCGGGCGCTTCACGCAAGCCGATGGCGTTGCCGTAAGACTTGGACATCTTCTGTCCGTCCAGGCCTGGCAGGCGCGCAGCTTCGGTCAGCAGTGCGTCGGGCTCGACCAGGATGCGGCGCCCGCCGCCTTCCAGCCAGCCATAGAGCCGTTCGCGGTCGCCGCGCGGCAGATTCTGCTGCTCCTCGAGCAGCGCCTGCGCGCGCTTGAGCGATTCGGCATCGCCGCTCTCGAGGAATCGGGACCGCAATTCGTTCAGCAGGCGCGCTTTCTTGCTGCCCATCTTCTTCACCGCGGCCTTGGCCTTGTCCTCGAAGCCCGCCTCGCGGCCGTACAGGCGATTGAAGCGCCGCGCGATCTCGCGCGTCATCTCCACGTGCGGCACCTGGTCCTCGCCCACCGGCACGTGGCGCGCACGATAGATCAGGATATCGGCCGACTGCAAGAGCGGATATCCGAGGAAGCCGTAGGTCGCGAGGTCGCGGTCCTTCAACTTGTCCATCTGGTCCTTGTAGGTCGGCACGCGCTCCAGCCAGCCCAGCGGGGTGATCATCGACAGCAGCAGGTGCAGTTCCGCATGCTCCTGGATGTGCGACTGCACGAACAGGATGGCCTGGTTCGGGTCGACGCCGGAGGCGAGCCAGTCCACTACCATTTCCCAGGCGCTCTGCTCGATCTGGCCCGGGTTCGCGTAGTCGGTGGTCAGCGCGTGCCAGTCGGCGACGAAGAACAGGCAGGGGTATTCGTTCTGCAGCCTGACCCAGTTCTTCAGCACGCCGTGGTAGTGACCGAGGTGCAGTTCGCCCGTGGGGCGCATGCCGGAAAGGACGCGGGTCTCGAACATCGCGCTAAATCTGGAATACCGTGCCGATGACGCGGTAAGAGAAGCTGACCATCGGCGCCAGGATGACGCCGAGCCCGCTGGTAAACAGCAGCAACAGCAGGATGGGAAATCCCCAGGGCTCCAGCTTGGCATAGCGCCAGGCGAGCCGGCTGGGCAGCAGGCTCGCCACGATCCGGCCGCCATCGAGCGGCAGGATCGGCAGCAGGTTCAGCAGCATCAGGACCACGTTCACCTGGATGCCCGCCTTGGCCATCAGCAGCATCGGTTGCGTAAAGTAGTTGGCTGGCAGGACATCGCCGGCCTTGAACACGGCGGCCCAGGCGAGCGCCATCGCCAGGTTGGCGCCCGGGCCGGCGGCCGCCACCCAGATCATGTGCCGCCGTGGGTGGCGCAGCGCGGAAAAATTGACTGGCACCGGCTTGGCCCAGCCGAACAGCATGCCGGCACCGCCCGCGAACTTGCTCAGCGCCAGGATCAGCACCGGGACGATGATGGTGCCGACCAGATCGATGTGGCGCACGGGGTTGAGGCTGACGCGCCCCTGCGCGTACGCGGTCAAGTCGCCGAAATGGCGCGCGACGTAACCGTGCGCGGCCTCGTGCAGCGTGATTGCGAGGAGTACCGGGAGCGCGTAGATCGCGACCGTCTGGACAAGCTGGGTGAAATCCATCGTGGAACCGAGAATGTTATCAGAGCGCCCAGTCGCGCCACACCGGCCGCAACGCCGGATCGAGCGGTGGCAGGCTGCCGAATTCGGCGCCCTCCTGCGGGCCGTGGAAATCGGAACCGCGCGAGGCGGTGAATCCCTGCCGCGCCGCGATCGCCCCGAACTGGCGGTACTGCTCCGGTGAATGGCTGCCGGTCACCACTTCGATGGCTTCCCCGCCCGCGGCACGGAATTCCGCGAGCAGCGCGTCCAGCGCAGCGGCCGACAGGCCATAGCGTCCCGGATGTGCCAGCACCGCCTGGCCGCCCGCACCACGGATCCATGCCACCGCATCGGCCAGCGCGGCCCACTGGTGCGGCACGTAGCCCGGCTTGCCGGGCACCAGGTATTTGCGGAACGCATCCCTGATGTCTTCTACGGCGCCGAGTTCGGCCAGGAAGCGGGCGAAATGGGTGCGGCTCACCATCGCCGGATTCTCGGCATGGCGCAAGGCCCCTGCAAACGCGCCCTCGATGCCGGCGTCCTTCAATTCCTGCGCGATCCGCTTCGCGCGTTCAGTCCTCCCGCCTCGCACGCTGGCCAAGCCGAGCGCGAGCGAGTCGTTCTCCGGGTCGATGCGCAGCCCGACGACGTGGATCGTGCTGCCGCGCCAGGTCACCGACACCTCGACGCCATTGACGAACTGCATCCCCGCCGCCAGCGCCGCCTCGCGCGCCTCCGCCAGTCCCGCGAGCTGGTCATGGTCGGTCAGTGCCCAGACATCCACCCCATTGCGCGCGGCACGGCGCGCCACTTCGGCGGGCGCCAGCGCGCCGTCCGAGACGTTTGAATGACAATGCAAGTCGATGTTCATGTCAGCAGGAACTCTTCGATCAGGCTCGCCACCTGCTCGGGCTGATCATGGTGCAGCATATGGCCGGCATTCTGCACCGTTACGTAGCGCAGGGTGCGAAAGGCCGCGCGGCGTTCGGCGTACTGGTCCGCGCTCAGACCGATGCGCTTGAGCGCTTGCGATTCGGCGGCGTCCACCCACAGCACCGGCGCACTCACCTGCGCCCAGCACGCGCGCGTTTCCTCATAGCGATAGAGCACGGGATTGATGATCTTGTGGGCCGGATCGCCGCGCAGCAATACGCGTCCATCCGGTGCCTCGCGGCCCCAGTGCCGCGCCAGGAACTCCGCGCGCGGGCGCGCGAGGCGCGGATTGTTCTTCTGCAGCCGGTCGGCCAGCGCACCGAAGTCTGGATAGGGCCGGAAACCGCTGTTCTGGTGCAGCTCGTCGAGCCACAGCGCGTAGCGCTTGGGGGCCAGTTCGGGCTGGGTCGCCGCCATGCCAAAACCCTCGAGGTTCACCAGTCGTCTGACCCGCCCCGGACGCACACCCGCATACAGCGAGGCGACGTTGCCGCCCAGGCTGTGGCCGACCAGATTCACCGACGCTTCAGGCTGGACCCGCTCCAGCAGCAGGTCCAGGTCCGCGATGTAGTCCGGAAACCAGTAGCTGTCGGACTTTCCCCAGTCGGTGAGGCCGTAGCCGCGCCAGTCCGGCGCGTACACATCCCAGTTGGAGCGCAGCGCGTCCACCAGGAACTGGAACGACGCGGACACGTCCATCCAACCGTGCAACAGGACCATGCGCCGCGCGGCGTCGCCCTCCCAATGGCGGATGTGGTAGCGCAGGCCGCGCACATCGAAGTACAGCGATTCGCTTTTCTTCATCATCTCAATGAAACCTGAAATCGACCTCCGGCCGGCGGCCGGACACCAGCTCGGCCAGCGCGCGGCCCGAGCCCGCTGCCAGCGTCCAGCCGAGCGTGCCGTGGCCGGTGTTGAGAAAAAGGTTGCCGTAGCGCGTGCCGCCGATCAGCGGCACGTTATTCGGCGTCGCCGGTCTCAGGCCGGCCCAATACTGCACCCCACCTGCTCCCGCCAGCGCCGGAAATAGCATTTCGATCCGTTTCAGTATCGCCGCGCAGCGCGCCTTATTAACGGACGTATCGTAACCGGTCAATTCCGCGGTACCTGCGCAGCGCAGGCGATCGCCGAGGCGCGAGATCACGAGCTTGTGAGCCTCGTCCGTCAAACTCACAGACGGCGCCCTCGCGGCTGCGTGCGGTGACAAAGGAATTGTGATTGAGTATCCCTTCAGCGGATACACCGGGATCGAGATCCCGAGTTGCGCGAGCAGTAACGGGCTGTAGCTTCCCAGCGAGACAACGAAGGCGTCGGCCTCGACCAGCCCCCCTCCCGTCCTTGCGGCGGTGATTCTGCCGCCCGCGACCTCCAGTCCGTCGACGGTGGCATCGCGCAGGAATCGAACGCCGCGCGCCATGGCCAGTTGCGCGAGTTGCAGCGTGAACTCGTGCGCGTCGCCGGACTCGTCCTGCGGCGCGTAGACGCCACCGAGTAGCGGCACCGTGGAATCGCGCAAGGCCGGCTCGATCGCCAGGCACTGCGCCGCCGTCTTGGTCTCGCCATGCGCGGCCAGTGCATCGAAATCGGATTGCTCGGTGCAAAAACGCAGGATGCCTTTGCTCAATTGATGGTATTGGACGCCTGTTTCGGCGCGTAGCTCGATCAGGCACTGGCGACTGTACGACGCGAGCCCGGCCAATTGCCGCGCATTGCGCTCGAAGCGGCGCGGGAGGCATTCCAGCAGGAAGCGCAAACTCCACTTCCACTGCGCCAAGTCGGCGCGCGGCCGGAACAACAGCGGAGCGTCTTCGCGTCCGAGCCATTTCAGTACCTTGGGCAGCACGGAGGGTTTGGCCCAGGGCTCTGCGTGGCCCGCGGCAATCTGCCCGCCGTTGGCGAACGAGGTCTCCATGCCCGCCTGCGGCTGCCGGTCCACCAGCGTCACTTGGTGGCCGGCGCGCGCGAGGTACCACGCGCTGCTCACGCCAATGACGCCTGCGCCGAGGACTGCGACTCTCAAGTTGGCATCTCAGCCGGTATCATAGCGGCGAGTCATGCCCCTCTACTCCATCGGCGACAAGCGCGTAGAGCTGCGCGGCGCCCACCACTACATCGCCCACGACGCGACCCTGATCGGCGCCATCACGCTCGAAGCCGACGTCAATATCTGGTTCAAGGTGGTGATCCGCGCCGAGAACGACGTGGTGCGCATCGGCGAGGCGACCAACGTCCAGGACGGCTCGGTGCTGCATGTGGACCCGGGCTTTCCGTTGACCCTGGGCAGGCGCGTCACCATCGGCCACAAGGTGATGCTGCATGGCTGCACGGTGGGAGATGGCAGCCTGGTCGGGATCAACAGCGTGGTGATGAACGGCGCCCGCATCGGCGCAGGCTCCCTCATCGGCGCCAACACGCTGATCTCCGAGGGCAAGGAAATCCCGGACGGCGTGCTGGTGCTCGGCTCGCCCGGGAAGATCGTGCGCGACCTGACAGCGGAAGAACGCGATAACCTGCTGCGGACCGCCGCCGGCTACGTCGAACGCTCGAAGCACTACAAGATCGACTTCCGCGAGCAGCCGCTCCCGCCCTCCGCGCGCTGACGGCGGCTATTTGGGCGCCATACGGATGGCACCGTCCAGGCGGATGGTCTCGCCGTTCAGCATCTCGTTCTCGATGATGGCGCGCGCCAGCTGCGCGTACTCGGCCGGACGGCCGAGGCGCGACGGGAACGGCACCTGCCTGCCCAGGGACTCCTGCGCTTCCTTGGGCAGCCCCTTCATCATCGGCGTCTCGAACAACCCGGGCGCGATGGTGCACACGCGGATGCCGTTGCGTGAGAGGTCGCGCGCAATCGGCAGCGTCATGCCGACCACGCCGCCTTTCGAGGCGGCATAGGCGGCCTGCCCGATCTGCCCGTCGTAGGCGGCGACCGAGGCGGTGTTGATGATTACGCCGCGCTCTCCGGCGGCGTTCGGTCCCGCCTTTGCCATCGCGTCGGCAGTGAGGCGGATCATATTGAATGTCCCGATCAGGTTCACCTGGATCACGCGCGCGAAGCGCGCGAGGTCGTGCGGCGCTTCCTTGCCCAAGGTGCGTTCGGCGAGCGCGATGCCGGCGCAGTTCACCAGCACCTGCACGCCGCCGAACTCCTTCAGCGTCTGCGCCACCGCCGCCTTGCCATCGGCTTCCGCGGTCACGTCGCACTTGATGAAGCGCGCGCCGAGCTCCCTGGCGAGCTTCTCGCCGAGTTCGGCCTGCATGTCGGCGAGCATCACCTTGCCGCCGTTCTCGGCGGCCATGCGCGCAGTGGCTTCGCCCAGGCCTGAGGCACCGCCGGTGATGAGGAAGATGCTGTTCTTGATAAGCATATGCACCTCGGTGCGTGAAGAGGCGCGATTATAATTCACGCACCTGCCGATGCTGCACCTGCGCTTCAATCTTTCCTTCGAGGATCTCTACGCACGCGACGGGCTTGCGCGCGTCGACGCTGCGTACCTGAAATTTCTGCAAGAGGCCGATGCCGGACTGCGCGACCGCCTGTTGGCCGCCCGCGCCAGCCCGCCGGCGGCAAAAGACGAGTCCGAGCTCCTGATCGCGCTCGCCCCGCATCTCGAGGATTTCCTCGCACGCCTGTTTGGCATCGAAGCCGAGGCGCAGGCCCTGGCGGCAAGGCACCATGAACTTGCCCCGCTCTACTCGGTGAAGCGGCTCTTCGTGCAGCGGCACGCCCTGCACAAGGTGAAGCCGCAAGATGCGACACCGGACGGATTCGTATTTTCCACCGAGCTGGAATTCGCCAGGCAGGTCACGGCCTGGTTGAAGGACGAATCCGCGAACGCAGACCAGCTCGAGCGGGCGGCGCGCTACGCCGCCTGGGCCGCGACCACGCCAGCGGGCAAGGAGAAGCACCGGCACGGGGTGTTGTTCAAGACTCCGCACAAGCTCGACACCATGCGCCTGATCCCGGTGCACACGGAACTGCGCCCTCGCAACGGCTTCCAGCTTACCGACGCCGGCACCGACCTCGCAGGCGCGCTGGACGAGGCGAACTACTGCATCTGGTGCCACGAGCAGGGCAAGGATTCCTGCTCCACGGGACTCAAGGAAAAGGGCCCGGCCGCCGGCTTCAGGAAGACCGTGTTCAACGTGCCGCTCGCCGGCTGCCCGCTCGAGGAAAAGATTTCCGAATTCCACCTGGTGAAGGCGCGCGGCGAGCCGCTGGCGGCGCTCGGCATCATCGCGGTGGACAACCCGATGGCCGCCGCCACCGGCCATCGCATCTGCAACGACTGCATGAAGTCCTGCATCTACCAGAAGCAGGAGCCGGTCAACATCCCGCAGGCCGAGACGCGCACGTTGAAGGACGTGCTGGAGCTGCCCTGGGGCTTCGAGATCTACTCGCTGCTCACGCGCTGGAACCCGTTCAACCTGCGCCGGCCCTATCCCAGGCCGCCGAGCGGCCGCAGAGTGCTGGTGGTGGGTCTCGGCCCGGCCGGCTTCACCTTGGCGCACCACTTGATGAACGACGGCCACACCGTGGTCGGCGTCGACGGCCTCAAGATCGAGCCGCTGCAGGCGGCGATTTCAGGCGTGGATCCCCTGGGCAACCGGGTTGCGTTTGCTCCAATAAAAGATATTTCCCAGCTGCGCGAGCCCCTGGATGAGCGGGTCATGGCGGGCTTCGGCGGCGTCGCCGAGTACGGCATCACGGTGCGCTGGGACAAGAATTTCCTCAAGATCATCCGCCTCCTGCTCGAACGTCGGCGGCAGTTCGTCATGTTCGGCGGCGTGCGTTTTGGAGGCACGCTCACCATCGACGAGGCCTTCGCCGAGGGCTTCGATCACATCGCGCTGTGCGCCGGCGCCGGCCGGCCGACGGTGCTCGAGACGATCCCGAACGGCTTCGCGCGCGGCGTGAGAGCGGCGTCGGACTTCCTGATGGCGCTGCAGCTCACCGGCGCCGCCAAGCGCGAGTCGATCGCCAACCTGCAGATCCGGCTGCCGATCGTGGTGATCGGCGGCGGCCTGACGGCGATCGACACCGCGACCGAGTCGCTCGCCTACTACGCGGTGCAGGTGGAGAAGTTCCTCGCGCGCTGCGAGGCGCTCGAGGAGAAGCCCGAGTGGAGTCCCGAGGAGCGCGAGATCGCCGACGAGTTCATCGCGCACGCAAAAGCGCTGCGCGCCGCCAGCCCTGCGCGGAAACTGGAATTGTTGAAATCGTGGGGCGGAGCCACCATCGCCTATCGGCGCCGCATGATCGACAGCCCCTCCTACACCTTGAACCACGAGGAAGTCGGCAAGGCGCTCGAGGAAGGCATCGTGTTCGCCGAGGGCCTGACGCCCGAGCGCATTGAGGTGGATCAGTACGGCCACGCATCTTCCGTGAAGTTTTCAGGAGGAATTGAACTGAAGGCGAAATCAGTTCTCATCGCCGCCGGCACCCAGCCCAACACTGTCCTCGCGCGCGAGGAAGGCGTGAGCCTCGCGCTCGACGGCAAATACTTCCTCGCCTGCGACGAGTCCGGCGCCCCGGTGAGACCTGAGCGCCACACCTCCAAGCCCGCGCGCCCCGAGGTGCTGCTGCACCGCTACCCCGACGGCCGCTTCATGAGCTTCTTCGGCGACCTGCACCCGTCGTACTTCGGCAACGTGGTGAAGGCGATGGGAAGTGCCAAGCAGGGTTTTCCCGTGGTGTCCCAGGTTTTGTCTCATCGTGAACCAGCCTCGAAGCTTGATGATTCTAAATTCCTGTCAAATCTGAATCGCGACCTGCGCGCGGTGGTGCACGAGGTGCGGCGCCTTACTCCCGCCATCATCGAGGTGGTGCTGCGTGCGCCGGTCGCCGCGCGCCGCTTCCGGCCCGGCCAGTTCTACCGCATGCAGAACTTCGAGGCCTTCGCGCTGCACGTGCCCGGCACGACGCTGGCGATGGAAGGTCTCGCTCTCACCGGCGCCTGGGTGGACCGCGACAAGGGCCTCATTTCCGTGATCGCGCTCGAGATGGGCGGCTCGGCCGACCTGCTCGCCTACCTTCAGCCCGGCGAACCCGTGATCCTGATGGGCCCGACCGGCACCCCTACCGAGATTCCGCGCGGCGAAAACGTCGTCCTTGCCGGCGGCGGCCTCGGCAACGCTGTGCTTTTTTCGATCGGCCGGGCGCTCCGCGCTGCCGGCTCCAAGGTCATCTACTTCGCCGGCTACAAGCACCTCGGCGACCGCTACCGCATCGAGGACATCGAAGCCGCCTCAGACGTCGTCGTCTGGTGCTGCGACGAATCTCCCGGCTTCTCGCCGCGCCGGCCGCAGGACCGCGGCTTTACCGGCAACATCGTCCAGGCCATGCACGCCTACGCCTCCGGCGCGTTAGGTGCCCAGGCAATTGCGTTCAGCGCCACCGACCGCATCATCGCCATCGGCTCCGACCAGATGATGGCAGCGGTGACCAAGGCGCGGCACGGCGTCCTGCGGCAATACCTGAAGCCCACCCACCGGGCGATCGGCTCCATCAACAGCCCGATGCAGTGCATGATGAAAGAAATCTGCGCCCAGTGTCTCCAGCCCCACGTCGACCCGCAGACCGGCAAGACCACCTACGTCTTCTCCTGCTTCAACCAGGACCAGCCGTTAGACCAGGTGGATTTCGGGGCGCTTGCCCAGAGGCTGGCGCAGAACGGAGTTCAGGAAAAACTGACTGCCCTATGGATTGGTCGCTGCCTGAAGCAACTGCCGCCGCCCGCTGAGCGGAAGGCGGCCTAGCCGCAGTGTAGCGCAGGGCAATCGCAGGATAGAATGGCGCAAGACACAGGAGACACCCGTGGCCACCGTCACCGTCCGCATTCCCGAGGCGCTCCTGAAGCGCGCTCAGACCGCCACCGGGCGGCGCGACGCCGCCGCCGCGGTGCGCCGCGCGCTGGAGATCGCGACGCACGACTACGAGCTGAACGCCGCCTCGCGCCGCGCGCTCGAGCAATCGCGCGCCGAAGAACGGCAGGACAAGGTCCGCCGGTTCAGAAACGCAGAGGACGCCGTTGCGCACCTGAAGCGCCTGTGAAGGAAATCGTCTTCACGCGGCGCTTCGAAAGAGATTTCCGCCGCCTGAAGAAAACGCTCTCCCGGCACGCGCTCGACTACGAAACGCTCGAGTACGTTTTTCGGCTGCTCCAGTCCGGACGATCGCTCCCCGAGGCGTTCCGCGAGCACCCCTTGGCCGGCGAGTACGCCGGCTTCACCGAATGCCACCTGGACGCCGACTGGCTGCTGGTGTACCGGGTCAAGCGAAATCGCATCGTGTTTCACCGGACGGGAACGCACCGGCAGCTGTTCAGGGCGCCGAAAAGGCGCTAGCGCTCATCCTTGGCGATCGTCGCCGCGTACATCGGCTCCATCAACAGCCCGATGCAGTGCA
>CAZVZV010000130.1:0-3406 GCA_964631735.1 uncultured Enterobacteriaceae bacterium
GGATGGCCCTGCGCGAGGCGCGCCAGCTCGAATGCTGCTTCGGTGACGCCTATTGCCGTTACCGTACGGCGGTGCCGTTTCTCGTCCCAATCTTCAAGCTGAGATAGGAGATCGTGTGATGCTTGCCACCGACGCTTACCCCCTGCAAAAGCGCACCTTCCGCCTCGACGAGCGGGAAGCCCTGTGCGCGCGCGACGCGTGGTTCGATGGCAAACCGTTCTCCACGCAGTTCTTGCATGCCTACTCGCTGCTCATTCCGCAGGGCGAGCGTTTCATCATCCGCGCTTGCCGTGCGTTGCTCGATCGCGCCGGCCCCGCGTCGAGGAAGGAACTGCAAGTCCTCTTTTTCCAGGAGGGCAGCCACTCGCGCGAGCACGCACGCATGGTCGAAGCCATGTCCGCCGAGGGTCTGAGCCTGAACGTCTATCGTAGGTGGTTGGACTGGTTCTCCTACCGGCTGCTCGAGCCGATCTCCCCGCGGGCGCTGCGCCTCGCCACGGCGGCGGCGATCGAGCACCACAACGCCGCGATCGCCGGATTCTTTCTTCGTCAGGAGCTGCTGAAGGGGGTTCGGCTTGGCGAGCTTCGCCGGCTGTTCCTCTGGCACTTCGCGGAGGAGATCGAGCACAAGGAAGTCGTGTTTAAACTGCTGGAGTGCGTCTCGCGCTCCTGGGCGCTGCGCGCGCTCGGCCTGCTGGCGAGCTGCACGACATTTCTCCTGTACATCGCGCTCGGAACGTTGCTGCTCGGCGTAAAGACCCACGCTGCGCGCACCGCCGCGTTCTGGCGCGAGCTGCTCATGCAGTGCTGCTCTAACAAGGGCCTGCTCGCGGAGCTGGCACGGGAATCGGTACGCTATCTCAAGCCGGGCTTTCGCCCCCGCGTTGCCGAGAGCCGGGCCCTGCTCGAATCCGCCTTCGCGGAGCTCGAGCGGCTCGGCGTCGAGCGCCCGGGGGCGGCTGGCGCGCGCCCGCTGCCGCCTGCCTTCCGCGAAAAGATGGCCCCCAGCCTGGCGCGGGTTCGCAGCCTGCTGCCCGCAAACCGATTTCTCGGCGGGTGCATCGGAGGATACGATGGCGCCTGGGTGCACAGTGAAGGCACCCGCAAGCTCAATTTCTGCACCTATTCGTATCTCGGATTGCTGCGCCACCCGAGCATCGATGCGGCAGCATGCAACGCGATCAAGCGCTACGGGACGGGCACGCACGGCGTGCGGCTGCTCGGCGGCAACCTGGAGATCCACGAAGCGCTCGAGTCCGGGATCGCGGCGTTCTTCGGGCGAGAGGCAGCGATCACCTTTAGCTCCGGCTTCATGACCAACCAGGCGGTCATTGCGACGCTGGTGGGCAAGGGCGACTACGTGCTCTGCGACAGGCGCAATCACGCCAGCATCGTTGACGGCTGCCTGCATTCGGGCGCTGAGGTCATGCGGTTCCGGCACAACGACATGGCGCACCTTGCGGACCGGCTACATTGTCTCCCCGACGACGCGCGCAAGCTGATCGTGGTCGACGCGGTCTACAGCATGGACGGCGATATCGCGCCGCTCGATGCGCTCCTGGCGCTGCGCGATCGCCATCCCAATACGCTGCTCATGGTCGACGAGGCCCACAGCCTGGGCGTGCTCGGGACGCGCGGGCGGGGCATCGAGGAACACTTCGGTTGCACAGGTCAGATCGACGTGCTGATGGGAACCCTGAGCAAGACGGTGCCAGCCCAGGGCGGCTACATCGCCGGCGCGCATGAGCTGGTCAACTATCTGCGCATCACCGCCCGCGGTTTCGTGTTCAGCGCAGCGCTGCCGCCCGCCACCGCCGCCGCCGCTTTGGCGGCCTTTGAGGTCATCGATCTCGAGGGACCGGCAAGGCGTGCGCTGCTGATGGCCAACGTGCACCACTTCGTTCGCCGCCTGCGCGAGGCGGGATTCGTGGTGGGCGGTGGCGCATCGGCCATCGTTCCGGTCCTGCTGGGAGACGAAGGCCTTACTGTCGAAATGGCGCGACTCTGCAATCTGGCGGGGGTCTACACGATGCCCGTCATCCACCCGGCTGTCGCCAAAGGCGAGGAGCGCTTGCGGATGAACGTCACCTGCGATCACCGGCGCGAGGACCTGGACTTCACAGTCCAGGTCCTGGTCGACGCACGTGCCAGGCTTGACGGAAGCGCTGGCGACCACCGGCGACTAGGAGACGAGCACCAGGCCCTTCCCAAGCAAAGCGACGAATGAGGGAACTATTGTGAAGTCAGAGAAGGAGAAAGCAACTCAACAGGGAGCGGAGGAGAACACGACTGAGACTCCGCCGTAGCCAACAAACATGGAGGTAGAAAGATGAAGATCCCCCACCGCCTTATAAGTATTCTACTGCTAATAACCCCAATGCTGGCATTAGGTTGTGCCACCATCGTTGTGGGGGATAAACAATCTCTCACCTTTGACTCAGAGCCAGCCGGCGCTCAGGTAATCATGAACGGTACGCCGATGGGTGTCACTCCGGCAACGATAACGATAAAGAAATCTGATTATCAAAACGCGACCGTCGTGTTCAAAAAAGAGGGTTACACTGATCAGCAGGCCACCCTCCATACGAAAACGACCGGGTGGTTTTGGGGCAATATTATATTCGGCGGCTTGTTGGGTTCGACCACTGACTCTAGTACCGGGGCAATGTTGGAATATGAACCAGCTAAATTCTTTGTGACTATGCCCCCAGCAAAGGCCTCAATCAGCGAAATGGCACGATGGGATTACCAGAACAGGGTGAGAACGTATATTTTGTTCAGCCACCAACACGTGGTTTCCGATCTGGCTAAAGGATCAGGTGAGCATCTATCTAGTCTCTATGTTTTGCTTGGATTAACCGAAGTCAGGCAGAAAGAGGCCATCCGTGAATTAAGAATGTTGGCGACGAGCTCCGAAAATGCCCTTGCGTTTGCTGAGGCAGTGCTTAAAGTATTTCCGAATGGATAGATTATTCTGATCTGGGCGGGTACCCGTGATATGCCCCCGCCTGCCGAACAAGCCCCCCGATGTCTCTACGGGGGGCCTGTGGGACTCCAGTCTTCGCAACATCGTTCGCGGTTTGCGACGAAGGCTGAAGAAGGGCGGGCAGCGTCGTTTCGCGATACAGAAACCTGGAGGGTACTGCGGCCGCCCCCTCGGTTCGAACGTAGGCCGCGCACACAGGAGGGATCACCATGCGCACTCAACGGCTCATGGCTTACGCGTTTGTGGCAGGTCTTGTCTCGCTGATGGCAGGGTGGCCACGGCCCAGTTGAACTTGAGCAATCCGAACAGCTTCTTACAAGGCACGTATCGGTACACGATGGTCGTGACCTGTTCCAGCTCAAGCGAGTTCACGGCGCTGCCGGACTTGCGGCCGATCGGGGGCGGGAACGCGGCCACCTC
>CAZVZV010000131.1:0-11277 GCA_964631735.1 uncultured Enterobacteriaceae bacterium
AACTCGGTGCTGTCGTACAACCATACCGCCTTCGGCCTGTACGTCGCGCTGCTGGAGCCGTTTGCCGTCAAGTCGTTCCGGCGGGTGCTGGAGCGGATCCGCGACGACGGGCTGCGCGAAGAAGTCGATCGCTTCTGCCGCCAGGAAGCGCAGCACTACCAGCGGCATATCGACTTCAACAAGATCGTGCTCGCGCACGGCTACCCCGGCCTCGAGCAAAGGCTCGACAGGTTGCGCGGCGACCTGGAGGGATTCCTCGGCAACGCGAGCGACCGATTCTGCATCGGCTACGTGGAAGGCTTCGAGTCCTACACCACGCAGTTCGCCCTGAGGATGATCGAAAGCGGGCTGTACGACCACAAGCGCACCCATCCTGCTTTTGGCAGCCTCTTCAAGTGGCACATGCTGGAAGAGATCGAGCACCGCAACGTGGCATTCGATCTCTACCAGCACCTGTACGGCGGCTATCTGGATCGGGTGCGCATGTGCTGGATATCCCAGGGCCACATGCTGCGCTTTCTGGACGAGTGCGCCGGGCTGATGTCGGCGGTCGACGTCCCGCGCCACGGCGAGCGCTGCCGAATCTCGCTACGGCAGAAGTTTCAGCTCGCGACATTTCCGCTCGGCATGCGCCTGCGCTCCATGCTTCCCGGCTACACGCCGCGCAAGCACCACGTTCCGGACAGCATCGCCAAGCTGTCGGCGCACTTCACGCAGCTGGCGCAAAGCGTGCGCTAGCCGCCCTCAGTCAAGACTGAGCCCCGAAGCGCGCGCCGCGCGCCCGTAGGCATCGAGCTGCGCCGCAACGAATGCAGAGAGCTCCTGCGGCGTCGAGCTGCGCGGCTCGAAGGCGAGCTTGCCGAATGCGTCGCGCACCTCGGGCTTGGCCAGCACCACGGCCAACTCGCGCGCGAGGCGATCCACGATTTCCTTCGGCATCTTCGCCGGGCCGAATATCCCGCCCCAGGGCGTGATCGACACGCTTTCCAGCCCCGCCTCTGGCATGGTAGGAGCCTCCGGCAGCAGCGCGTTGCGGTTCGGCAGCAGCGTGGCGAGCGCGCGCAGCTTGCCGTCTTTCACCTGGGGCGCGAGCGTGCCGGGCGTCGCGATCGCCAGATGCACCCGCCCGCCCACCAGATCGATGGTGAGCGGCCCGTCGCCCTTGTAAGGGATGTGCACCATGTCGATCTTCTGCAACGCGGCGAACTGCGCCGTCGCCAGGATGCTGGTGGCGTTGCCGGTGCCGTAGTTGAGCTTGCCCGGGTTGGCGCGCGCATAGGCGACCAGCTCGCCGATCGTGTTGACCGGAAGGCTGGCGTGCGAGAAGACGAAGAATCCGAAGATCCCGACCAGCGACACCGGAGTGAAGTCTTTGACCGGATCGTAGGGCGGGACTTTCTTCGCAGCAGGCGCGAACGACATCCCGGTCGCGGTGCCGTAGTAGAGCGTGTAGCCGTCGGGGGCAGCCTGCTTCACCGCCTCGGAGGCGATGATGCCCTCCGCGCCAGGCTTGGTCTCGATGAGGATCGGCTGTCCGAGCGCCTGCCCGAGCGGCTGCGTAAAAATGCGCGCACCGAGCTCGGCCGCGCCGCCCGGCGGGAACGGCACGATCAGGCGGATCGGCTTGTTGGGATACTGCGCGGCGGCGGCGGCCGAGAACAGTGTGACAAGGAACGCTGCAAGGATTCTGGTCATGGCCTCACTCCGGTTGCACGCCGGCGGCGCGCAGGATGTTGCGGTAGCTTTCCATCTGTTCCTTGACGAAAGCGGCCAAGCGCTCTGGCGACGAAGGACTCAGTACGAAAGCCTGCTTCTCCATCAGGTCCTGCACATCGGCGCGCGCCATCGCCGCGGCGAATTCCTTGTTCAGGCGCTCCACGATCGCCCTCGACATCTTCGCCGGTCCGAACAGGCCGGCCCAAGACGTCACGGAAAACTGCGGCATGCCGGCCTCTGCAATGGTCGGTACCTCCGGCAGCACCTGGCTGCGCTTGGGCAGCGTGGTGACGAGGGCGCGCAGCTTGCCCTCCCGTATCTGCGGCACCGAGGTGCTGAAGGAAGCGAACATGAGCTGCACGCGCCCGCCGATCAGGTCGATCATCGCCTGCGGCTCGCCTTTGTAGGGCACGTGCACCATGTCGATGCCTGCCTGCGCGGCGAAGAAAGCGGTGGAGGCAATGCCCGTCGTGTTGCCGGTGGCGTAGTTGATCTTGCCCGGATTCGCCTTCGCATGCTGGATGAACTCGGCCAGCGTCTTCGCCGGCACGCTCGGGTGCACGACGACGAAGAAGGTGTAGCGGCCGATGTCGGTGATCGGCGTGAAGTCGGCTACCGGATCGTAGGGCGGCACCTTCTTCAGCGCGGGCACCGCCGACATCGGGCTGTTGGTGGCCATCAGCAACGTGTAGCCGTCGGGGGCGGCGCGTGCCACTTCGGCCGCCGCGATCGCGCCGTCGGCGCCGGCCTTGTTCTCGACCAGTACCGGCTGGCCCACGGCGTTGGACACCGCGTTGCCCAGGATTCGCGTAATCGTATCGGTGGCCGAACCGGCCGGGAACGGCACGATGATCCTGATCGGTTTGTTCGGGTACTGTGCCTGCGCGGCAGCGCACAGCGTGCCGAGCGCGAGCGCAGCAAATAGCTTTCTCATGGGACGACCCTCCTCCGCGGCGATTATAGAATGAGCCCGTCTCCTGGAGGCTAGCATGGACATCGGCATCGTAGGGCTGGGCAGGATGGGCGCCAACATGGCGCGGCGGCTGGCGCGCGGCGGCGTGCGCGTGCTGGCCTTCGACCGCGAGCGCGCGGCGCGCGAGGCGCTCGCGGGCGAACCTGGTGTCGAGTGCGTGGAGGGGCTCGCCGCGGTCTGCGCGCAGCTCGAGGGCGAACGCGTGCTCCTGCTGATGCTGCCGGCGGGAAGCGCCACCGAGGACGCGCTGCGCGAGCTGCTGCCGCTCGCTTCCTCCGGCGACACGCTGGTGGACGGCGGCAACGCCTTGTACAAGGACTCGATGCGCCGTGCCCTGGAACTTTCGCAAAAGGGCCTGCGCTTCATCGACGCCGGTGTCTCGGGCGGCGTGCACGGCCTGGCCAACGGCTACTGCCTGACGCTCGGCGGCACGCCCAAGTCGATCGAAATCTTCGAGCCCTACGCGCGCATCCTGGCGCCAGGGCCCGAACGCGGCTGGTTGCATTGCGGGCCGGCCGGCGCCGGGCACTACGCCAAGATGATCCACAACGGCATCGAGTACGGGATGATGCAGGCGCTGGCCGAGGGATTCGCGCTGCTTGCGGCGCGCGAGGACCTCGGCTTCGATTCCGGCCGCCTGGCGGAGACCTGGCGCCATGGCAGCGTGATCCGCTCCTGGCTGCTCGACCTGTGTGCGGAGGCGTTGCAGCGCGAAGACGCCCTTGAAGGCGTGGCGCCGGTGGTGGCCGATTCGGGCGAGGGGCGCTGGGCCGCGCTCGAATCCATCGAGCTCGGCGTGCCGGCGCCGGTGCTCACCATGGCGCTGATGGGGCGCTTTTCCAGCCAGGGTCGCTCCGACTACGCGCGCAAGCTCCTCGCCATGATGCGCGCCGGGTTTGGCGGGCACGCCGTCACCAGATCTTGAGAGTCGTCGTGATGGGCGTGTCGGGCTGCGGCAAGAGCACCGTCGGCGCCCTGCTCGCGCAAAGGCTCGGCGTGGAATTCCTCGACGCCGACGAGTTCCATCCGCCGGAGAACGTGGCGAAGATGGCCGCTGGCCTGCCGCTCACGGACGAGGATCGCAAGCCGTGGCTCGAACGCCTCAATGCGGAGTTGAGGAAAAGGCAGAACGCGGTGCTGGCGTGTTCTGCGCTACGAGAGTCCTATCGAAGGATCCTGGCGGAGGGCACCGAGTGCCGCTTCGTGCACCTGCGCGGCTCGATCGAGTTGATCCGTTCACGCATGCAGGACCGAGTGCACCGCTACATGCCCGCCTCGCTGCTGGAGAGCCAGTTCGCGGCGCTCGAGCCGCCGGCGCAGGCGATCGAGGTGGACATCGCCGCAGCGCCGGAGGACTGCGTACAGGTGATCTCCGCGGCGTTGGCCGCAGGAATGGCACTTAACCTATTTGCCAAATTCTAACCAATTAGGTTAATATTGCTTCTTGGAAAAGCGTAAAGCCCACTACCCGCTCGCGAGCGTCAAGCGCCTGATCGGGGAGGGCCGGGTGAGCTTTACGATGACCGCAGTGGCCGGCGGCGCAGCGATGGGCTTTGCCGCCGAAGAAATGCTGAATGTTGTATTGAGCTTGATGAGCAGAGATCTCTACAAGAGCATGACCTCGCACGCGGACCACAAGGTGTGGCATGACGTGTATCACGCCAATACGCGCCGCGGCGGCGTTTATCTCAAGCTCACCATTGTCGAGGACCTGCTCATTGTCTCGTTCAAGGAGAAAGACGAATGAAATGCCCGACGTGTGGGACCGGAAGCCTCGTTGCCGCTGTCCGCAATGTGCCCTACAGCTACAAGGGCAAGAAGGCGGTCATCAAGGCAGTCAAGGGAAAATTCTGCGACAACCCGAAGTGCCGGGAGGTCGTCATGGACACGGGCGAATCGGTGAGGACGTCCAAGGAGATGCTTGAGTTCAACAAGACGGTGAACGCCGGACTGACGCCCATTGACCTGCTGACGCAGGTTCGCCGGCAATTTGATCTCACGCAGCAGGACGCCGCGAAAGTGTTTGGCGGGGGCGCGAACGCCTTCAGCCGTTACGAGAGCGGGAAGACCAAGCCGCCCGTCGCGCTGGTGAAGCTGTTCAAGGTGCTCAACAGGCATCCAGATCTGTTCCAGGAAATTGTTGGGATTGGCGCGGGTGCTACGGTAAGCAAAGTCTCACGTATCGCGGCAATCAAGCGAAAGCGTCGCGCAACCTCGCGGTCTGCGCAGGCCTAGGCGGGAATGGCAGGCTGGGGATGCTAGGCCTGCCCCAGCAACCGCAGCTCCACCGCGCGCATCACCGCCGCGGCGGCAGAATGCACATCCAGCTTGCGGTAAGCGTTCTTGATGTGGCTGGTGACCGTGTTCACCGATACCCCCAGCCGCGTGCCGATCTCGAAGTAGCCGCAGCCCAGTGACAACAGGCGCAGCACGTCCACCTCGCGCAAAGTCAGGTGTTGCGCGCCGCCGCCCGCTGGTGCCGGCGCGGGAACCAGGTCCAGCCGCAGGACCTGCACCACCGGCCGGACCGCGAGGGACCAGGCGATGTCCGCACCGCCCGACTGCAGCCGTTCCGCGACGCGGATGCGGGGAATGCCCTGCAGCGCGTCGCGGAAACGGTCAAGGTTATCGCCGTCGTCCGCGAGGACGGTGAGGCGGGCGTTCTGCAGTTCGGAGCGGAGCATGGTCGTCTCGGCTTCAGCTGCCGATGTGCGCCTTGTACGTGGCGCCGTTGGACAGGGTGCAGGTGCCGGCGCCCTGGCGCGGATTGCTCATCTGGTACTCGCAGCTCATGTAGGTGCCGCTCGAGCCGAAAGCGCTCGCCACGCCGCGGCGCGCGTCGCCGTCCACGCGTGTCGCCTCGCCAGTGAGCACCTCGCCCTTGTAGTTGAGCTGGAAACGGCCCTTGCCGGTCATCATGTTGATCACCGTGCCGGTCAGCACGCCGGTCTGCGAGGCCTCCTCGTTGGCCGGATACATGCGCACGTTGAGCGCCACGGCGCCCGGCGCGCCCCCAGTGACATTGGGCGGAACGCCGCCGATCGGCACCGGGCCGGGAGGGATCACGTGCCAGATCTGGCCGTCCGGCCCATGCATCACGTAACAGCCGGAAAGCGTCAGGGTGGTTGCCGCCAGCAAGGCGGCGATGCGGGTTTTGCGGTTCATGTCTACCTCCAGGGATTGATCCAGGGCCCATGCCCCGGTGAGTCCATCATCGGCGGCGGGGGGTTGCACCCCACTCACGGGTGGCTTACAGATGAGTTACAGGGACCGGGGCGGTAGTAGAGTGTCGGCGCCACCATGAGCGACCACCCCTACCCCGACGCACTGCCGGCCCAGTACCGGCTGCACTGGTACGTCCTGGAGAGGGTGCTGGGCCAGGGCGGCTTCGGCATCACCTACCTCGCGCGCGACACCAACCTGGACCAGCTGGTGGCGATCAAGGAGTACCTGCCGACGGACGTGGCTACGCGCCGGACCGACTCCTCGGTGCGCTCGCGCACCGAGGAGCATAGCGAGCGCTACCGCTGGGGGCTGGACCGCTTCATCCGCGAGGCGCGCACGCTGGCCAGATTCGACCACCCGAACATCGTGCGCGTGCATTCGGTGTTCGAGCACAACAACACCGCCTACATGGTGATGCGCTTCGAGGAGGGCGAGAACCTGGCCTCGCTGCTCGAGCGGCGCCGCACGCTCCCCGAGGACGAGCTGATGCGCGTGGTGCTGCCGATCCTCGACGGCCTGGAACTGGTGCACGGCGCGGGCTTCATCCACCGCGACATCAAGCCCGACAACATCCACATCCGCGCCGACGGCTCGCCGGTGCTGCTCGATTTCGGCTCGGCGCGCAACTCCCTGGGCCATGCGCGCACCGTCACCATCCTGGTGGCCCCCGGCTACGCACCGTTCGAGCAGTACTACAGCTCCGGCGAGAACCAGGGCCCGTGGACCGACCTGTACAGCCTGGGCGCGACCTGCTACCGCGCCATCGCCGGCATCGCGCCGATGGACGCGATCGGGCGCAGCAAGGGTGTCCTGGGCAGCACGCGCGAGATGCTGGTGCCGGCCGCCACCATCGGCAGCGGTCACTATTCAGCGGGCCTGCTCAAGGCCATCGACCACGCGCTCGGATTCGCCGAAAAGGACCGGCCGCAGAGCATCGCGGAGTGGCGCGGGGAACTTACTTCGGCAACCAGGCCGGTGACGCGAACCGCGCCGCCGCCCGCCGCTACGGCGCCGGCAGCGGCGCCCGCCGCCGCGTCTGCCATCTCGGTGCGGGGGCCGGTGATCTGGGCGACGCTCGGCGCGCTGGTTGCTGCGGTCGCGGTAGTGTTGTGGCTGGTGCCGCCGCGTGAAAAGCCGATTCTGCCCGAAGTGACGAAGGCTCCTCCAGTTGCAGTGGCCCCTGCTCCGCCGCAAGCAGATCCGCAGGTTGCGGGGCTCGCCGCGTCGAAGGCCGCGCAGGCTGAGCTCGAACGCAAGCTCGCCGCGCTGGAACTGCGTCTCAAGAATGAAGCCGAGGCAAGGAACAAGGCGGATGCCAAGGTGGAAGCCGAGGCACGCAAGCGCGCGGAAGCCGAGCGCAAGCGGCAGGAGGAAGCCCGCCGCGCCGCTGCCGCGGCAGCGGCAGCGGCAGCACCGCCGCCGGTGAAGTCCGTGGAACCCACTCCCAAGCCTGCGCCCGCACCAGCACCCGCGTCGGTGATCGCGCCACCGCCGGCGCCTGACCTGCTGGCGCTCGCCGAACAAGCGCGCGCGCGCGGCAACGACGCCGAAAGTCTGGCGCTGTACCGCAAGGCCGCCGATCAAGGCAACGCGAAAGCGCAGTTCACGCTGGGCGAGATGTACGCCGCCGGGCGCGGCGTGCCGCAGAACAATTTCCAGGCCTACATCTGGTACAGCAAGGCGGTGCGCGCCGGGAATGCGGAGGCCAAGCCCCGGGTCGAGCAGGTCAAGGCCGCGCTGCAGCCCGCGGAGATCCAGCAGGCCGACCGGCTGCTGCGCTGAGCCGGACCGGGTTAAGATTCCCCGCGGGGGGTGTGCCGATGGAACTGCCGGGAACCTGGAGCGCGTGGCGTCGCGCGGCAATCCTGGGGCTGCTAGCCTCGCTTGCCGCCGGCTGCATGACCCAGGAAAGGGTCGTCCCCGCGATCAACGAAGTCAACCAGGTCTTTCGCAGCCAGTACGAGGCCATCCTGGCGCAGAAGGGCACGCGCGTATTCGCTTTGCCCCGCGGCAGGACGTTTGCCGGCGTGCGCTCGGCGCTGAGCCAGCTCGGCATGCGCATGGATGGCCAGGACGCGGACCTCGGTTACTTGAATTTCTCGGCCCCCGCGCCGTTGCCGCTCAACATGCAGGAGTGGCGCGAAGTCGCGCAGGCCGACCTGCCGATGATGCGCGAGATCGCCGCGCGCCACGTCGGCCTGATCCCCAGCTGGTTCGTCAGCTTCGAGCCGGAAGGGCTCGAGATCGTGATCAACGCCACCGTGGTTCAGGCAGGCGCCGACAGCGAAGTTTCGCTCACCGCGCGCATGCGCCAGGTCACCCCGCCGCCCTCCGGCATGCCACGGCGCGAGTACGCCCCGCCCACCGGCGTGCACAAGGCAATCGACAAGATGTGGGCGCGGATCGAGGGCGAGCTGGGCGTCAGGGGCCGCTCGCCCTGAGGCTGGCGTACACCGCCTGCGTCTCCGGCGAGGGCGCCGCCTTCAGGCGCGCCTGCAGGATGGTGCGCAGCCGCTCGTAGGTCGCGCGCGCCTCGACCTGGTCACCTGAGCGCTGGTAGCTGAGCATCAGGTTTCGGTAGGGCGCCTCGAACACGGGGTCGGCCTCGATGCAGCGCAGGTAGCAGTCGGCGGCAGCTTCGGGCTGCCCTGCATCCTCCCAACGCCGCGCAATGCGCGCCAGGCAGCGCAGTAGGCGCAGGCGCACCTGCTCGCGGCAAGCGATATAGCTCGGCTGCTCGGACTCGTCGGGCAGGAATGGCCCGCGGTACAGCGCCAGCGCCTCGTCGGCGAGCGCGCGCAGTTCCACGTTTGGCGCGCGCAGCGCCTCGTCGATGGCGGCGCAGACCTGCTCCAGCGCCCAACCGTCCACCCAGACCAGCGCGGAATTGAGGCTCAGCCGCGAATCGCGCAGCAGCACCGCATCATCCTCGCCGAGCAACCGCCGCAGCCGGTGCAGCGTCGCGGTGAAGGATTTGTGCGCGTAGTCCGCGTCGACGTGCGGCCACAGCGCATCGGCGATCTGGTCCGCGCGCACGTCCTGCCCGCCGTGCGCCAGCAGCACCTTCAACAGCTCCATCGGCCGGCCCGGGCCCTTGCCCGAGAATTCCACGGGCGATGCGTCGCGCAGCAGCTCGAAACGGCCCAGCGCGCGCACGCGAAACGGCCAGGGCCAGTCGCGCAGGCGCAGCGGCGCGACGCGCGGAGCGAGGCGCCGCGAGCGCACCAGCGAGCGCGCGTAGTCCGCCTCCACGCCGTGGCGCAGCGCCAGCACGCAAAGCTCCGCCATCGCCTGCGGCTGCCACCAGGGAGCATGCAGGTAGCCGTGCTCGCGGCCGAGCGCGAACGCGCCGCGCAGAGCCTCGAGCGGCTCCGCTCCGGCGGCCGCCAGCCGCGCGCAGAAGCGCAACAGATCGCTCTGCGAGCGCTCGGCCAGGGCTTCGGCCGATCGCAGCTGCGACTCGCGCGCGCGCCGGTCGACGTCATCGCCGAGCGCCTGCGCCAGGGCGAGCCGCGTCAGGCACTCCAGCCAGGGCAGTCCGGTCTCCACAGCCAGCGCAAGCGCAGTTTTTGCCTCGCGCCGCGCACCGGGGCCATCGCCTTCCAGCAGCGCGAGCCAACCCCGCAGGTAGTGCACCAGCGCGCGATCGCCGCGGCGCAGTTGCGCGCCGCCCGCCTCGAGCCGCTGCAGTTCGCCGCGCGCC
Organism: uncultured Enterobacteriaceae bacterium; assembly: GCA_964631735.1. GTDB lineage: Bacteria > Pseudomonadota > Gammaproteobacteria > Burkholderiales > SG8-39 > JAABQT01. The sequence continues at coordinate 9,618 of CAZVZV010000131.1, forward strand.
GTGTCGAGCTCGCCAGCGCCAAGCGCGGCGGCCGATGCCACCACGCGCAGCCACTGGTCCCAGCCGTGCAAGCCCTCGGACTCCGCCGTGGCCAGCGCGGCGCGAGCCGCCTCGAGCGCCGCGGCATGCGATCCCGAGAGCAACTCGTGCAGCGCCCCGGCCAGCGCCATGGCGATACGGGCGCGCGGCGGGAGTTCGCGCGAACGCAGGCTGTCCAGCGCCGCCCGCGCGGACGCCAGGTCTCCTTGCAGCAGCGCCACGGCCGCACGCGCCAGCGACGGCCCGCCGGCGGCCTTCTCGGCGCGTTCCAGCCAGGCGCCCAGTTGAGCGTTGCCTGGGTCGCGCAGCAGGGTGGCGCGCACCAGCGCCGCCGCGCCCGCCGCATCGCCCTCCAGCGGCAGCGCTGCCAGCACCCCGCTCCAGCGATCGAGCGGCGCCAGGTCGTCGAATTCGAACAACAGCGCGTCGATCGCGCCGCAGGCGCTCTGCACCATGCCGCGCGTGTCGCCCGTCGCGCGAAAACCCTCGCAGGCCTGCTCGAAAGCGCGCTGCGCGGCGCGCGGGCTGGCGTGCGCGCGGCACACACCCGCCGCGTGCAGCAGCCGCGGGTCGCGCTCGAGGAATTCCGGCGGCAGCATGTCGAGCCAGGCTTCCACCGTGGCGCTGCGTCCCTGCGCCAGCATCGCGCCCGCCTCTTCTGCCGCGATGCGCGCCACCTCAGCCCAGCTGCGGCTCTCGGCGAGCAGCGCCACCGCATCCTCCGCCTGCCCGGCCCCGCGCAGCAGGCCCGCGGCGCGCTGCAGCCAGGGGTGCGCGAGGGCCTCGGGCAGCTCCTGCGCCGCGCGGCCGCGCAGGAAATCGCGCAGCAGCGGGTGCAGCTGGAACATGCGGCCCGCCTCCGACTGCACTTCGTTCACGAAATAGCCGTTGAGCGCCAGGTTGAGCAGCAGCCGCCCCGCTTTTTCCTCGCCCGTGAGCGCCTGCGCCACCTCCGCGTTCATGCGCGGCAGGCAGGCGATGCGCAGCAGGAATTCGCGCGTGCGCGCTTCGAACCTCTCGAAGATCTCGCCGGCCAGGTAGTCGAAGATCACCTTGGGGGTCGCGTCGCCGGGAAACTCGGCGATGCGCCCGGAGAGCTTCGCGTGCTCGAGCATCAGCACCAGTCCCGCCGCCCAGCCCTGCGTGCGCTCGGCGAACTGCGCCACCGCGTCGTCCTTCAGCTCGTGCCCGCGCAGCCGCGCGATCTCTGCGAGCTCGATCGGGTCCAGGCGCAGCTGATCCCAGCCCACGCACACCATCTCGCCCGTGACACGCGCGCGAGCGAGCGACGCGGGCGGCTCGTTGCGGCTGGTGACGATGACACAGCAATTCTTCGGCACCTGGCCGAGCCCCGCTTCGAGCACCGCATGCAGCGCGCTTTCCGCGGGCACTTCGTGCAGGTTGTCCAGCACCAGCGCGAAGGGTGCCCGCACGCGTGCAAACAGACTGCGGAAGAATTTGCGCGCGAGCGAAGCCGGGTCGACGTCCTGCAGGGAGGCGGCGCCCGGCAGGTCGGGCGGCGCGGCGGCGTCGAGCTTGCGCGCGGCGTGGCCGAGGTAGTGGAAGAAGGTGGCCACGTCGGCGTCGTCTGCGTCCACCTGGTACCAGAGGCAGCGGAAGT
>CAZVZV010000132.1:0-49983 GCA_964631735.1 uncultured Enterobacteriaceae bacterium
CAGTTCGGCGAAGCCCGCGCCGGATTCGCTGCGGGTCACATATTTCGGCGCAGCGGCCAGGTGCCCCGAGAAACGCGCGATATTCGCCACGCCGACGGAGTTCACGAAATAGCCGAACATCGGCGCATCGTTCGGCGAATCCCCGGCGTAGGCGTATTCCGCGTTCACTGCGTCGAGGTCGGTCGCGAACTTCTCCGCCAACAGGACTTTGGCCATCGCCAGCTTGTCGTAGCCGCCGAACCAGCCGTTGACGTGGATCGAGCTGATCTTCGCGTTGAGCCCGGCGCCACGCATCAGCGCCACGATGCGCTCAGCCGCCGCCAGCGGCAGCGGCGCCACATCCTCACAGTAGTCGATCGCCAGGTCGACTTCGCGGTAGGGCTGGTCCGACGCCAGCGCACAGCCAGGCACCGCCGCAAGGATCCGAGCGCCGATCGCCGCGAGGCGCGCGCGCTTCTCGGCGCGTACCGCGTCCACGTCGTGAAAGCGCTTGTACAGCCTGCCTTTGTCGTAGCAAAAGTAGAACGCGCCGTTCTCGCCCACCACCGCATCCACCGGCCACATCCTCGCGATGTGGTCGCACCAGCCGGCGGGGCGCCCGGTCACCGCAATCGCGATGCGCCCTGCGCGCCTGAACCGCTCGAGCGCGGCGTAGGCCAGCGCGGTGAGCCGGCCGTCGGTGGTCAGTGTGTCGTCGATGTCGAACAGCAGGCCGCGCAAGCGTTCTGCGCCGCGCATCTCGGCTAGCGGCTTCATGGAGGGCGCGATTCTAGCGCGCCAGCGGCAGCCGCACGCGCAGCACGACCCCGCCGCCGGAGTCGAGATCCGTCGCGTCGATGGTGCCGCCGTGAAACTCCGCGATCAGCCGCGCGACGTACAGACCCAGGCCGAGATGCGGGCCCGCACTCGCGCCGCGCACCGACACCATGGACTCGAACAGCCGCCCGTGCATTTCGGCGGGCAGCAGCGGGCCCTTGTTCTCCACAGACAATACCGCTGCGCCGTCGCGTTCCTCCAACGAGATGCGCACTGGCTCGCCCGGCCGCGAGAATTCCACCGCGTTCTCCACCAGCTTGTCGAGCAACTGCGCCGCGAGGTCCGCAGCACCAGCGACCTGCAACGCGCGGCCAGGCAGCTCAAGGGCGAACGGAGACTGCGCGTAGGCAAGCCGGTAGCCCTCGACGCAGCCGCGCACCAACGCCGCCAGATCAAAGCGCTCACGCTCTGCCGCCCGCAGGCTGTGCTCCAGGCGGTTCGCCTCGCTCATCCTCTGCAGGATGGTGTTCAACCGCGCCAGGCCCTGCTCCGCGCGCTCGATATAGGTACGCGCTTCATCGGCATTCACTGCCAGCTTCAGGTTCTCCAGCGAGGACCGCACCACTGCAATCGGCGTGCGCAACTCGTGCGACAGGCGCCCCGCCATGCTCTCCAGGTACGCATGGTGCTGCGCGAGCTTGGCCAGCATGGCCGAGAAGCTGCGCGACAGATCGCCGATCTCGTCGCCCGCCTCCGAGCCGGCGGCGAGGCGCGTGATGCGGCCGCGCGCGTCGATCGCACTTTCCGCTTCGTCGCGCAGGCGGCGGATGCGAAGCGACAGCCAGGAGGCATACGCGATCAGCAATGCCGCCGCGCCGAGGAACACCGTCAGCGTGAGAGCAAGCAGTCGCTCCAGCGCTTCGCTGCGCAGCGTGGCAATCGGGTTGGTGGTCTCCTCCACCACCACCGCTCCGGCAACCTCGTTGCGGTTCCATACGGGGTGCGCCGCAGACACCACCACCGCGCGGCCGTCGACGGTGCGGCGCGTGCGGCTGCCCGGCGTTCCCTGCAATGCAGACGCGATGTCGCGCCCGGTGGCCAGCACATCATCCGGCACCGCCTCGGAGAAGTCCTCGCGCGGGCGCTGGATCAGCCAGCCGGCGAGGCCCCGCCAGGCCTCGCGCAGCAATCCGCTTTCCTCGGCGGGCGGCTCGGAGCGACGCAGGCTGCCTGCCAGGGCGAGTACCTGGTAGCGGCGGTTCACCACCCAGATGCGCGATTCGGTGCGCTGCACTCCGCGCAGGATCGCGGCAATGTCCTCCTGCGCGGCACGCGCGGCAAGCACCGCTTCGCGCGCCAGCGGCACCGGCGTGGCAGCCGGGTCGAGCAGGCGCTCTTCGTTATCCGCGATGCGCTGCAGCTCGAGCTCCGCCTCGCGGCGCATGGCGTCGTCACGCTCCGGCAGCGCGACCAGCAGTTGCGGGCGCTCGTGCAGCGCGGTGGCGATGGCGCGCGCAGTACCGACAAGCGCGCGCTGCTGGCCTTCCAGCAACACCTGCTCGAGCTCGTTCACATAGCGCACGCCCACCCAGGGCAGGGCGAGCAGGACCAGCGACACCAGCGCCAGCTTGGCGCGCAAGCCGAGCGCCAGGCGCCGCGTCACTCCTTCCAACGGTAGCCCATGCCGTACGCGGTCTCGATGTGGTCGAACGCGGCGTCGACGCCCTGGAATTTGCGCCGTACGCGCTTCATGTGCGAAGTCACCGTGCCGTCGTCCACCACCAGATTGGCTTCACGCATCAGCTGCTCGCGGTTCTTCACGTGTCCCGGGTGGCGGGCAAGAGCGTGCACCATCCAGAACTCGGTGAGGGTGAGCGGCACCGGCTTGCCGAGCCAGTTGACGCTGAAGCGCTTCAAGTCCAGGGTCAGCGCCCCGCGCTCGATGGTTTCTTCGAGCGCCGGCGATTCGCGCGACAGTTCGGCGCGGCGGAACAGGGCGCTGATGCGCGCCATCAGGTGCGGCAGACTCACGTCCTTGGTCCGGTAGTCGTCGGCGCCGAGCCGCAGGCCTGACACGACGTCGAAATCGCTGTCGCGCGCGGTGAGGAAAATTATCGGCAGGGTCGCGGACAACGCGCGCAGCTCCCGGCAAAGCGTGAATCCGGCATCCGCGTCGCTGCCCAGGCCGATGTCGATGATTGCCAGGTCCGGCAGGCGCGCGCGCATTGCGTTCAGCGCCTCGGCACGGCCCGCGTAGGCACCGACCTCGAAGCCGTGCTTGCGCAGCGCTTCGCTGTAGTTGGCGCGAATGGCCGGATCGTCCTCGACGATGGCGATGCGGCGGGACATGGCGGGCGACTATAGCTCAACGCTGCCGCCGCGGCGCCTGCCACGGGATTGCCAGAATTCTTCGCCGGCTTTGCGGCAGCCCGACGCTGCGCAGCCCCCACGGACCTCTTCAATGCATCCTCAGAAGCAGCTCCAGCCCCAAGGACACCGCCACCATGACCAGCCAGACGCCTTCCGCCAATGCCCGCATCATCGCTTTTGACCTGATCGCATTCGTCGCACTCGCGGGGACCATCGCGCTGGCCACCGCGGTCGTGCTGATCGCCACAGTGCTGCTGCTGGCCGGCCGTGCCGAGGCGGCGCCGGCCATCGGGATGAACCAGGGCGCGTTGCTGCTGCAGAGGTTGGCGTGAAGGCCGACCTCGCCTGGGGCGCGGAATGCGCGTGGCCGGCGACGCGCGTCACAACGACGCGCAACTGGGCTTGGAAGTCTCTGGCCCTGGGGCTGTTTCTCATCGGCACCCTGCAATTCGGCCAGGGGGCCTGGATCCAGGCCAAAGGCTGGCTGGCGCAGGAGCTCATCGCTCGCGCCTGGCAGCGCACCCTCGACGGTGGGAAGGAAGTGAAACCCTGGCCTTGGGCCGACACCTGGCCGGTCGCGCGTCTGTCGGTGCCGGTGCTGGGGATCGAGCGCTATGTACTTGCGGGCGCCGACGGCATCGCCTTCGGTCCGGGGCACTTTTCCGGCACTCCCGTTCCTGGAGCACCCGGCAACAGCGTGGTCGGCGGGCACCGCGATACCCACCTTGCCTTCCTGCGAAACGTGAAACCGGGCGACCTGCTTCACGTCGAGCGCGCAGACGGCAGACAAGTCGCTTACCGCGTTCAAGACGCGAGCGTGCTGGACAAGCGTGACGTATGGGTAGCCAAGCAGGAAGGACCGACCCGGCTGACACTGGTGACCTGCTATCCGTTCGATGCGCTGCGTGCCGGCGGCCAGCTACGCTACGTGGTGTTCGCTTTCGAATCCAGGAACCGCGGCGGCGAGCGCGGGACGCGGGGCTAGCCTCCTCCTCCGGCCGTCCTCCCCGCTCGCCTGCTTCGGCTCAGAATGTGCTGTAGGTCTTGACCAGGAATTGAGCTTTCTTGATATCGGCAGTGGCATCGAGCGGGAACGCCACATCCAGGTGCACGACATTGCCGAATGCCGAACGGTCGCTGACCAGTCGCAACCCGAAGCCGACGTCGCGCAACCAGCCGGGATTGGCCAGGTTCTGGTAGTCGCCGCCCCAGGCGCGCCCGACATCGAAGAAAACGGCGCCGCCTACGCGAAACAACTGGAACGGATACCAGTCGGTATAGAACCTTTCTTCGACGGTGAACAAGGCCCGCTGAGTGCCGCTCTGGTAACGCAGCGGATACCCGCGCAGGCCGTTGTCGCCGCCCAGCAGGAGTTGGTCGGTAGGGCCGGGATTCCTGATCGTGTCGAGGAATGCTCCGGCATAGAACAATCTGCGCCCCCCTTGCGGCAGGAAGTATCGGGTCGTGGCGCCGAGGAACTGGCGCTCGCCCTGGTCGTCGGCGTACTGCCCGGAGAAAGTGAGTCCGGTCAGCAGCTCGCCGCCGCCCACCGACTCGAAGCCCTTGCTGATCGCGCCGGAATAGAGCCACAGGTCCCGCGTCGAGCCGAAGCTGGTCGAGGCGCGGCTTAGTTGCACGTTCGAATTGAATCCCATGGCAAAAAATTCGGGACGCCCGATCTTGTCGCGGTTGCTGACCTTGGCGTACTTGTCCTCGATCACTTCGTAACGGATAAACGGGTACGCCAGGGTCTGGTCGGGCGGCAGTTGTGCCGGCGGGACATAGTTTGGATCGATCACGTAGATGTCGTCCGTATAGCCCGCGCCGACTGAAAAGCGCTGTACCCAGCCATTGACCAGGCCTTTCGACCAGCCGCCGAAGATTTCACTGCTCTGCTGCCGGTGGCGGTATTGCCCGACGACCGCACTGCTGCTGTAAACGGAATCGATCTGATCGAATTGTCCGGTGGAAGCACCGAGCGCCCAGCGCGCATCGAGCGCATAGAACGGCCGGGCCAGCGAGACCGAGTGGCTCGATCCGTCGCTATAGGCGGCCCGCTTCAAACTGAAGGCGGTCCAGCCACCGAACACCTGATTGTGTGCGAATTCGAATTCCGAGCCTGAGCGATCCACCGTGGAGGTGGTCTCGATGCCAATCGAGACCCCGGTGCCGAACAGGTTTTTCTCCTTCAGCGTCAGTCCGCTCGTGTTGCTGCCGCCGCCACGGCTGTAACTCACTCCGGGCTGCAGCGTCCAGGTATCGCGGGTGTGCACCTCGATGTCGACGATGCCGTCGCGGTAGTCGACCGGCCGGATGCTGATGTCGTACAGGTAGCTGTTGGCGCGCAGCGCGCGCTCCGATTCCTCCATCACGCGCAGCGAAACCCGCTCGCCGCTGCGGAACAGCAGCGAGCGGCGGATCACGCTCGGGCGCGTCTTGATGTGCAGCTGGTTGGCGAGACGAAACAGCGCGTTGTTCTCCCTGGGATCATCCAGGTCGAAGATGTCCTGCGTCACGATGCGCACTTCGCCGATCACGGCGCCGGCGGCTTCGAGTTCGGCGAACGAGGGAACGGCACTGGCGCGAACAGAATCGTCCGCAATTGCGGGTGCACACCAAAAACAGAGGGCTGCACAAACCGAGGCAATGAACCGTCCGGCCGCCAAACCTGCGCCTCGGCCGCAACCCGCACCAGACGACTCCATGCGGCATGGTGACGGGTTGGCGCGAGATGGGTCAAACCGTGCTCTTGCCAGCGCGCCGTGCCCGAGGTCAAATCGCGTCATGAACCCAGAGCTCACGCTGATCGTCGGCAACAAGAATTACTCGTCCTGGTCGATGCGTCCCTGGATTGCGCTGCGCGGCTGCGGCGTCCCCTTCCGTGAGCGCGTCCTCAAGTTCGACTCGCAGGACTGGCAGGTGAACATCGCCAAGCTTTCGCCTTCCGGCCTCGTGCCCGTGCTCTGGGAGGGCGAGCCGGGGGCGGGGTTTGCGACCTGGGACACGCTCGCGATCATCGAGCGCGCCGGCGAACTGTTTCCCGCCAGGAACCTGTGGCCTGCGGACGCGCAGGCGCGCGCTCGTGCGCGCAGCATCGCTTTCGAAATGCATGCGGGGTTTCGCGCTCTGCGCTCGGCCATGCCGATGAATCTGCGCAGCCGCCACCCGGGCGAGGGCATGAACGCCGAAGTGGCGAAGGATATCGCGCGCATCTGCGCGATCTGGATCGGTACGCGGGCGAAATTCGGCAAAGGCGGGCCGTATCTGTTCGGCGCGTTCAGCGGAGCCGACGCGTACTACGCGCCCGTGGCCACGCGCTTCGTCACCTACGGCGTCGAACTCGCCGGCGAGGCGGCGGCATACCAAAAGGTCCTGCTCGCCCACGCCGCGGTCATGGAGTGGACTGCCGGGGGACTGAAGGAAACGGAATTCTTCGCGCCGGACGAACCGTACGCCACGCCGCCCAAGTAGGAAGTCCGGAGAGGAAACCCTACTTCCTGCGCAGTTTCCTGATCGCCGCGAGCTGCGCGGCGAGCATCGCCAGCTCACCCTCGACCACCGCGATTTCCTGCTTGTCCTTCGCTTTGGCGCGCGCTTCCTCGGCCTTCTTCAGGGCTTCGTTCGCTTTCGCTTCGTCGAGGTCATGGCCGCGGATCGCGGTGTCGGCAAGCACCGTGATCACCTTGGGCTGGACCTCGAGGATGCCGCCCGCGACGAAAATCAGCTCCTCCACTCCGCCGCCCGCCGGAGTAATGCGCACGGTGCCTGGTTTGATGCGCGTAATGAGCGGCGTGTGCCGCGGGTAGATGCCAAGCTCGCCCGCTTCGCCTGGCAGGACGACGAATTCTGCCTCGCCCGAGTAGATCGAGGCTTCGGCGCTGACGACGTCGACGTGGATGGTTGCGGCAGCCATTACTGGAGTGTCTTCGCCTTCTCGAACGCTTCCTCGATCGCGCCCACCATGTAGAACGCCTGCTCCGGCAGCGCATCGCACTCGCCCGCGACGATCATCTTGAATCCCTTGATGGTGTCCTTGAGCGAGACGTACTTGCCCGGGGTGCCGGTGAAGTTCTGCGCCACGGTGAAGGGCTGCGAGAGGAACCTCTGGATCTTGCGCGCGCGGGACACCGCGAGCTTGTCTTCTGGCGCGAGTTCATCCATGCCCAGGATCGCGATGATGTCGCGCAGTTCCTTGTAGCGCTGCAGGGTCGCCTGCACCGCGCGTGTGGTGTTGTAGTGGTCTTCGCCGATGGTGTTGGGGTCCACCTGGCGCGAGGTCGAGTCGAGCGGGTCCACTGCCGGGTAGATGCCGAGCGATGCGATGTCGCGCGAAAGCACCACGGTCGCGTCGAGGTGGCCAAAGGTGGTCGCAGGTGACGGGTCGGTCAGGTCGTCCGCTGGAACGTAGATCGCCTGCACCGAGGTGATCGAACCCGTCTTGGTCGAGGTGATGCGCTCCTGCAGGCGGCCCATCTCCTCGGCGAGCGTCGGCTGGTAGCCCACCGCAGAGGGCATGCGGCCGAGCAATGCCGACACTTCGGTACCCGCGAGCGTGAAACGATAGATGTTGTCGACGAAGAACAGGATGTCGCGGCCTTCGTCGCGGAAGTGCTCGGCCATGGTGAGGCCGGTCAGCGCCACGCGCAGCCGGTTGCCCGGCGGCTCGTTCATCTGGCCGAACACCATTGCTACCTTGGATTCGGGCAGGTTGTCGATCTTGACCACGCCGGCTTCCATCATCTCGTGATAGAAGTCGTTCCCCTCGCGCGTGCGCTCGCCCACGCCCGCGAACACCGACAGGCCCGAGTGCTGGGTCGCGATGTTGTTGATCAGTTCCAGCATGTTGACCGTCTTGCCGACGCCGGCGCCGCCGAACAGGCCGATCTTGCCGCCTTTGGCAAACGGGCAGATCAGGTCGATCACCTTGATGCCGGTCTCCAGCAGTTCCATCGAGGGGGAAAGTTCGTCGAACTTGGGCGCTGTCTGGTGGATCGAGCGCAGCTTGTCGAACTTGATCGGGCCGACGTCGTCGATCGGCCGGCCGAGCACGTCCATGATGCGGCCGAGGGTCCCCTTGCCTACCGGCACCGAGATCGGCGCGCCGGTCGACTTGACCTTCATGCCACGGCGCAAGCCGTCGGAGGAGCCAAGCGCAATGCAGCGCACCACGCCGTCGCCGAGCTGCTGCTCGACCTCGAAGGTGAGTCCCTTCTCGGCGAGCCCCGTTTCGCCCGTGTCTTCCAGGATCAGCGCGTCGTAGATCCTGGGCATCGCTTCGCGCGGGAATTCGATGTCGGTGACCGCGCCGATGCACTGGACGATGGTGCCTTGTGTTTGTGCCATGAATTTCCTTTATACGGCGGCAGCGCCGCCTACGATTTCCGATAGTTCCTTGGTGATTCCGGCCTGGCGATTCTTGTTGTAGATCAAGGTCAGCTCGTCGATCAAGTCGCCGGCATTGTCCGAGGCTGCCTTCATCGCCACCATGCGCGCCGATTGCTCGGAAGACATGTTCTCGGCCACCGCCTGGAAAATGATCGCCTCGATGTAGCGCGTCATTACCTGGTCGAGCACCGCCTTGGCTTCCGGCTCATAGAGGTAGTCCCACACCGTCTCGGGCGCGCCAAGGCGCTCGCCCGAAAGCGGCAGTAATTGCTCCAGCATCGGCTCTTGCTTCATGGTGTTCAGGAAGCGGGTATAGCCGATCACCAGGCGGTCGAACCGGTCTTTCGTATAGCCGTCGAGCATCACCTTGATGGTGCCGATCAGCTTGTCCATCTGCGGACGGTCGCCGATCTGGATCGCATGCGAGACGATGTTCGCTCCCAGGCGCTGCATGAAACCGAAACCCTTGTTGCCGATACAGCAGACGTCGACTTCCTCGCCCTCCGCCAGCCATGACTTGTACTGGTTCAGCACCATGCGTAAGAGGTTCGTGTTCAGCGCCCCGCACAAGCCCTTGTCGGTGGTGATCACGATCAGGCCGACGCGCTTCACGCTGTCGCGCGAGACCAGGAACGGGTGCCGGTACTCGGGATTGGCGTGGCTGATGTGGGCGGCAACGTTGCGGATCTTCTCGCCGTAGGGGCGCGCCATGCGCATGCGCTCCTGTGCCTTCCTCATCTTGGAGGCGGCGACCATTTCCATGGCCTTGGTGATCTTCCGAGTGTTCTGCACACTCTTGATCTTCACCCGTATTTCTTTGGTACCCGGCACCTTATTCTTCCGCTCAGTAAGATCCGTTCTTCTTCCAGTCGGCGATCGCGTCCTTGAGCGCTTTCTCATCGTCGCCGGACAGATCGTTCTTTTCTTCCATGCGCTTGATGAGGTCGGCGTATTTGCTCTTCAGGTAGTCGCGCATCGAGCGCTCGGCGGCCAGCGCCTTCTTGACGTCGATGTCGTTGAAGAAGCCGTTGTTGACCGCGAACAGAGTCACCGCCATCTCCCACACTTGCAACGGCCGGTACTGCGGCTGCTTCATGAGTTCAGTGACCAGCTTGCCGAGTTCCAGCTGCTTGCGCGTGGCTTCGTCCAGGTCCGAGGCGAACTGCGCGAAGGCCGCGAGCTCCCGGTACTGCGCGAGCGCCAGGCGTACGCCGCCGCCCGTGTCCTTGCGCTTCATGATCTTGGTCTGCGCCGCACCGCCCACCCGCGACACCGAGATGCCGGCGTTGATCGCTGGCCGGATGCCGGCGTTGAACAGGTCTGTCTCCAGGAAGATTTGGCCGTCGGTAATCGAGATCACGTTGGTCGGCACGAAAGCGGTCACGTCGCCGGCCTGGGTTTCGATCACCGGCAGCGCGGTGAGGGAGCCGGTCTTACCCTTGACCGCTCCCTTGGTGAATTTCTCGACGTAGGCGGGGTTCACTCGCGCCGCGCGTTCCAGCAGGCGCGAGTGCAGATAGAACACGTCGCCCGGGTAGGCTTCGCGCCCCGGCGGCCGGCGCAGCAGCAGCGACACCTGGCGGTAGGCCCAGGCCTGCTTGGTCAAATCGTCGTAAACGATGAGCGCGTCCTGGCCGCGGTCGCGGAAGTACTCGCCCATCGTGCAGCCGGAGTAAGGCGCGATGTACTGCATCGCGGCGGACTCTGAGGCCGAAGCGGCGACCACGATGGTGTACTCCATCGCGCCATGCTCCTCGAGCTTGCGCACCACGTTGGCGATGGTCGAAGCTTTCTGCCCAATCGCGACGTAGACGCAGAACAGGTCTTTGCCCTTCTGGTTGATGATGGTATCCACCGCCACCGCGGTCTTGCCGGTCTGGCGGTCGCCGATGATCAGCTCGCGCTGGCCGCGGCCGATCGGCACCATGGCGTCGATCGCCTTGAGGCCGGTCTGCACCGGCTGCGACACCGATTGCCGCGCGATCACGCCCGGAGCGACCTTCTCGATCACGTCGGTCAGCTTGGCGTTGATCGGGCCTTTGCCGTCGATCGGGGCGCCCAGGGAATTCACCACGCGCCCGAGCAGCTCGGGGCCCACCGGCACCGAAAGGATCTTGCCAGTGCACTTCACCGTATCACCCTCGGTGATGTGTTCGTATTCGCCCAGGATCACCGAGCCCACCGAATCGCGTTCGAGGTTGAGCGCCAGTCCGAAGGTGTTCTTGGGGAACTCGAGCATCTCGCCCTGCATCACGTCCGACAGGCCGTGAATGCGGCAGATGCCATCGGTCACCGAGACCACGGTGCCCTGGGTGCGCATCTGCGCGCCGGCATCCAGGTTCTGGATCCGGTTCTTGATCAGTTCCGAAATTTCGGACGCGTTGAGTTGCATGACTGCTCCTTAAGCTTTCAGTGCGTTCTCGAGCGCGCTCAGTTGGGCGCGCACGGAACCGTCGATAACCTTGTCGCCGATCACCACTTTGACCCCGCCGATGAGCGACTTGTCCACGCTGACGCGGGCTTTCACCTTGCGGCCGGTTTTCTTTTCCAGCCTGGAAACCAGATCGGCGAGCTGGGCGGGGTCCATCTCGAATGCCGTATGCACCTCGGCCTCGACGGTGCCCTCACGTTCGTTTTTCAGCGCTTCGTAATGCGTGCGTATCTCCGTCACCACGCCAAGGCGGCCGTTTTCCGCCAGCACGCGCACAAAATTCTCAGCTTCGCCGGAGAGCTTGCCGGTGAGGATCGCGATGATCAGGCCGGCGACCTTTGCCGCTGGCAGATTTGGATCGCCCACCGCCCCACGTACGCGCTCGTCGGCCGCCACGGCTGCAAGATTCGCCAGCGCAGTCGACCATTCGGCGAGCTTGCCCTGGGCGTTGGCAAGCCTGAAGGCCGCTTCTGCGTAGGGGCGGGCGATGGTGCTGGGTTCGGCCATCTGCGTCTACAACTGCTGCTTGATGCCGTCGAGCAGGTCGGCGTGCGCCTTGGCGTCCACCTCCCGCCGCAGGATCTTCTCGGCGCCGGCCACTGCCAGCGCGGCGACCTGGTCACGCAGCTTCTCGCGCGCGCGCGACACTTCCTGCTGGATGTCGGCTTTGGCGGCAGTTTTCTCCCGCTCGCCTTCCGCCTTGGCGTTGGACTTGGCTTCCTCGACCACCTGCGCCGCGCGCTTCTCCGCCTGCGACACGATTTCTGCGGCCCGGCCACGCGCGTCCTGGACCGCCTGCTCGGCCTGTTTGCTCGACACCTCGAGCGATTTCCTGCCCTGCTCGCCCGCGGCCAGCCCGTCGGCAATGGTTTTTTGCCGCGCCTCGATGGCGCGCAGCATCGGCGGCCAGACGAACTTGACCGTGAACCAGATGAACAGCGCAAACGCCGCGGCCTGCGCGATCAGCGTGAGGTTGAAGCTCATTGCAGCCCCCTACGGGGTATCGTTCAGCGGATGACCGCGAGCAGGGGATTGGCGAACGCAAACATCATCGCCAAGCCAACGCCGATGATGAACGAAGCGTCGATCAGGCCCAGCAGCAGGAATACCTTGGCCTGCAGCGAGTTGGTGAGCTCGGGCTGGCGCGCTGCGGCTTCGAGGAAGCGGCTGCACATGATGCCCACGCCGATGCAGGCGCCCGCGGCGCCGACGCCGATCATGAGGCCGATGCCGATAGCGGTGTAGGCCTGGATCATGGCCAGCATTTGGAGTTTTTCCATCGTAGTTCCTTTTCTGAGCGAGAGACGGTTGCGGTGGTTAGTGGTGTTCGTGCGCCATCGCAAGGTACACGACGGTCAGCATCATGAAGATGTAGGCCTGCAGGACGACGATCAGAATGTGGAAGATCGCCCAGCCCAGGCCGAGGACCGCGGCCAGCACCGTGCCGAAGATGCCAGTCGCTGCCAGCAGCCAGAGCAGCAGGAAGATGATCTCGCCCGCGTACATGTTGCCGAACAGCCGCAGCGCATGCGACAGCGGCTTGGAGACGTATTCGATGAAATTGAACATCAAGTTGAAGAGCCACAGCAGGGGATTGGAGCCGAAGGGCGCGCAGAACAGCTCGTGGATCCAGCCGCCCAGACCCTTGGCCGCAATCGAGAACCAGATCATCAGGAACCAGACCGACAGCGCGAGGGCGAACGTGGTGTTGACGTCCGCGGTGGGCACCGGGCGCCAGGCATGCAAGCCGAGCAGCTCGAGTCCGCCAGCGATGAAATCGATCGGCAGGAAGTCCATGGCGTTCATCAGCAGCACCCAGACGAACACCGTGAGCGCCGCGGGTGCGACGAAGCGATTGCGGTCGCCGTGGTGGAAGATTCCCTTCACCTGTTCGTCGACGAACTCGAAGGCGAGTTCGACGAAGGCCTGGCGCCGGTCCGGCACGCCGGAGGTCGCGTCGCGCACGATCCACCACAGGACGCCCAAGCCAAGCACGCCGAGGAGAGCGGCGGTCGCCACGGAGTCCACGTTCAGCGCCCAGAAGCCGCCTTCACCAACCGGCTTGGTGAGGAAGGTCAGGTGGTGCTGGATGTAATCCGTCGCGTTGAATTCTTTGCCGGAAGCCATTGCCTAGTCGTAGTCGCGAACAAAAAACGCCATGCCGAAAATCAGGACCGTCACGATAAACGATCCGAAAAACGCGGGCGCCACGACACCGTCGTACGTCGCAAGCACCAGCCACAGCAGAATCACGATGAGGCCAATCTTCACGCCCTCGGCGATCAGCGCGCTGATCAGGACCTCCCCTGCGAACTGCGCCTTGCCCTTCGATGCCACGAGCGCGGATGCCCAGCCGGAAAAGATACTGACAGCGCCACCCAGGGCAGTGGACAGGGCGCCGTCGACGCCCGCCAGAATCCCCCCGGCGAGTGTCAGAATCGCTGTAGCCATCCACTGCCACCGCAGGACGGTGCGAATCGGCTTGCGCAGGGCGCCAAGGCTGGCGTTCATATCCTCTACACCCTGCAAAGCGGCGCGATTTTAGCGGGTTGCACTAAGAACGGTCAACGCATTGCGCTGCAACATCGACACTGTTTCGCCCTCAACGCAACTTCTTCAATAGCTGGTCGAGGTGATCGAGGCCCGAGTAATGCACGATCACCTTGCCCTTGCCTTTGCGGCCGGCACGGATCTCGACCGTGGTGCCAAGCCGCCCAGACATCTCTTCCTCCAGCCGCGCGAGGTCGCGATCCGGCTTGGCTGCGCGCCGGGCGCCCTGCCCGCGCAGCATCTTCGCCACCAGCGCCTCGGTTTCGCGCACCGACAGTCCCCTCGCCGCCACCCTGTTCGCCGCCTCGATCTGGCGCGCCCCCTCGAGCGCCAGCACCGCGCGCGCATGCCCCATCTCGAGCACGCCTTCCATCACCATCGCCTGCACGGGCTTGGCTAGGCGCAGCAGGCGCAGGAGGTTGGTGGTCGCGCTGCGCGAACGGCCCACAGCGTCCGCGGCCTGTTCGTGCGTCATGCGGAATTCGTCGACCAGCCGCTGCAAGCCAGCCGCTTCTTCCATGGGATTGAGGTTCTCGCGCTGTATGTTTTCGACCAGCGACATCGCCAGCGCCGACTCATCCGGCACCTCCCGCACCAGCGCCGGGATCTCCTGCAGGCCAGCCATCTGTGCCGCGCGCCAACGCCGCTCGCCCGCGATCAGTTCGTAGCGGTCGCGGTCCACCGGCCGCACCAGCACCGGCTGTATCAGGCCCTGCGACTTGATGGACGCGGCGAGCTCGGCGAGTGCCTCCTGGTCCATGCGAGTACGCGGCTGGTACTTGCCGGGCCGAATGCGGCCCACCGGCAACGTGGCGAGCGCGTCGCGCGGCGCCTCACCGGCGCCAAGCAGCGCATCCAGTCCGCGTCCCAGTCCTCTTGGCTTGCTCATAGCTCCCTCATGCCACCGCTGTAAGCCCGAGGCGCTCCCGCTCGAGCACTTCCTCGCACAGTGCGAGATAGGCCTGGGCCCCCTTGGATTCCGCATCCCACAGGACCGCCGGGGTGCCATAGCTCGGCGCTTCGGCCAGGCGCACGTTGCGCGGCACGATGCTGCGATAGACCTTGTCCCCGAAGTGCGCTTCTAGCTGGTCGGACACTTGCTGCGCGAGCGTATTGCGCGCGTCGTACATGGTGCGCAGCAGCCCGGCGATTTCGAGCTTCGGATTAAAATTCGCGCGCACCCGCTTGATGGTGCCGACGAGATCGGTCAGGCCCTCCAGCGCGTAGTACTCGCACTGCATCGGGATCAGCACCGACTGCGCGGCCACCAGGCCGTTGAGCGTCAGCAGCGACAGCGAAGGCGGGCAGTCGATGAACACGAAGTCGTATTCGCGCTCGACCGTGGCCAGCGCCGACTTCAAGCGGCCTTCGCGATTCTGCAGATCGACCAGTTCTATTTCCGCACCGGCAAGCTCGCGGTTGGCAGGCAGCAGGTCGTAGCCGCCACGTTCCGCGCGCGTACGGATATTGCCGATCTCGCCCAGCCCGAGCAGCACGTGATACACGGTGCGCGCCGCTGCGCGCTTGTCCACGCCACTTCCCATGGTGGCATTGCCCTGCGGGTCGAGATCAACGAGCAGGGTGCGCTGGCTGGCACGCGCCAGCGCTGCAGCGAGATTGACGCTGGTCGTCGTCTTGCCGACGCCGCCCTTCTGGTTCACCACCGCGATGACGCGCGCCATGCTTCAGCCTCGGCAATGGCACAGCACGAGGTGGCGCTGCGCCTCGAGCAGCGGCACCTGCAGGCGGCGCACGTCGCGGCAGTCGGCGCCGACGGGTACGCGTTCCAGTTCGGCTTGCGGGAACACGCCTTTCATTGCGGCGAGCACGCCGCCGGGAGCGAGCAGGTGGCTGCAGGCGGAGATGAAATCGGCCAGCTCGGCGAAGCCGCGCGTGATCACACAGGCAAACCCTTGCGCGGGGCGCCATGCCTGCACGCGTCCGACATGCACGTCCGCGTTCGACAGCCTCAGCTCGATCACCGCCTGTTGCAGGAACGCGGCCTTCTTGTGGTTGGCATCGTTGAGTGTCACGCGCCGTGCCGGCTCCGCGATGGCGAGCGGGATTCCAGGCAAGCCGCCGCCGGAGCCGACGTCCGCGAGCGGCCCCGACGGCAGGTGCGACAAGACCGCCAGCGAGTCCAGCAGATGGTGGCTGATCATCTTTTCCTGATCGCGGATCGCGGTCAGGTTATAGGTCTTGTTCCATTTCGCGAGCAGCTCGAGATAGGCCAGCAACTTTTCCCGCGCGTCTCCGGGCAAGGCCAAGGCGAGCGCGTTAAGCCCGCGTTGCAGCGCGGCTTGATGCGACTTCATGCGTGCGTCTTCTGCGGCTGCAGGCCTCTCTTGAGATGCACCAGCAGAAGGGAGATCGCCGCAGGCGTGATCCCCGAAATGCGCGCCGCCTGACCCAACGTCTCGGGCCGCTGACGTTCCAGCGTCTGCTGCACTTCCTTCGACAGCCCGCGCACGGCGCGGTAGTCGACCTCAGCTGGCAGTCTCAACTCCTCCTGCTCAACCCGCCGGTCCACTTCATCCTTCTGGCGGTCGATGTAACCTTGGTACTTGGCCTGGGTCTCGACCTGTTCCGCCACTTGGTCGTCGTCCACCCCATTGCCAGCATTAGGTAATGTCATAAGTGTGCGGTAACTTACGTTTGGTCGGCGCAAGAGCGCGGCAAACGAGTACTCCCGGTCGATCGGCTTACCGAGGACGCGGATCGCATCGGCTTTCGGGAGCGCCTTGGGTGTGACCCATAGCTGGTCGAGCCGCTTGTTTTCACGGGAAACGGATTCCCGTTTGCGACAGTAAATCCCCCAACGCTCATCACCCACAAGCCCAAGCCGGCGGCCGGTCTCGGTGAGGCGCAGGTCCGCGTTGTCTTCGCGCAGCATGAGCCGGTACTCGGCGCGGCTAGTGAACATGCGATACGGCTCGGACACCCCACGCGTGATGAGATCGTCCACCAGCACGCCGAGGTAGGCCTCATCGCGTCGTGGACACCAAGCATCGCTGCCGCGCACCTTCAATACCGCGTTGACACCAGCCAACAAACCCTGGGCCGCCGCTTCCTCATAGCCTGTGGTTCCGTTGATCTGGCCGGCGAAGAAGAGGCCTGCCACGGTTTTCGTTTCGAGCGAAGACTTCAGGTTGCGCGGATCGAAGTAGTCGTACTCGATGGCATATCCGGGCCGCAGGATGTGGGCTTGCTCGAGCCCGCGAATGGAGCGCACCAGTTCCAACTGCACGTCGAAGGGCAAGCTGGTCGAGATGCCGTTGGGATAGATCTCATGAGTGTCCAGACCTTCGGGTTCAAGGAAGATCTGGTGACTCGCCTTGCCTGCAAAACGATGGATCTTGTCCTCGATCGAGGGGCAGTAGCGTGGACCCACGCCTTGGATTACCCCCGTGTACATCGGCGAGCGATCCAAGCCTTTGCGGATCACCGCGTGGGTGTGTTCGTTGGTATGGGTGATCCAGCAGGGAAGCTGGCGCGGATGCATGTCGCGGCGGCCGACAAAGGAAAAAACTGGTTCGGGCGAATCTCCGGGCTGTTGCGCCAGGACCGAAAAATCGATCGTCCGGCCATCCAGTCGTGGAGGCGTGCCAGTTTTTAGTCTGCCGACTGGAAGCTTCATCTCCCGCAGGCGCGCTGCCAGTGTCACTGCAGCAGGATCCCCCGCACGCCCCGCCTGGTAACTCTGCAACCCGACATGGACCAGCCCGGAGAGAAACGTCCCAGCGGTCAGCACCACGGCGCGTCCGCGGAACTGGATGCCAAGCTGGGTGATCACGCCCGCTGCGCTATCGCCTTCCAGAATGATGTCGTCGACCGCTTGCTGAAACAAAGTCAGGTTCGGCTGGTTCTCCAGCCGGCTGCGAATAGCGCATCGATAGAGGACGCGATCTGCCTGTGCTCGCGTTGCTCGTACAGCTGGACCCTTCGAGGAATTCAGGGTACGGAATTGAATGCCGGCCTCGTCGGTGGCGAGCGCCATGGCGCCGCCCAGAGCGTCGATTTCCTTGACCAGGTGCCCCTTGCCGATCCCGCCGATCGAGGGGTTGCACGACATCTGCCCCAGCGTCTCAATGCTATGAGTAAGCAGCAGGGTGCGGCTTCCCATGCGGGCGGCGGCCAGAGCGGCTTCGGTGCCAGCATGGCCGCCACCTACCACGATCACGTCGAATTCTGTCGGATACAGCATGCGGGCCAACTCTGAAGAGGCGGCATGATACGTGAATGTTTCACGTGGAACTAGCGCGGGCCAGGCTGGACCCGATGTTCCACGTGGAACAAGAAACACTTAGAGAATTGCTGCGACGCAGCAATTCAAGTTCCCATGAGACAATCGCGGCCCTTTTTGCACCACACGCCGTGATCTCCCTCGCCCGCTACGCAATCTTGCTCGAAAGGCCAGACCTGAGGCGCACGATCGTCGCTTCCGTCATCGGCCGCCTGCCGATCGGCATCCTGGGACTCGCGATCCTGCTCGCGACGCAGGCGTCGAGCGGCTCGTTCGGACTCGCGGGCGCCGTGGCGGCCTGCTATCTCGCGGGGCTCGCGGCGATGGCTCCCGTGCTCGGCCGCATCATCGACCGCACCGGGCCTGCACGCACGCTGCTGGTGTCCACTTTCGTATTTCCAGCCACACTGGTAGCACTGGTTGCTGGACTCCACTTCGACGCACCCTTGTGGACAGCATTCGCGCTTGCCGCGCTCGCCGGCGCCAGTTTTCCGCCGATCACGGTATGCCTTCGCACGTTCCTGCGTCAGCAGCTGCTCGAAGAAGCCCAACTCTCGACCGCCTACTCCCTCGAATCCGTGCTGATCGAGATCATCTTCATTATTGGACCGATGCTGGTTGCACTGTTCGTCGCGTTTCTGTCCGCCAGCGCCGCCGTCCTGTTTGCCGCAGCCAGTGGCCTCGCCGGCACGGTTCTGTTTCTGCGTTCGCCCGTTATTGCCCATTGGCGCATCGAGGAGCGCAGAGCGTCCAGTCTCATCGGCCCGCTCGCAGTGCGCGGATTCATGCCGCTGCTCGGGGTGATCCTTGCCTATTCGGGTGCCTTCGGCCTGCTCGAAATCGGCGTGACCGCGTTCGCCGCGGAAGCAGGCATGCCGGCGCTCGCCGGTTTGATCCTCGGCCTGATGAGTGTAGGCAGCGCCGCGGGCGGTCTCGCCTATGGCAGCCGCAGTTGGCGCATGCCGCTCCCGCAGCAGTTCGCGCTGATGCTCCTGTTGATGGGATTCGGGGTCGCCGTGCTCGGCCTGATCGGCAACACGGTCGCATTTACCGTGCTCGGTGTCGCCGCTGGCGTGGTCATGGCGCCTGCCCTCATCATCCAATCGATGCTGGTCGCCAAAATCGCACCGGCGCACTACGCCACGGAAGCGTTTACCTGGTCCACGTCTTGCCTGTTGACCGGCGTGGGTGCCGGCCTCGCCGCGGGTGGACTGTTGCTCGAGCACGCACACTCTTCGACAGTGTTCGTGGCGGCGGGAGCAGTGGCGCTCAGCGCGGCGCTGCTCGCTTTTGCCACGCTGCGCGCAGACTAGACCAGCGCTGGGCGCTGCGCGCGCCTGCGCTGCAGGAACCAGATGAACGCCGCTAGCAACGCCGCGGGAATGAACACCCAGTACGAAGACGGGCGCCCCCGGTTTGGGAGCTTCAGCTCGACGATCCTGTAACCCTGCTCGATGCCGAGCTTCCTCGCCCGGCTGCCGAACTTGACGTTCGCGATCAGCGGCACCTCTGGCGTCCCGGCGAGGGTCACTCCCGCGTTGCGAATGCGTTCACGGCCGTTCGCGCCTTCGCCCATCGGCAGCGCAACGGTCTTCGTGATCTTCTCGCCTTCGACCGAATCGCCCTGGATGCGCATGACCAGCCACTCGTCGGTGCGCAGGCCATCGGCGACCTTGATGAGCTCCTGCGCCGGGGCCGCCGTGTACTTGGCATGGAACTGGTCGATCACCCAGTCGGGGCGGAAGAACAGGAACGTCGCCACGAGGAGCAGCCCGATCTCCAACCAGGTGCAGCGCGCACGGAACCAGCCCATCGTCGCCGCGGCAAAAAGCAGCGACGCGATAGTGGCCGAGACGCACACCATGATCACCTCCCACCACGAGCCCACACCGATGAACAGGATCTGCGGATTGAAGATGAATACAAACGGCAGCAGCGCGGTACGAAAGCTGTACCAGGTTGCCTGCCAGCCGGTCGCGTTAGGGTCGTCACCCGAGATCGCCGACGCCGCATAGGAAGCGAGTCCGACGGGAGGCGTCACGTCGGCCATGATGCCGAAGTAAAACACGAACAGGTGCACGGCGATGAGCGGAATCACGAGCTCGCTGCGGGCTCCGAGCTCGACGATCACCGGTGCCATCAGCGTCGCGACCAGGATGTAGTTCGCCGTCGTCGGCACCCCTGCGCCAAGCAACAGGCAAATGACGGCGGTGAGCACCAGCATCAAGAGCACGTTTCCCGCCGAGACGTACTCGACCAAGTCGGTCATCGTCAGGCCGATGCCAGTGAGCGTGATCGCACCTACGATCAGGCCCGCGCTCGCACAGGCCACGCCGATGCCGATCATGTTGCGCGCACCCAGCACCAGGCCCTTCCACAGATTTGCAAGACCGCTGCGCCACGCCGCGCCGAGCTCGCCGGTTCGACGAAGCGTGGCCAGCAATACCGGTTGCGCCACCACCAGCGCCATCGTGGTCACGGTAGCCCAGAACGCGGAGGTGCCGGGCGAAAGCTCCTCGACCATCAGGCACCAGAGCAGCACCACGATCGGGATGAAGAAGTGCAAGCCCGTGCGCACAGTGGGCCAGGGCTCGGGCAGGTGGAAATTCTTCGCGTCCGGACCGTCGATCCGCAGTTCCGGATAGCGCGCGGAGTAGGCGAGCAGCCCAACGTAGGCTGCCAGGGTGGCTGCCGCGAGCGCCCAACCGGCGTAGTCGCCGAAGACCGCGCGCAAAGCCTCGATCACGAAGTAGATCGCGCTGCATGCCGCAAGCGTGCCTGAGATCCCGAGACCCCAACCGAGCAAGCGTTGCCTCCAAGTGCGCTGGTATCCGCGCGGAATCACCTTCAGGTCGTATTTGAGCGCCTCGAGATGGACGATGTAAAACAGCGCGATATACGAGATTACCGCCGGCAGCGCGGCATGCTTGCAGACCTCCGAGTAGGGAATGCCCACGTACTCCACCATCAGGAACGCGGCCGCACCCATGACTGGCGGCATGATCTGGCCGTTGATCGATGAGGCCGCTTCGATCGCACCGGCCTTCACTCCCGAGTACCCCGTGCGCTTCATGAGAGGGATCGTGAAGATGCCCCCCGAGACCACATTCGAGACCGATGAGCCCGATACCACGCCGTTCAGCGCCGAGGACACGACTGCTACCTTCGCGGGGCCGCCGCGCAGGTGGCCCAGCAGCGCAAGCGAAACCTGCAGCATGTAGTTGCCGGCGCCGGCGAGGTCGAGCAGGGTGCCGAACAGCACGAACAGGAAGATGAACTGCACCGATACGCCGATCGCGACGCCGTAGACACCTTCGGTCGTGAGCCAGAAGTGCGACACGAAGCGCGAGATCGATGCGCCCTTGTGCTGGATCACTTCGGGCATGTAGGGGCCCGCAAACACGTAGAGCAGGAACAGGCCGGTGGTGATCAGCATGCCGAAACCCATCGCGCGGCGCGTCGCCTCCAGCATGATCGCGACTCCTGCCAGCCCGACTACAAGATCGAATGTCGTAGGCGTTCCGGGGCGCGAGGCCAGCTGGTTGTAGAACAGGAACAGATAGGACGCGCAGAATGCGCCCACCAGCGCCAGCAGCCAGTCAATCGCAGGCACAACCTTACGCGACGAGGATTTGAACGCCGGAAACGCAGCGAAGGCGAGAAACACCGCGAACGCGAGATGAATGGCCCGTGCTTCGGTGTCATTGAACACCGCGAACTTGACGACGAAGGGCAATGGTGAGGCGTACCAGACCTGGAACAGCGACCACGCCCCCGCGATGAGCGCGAGAATCGCACCGACCACGCCGGCGGGCTCGCGGCCGCCGAAATCGGTTTCCCTGACCAGCTGCTGCAGCTCGGCGCTTGGTTCTTTGGCCACCTCAGCCACTTCTCCCTCCCCCCAAATGAAAAAGGGGCGAAACCATGGTCTCGCCCCTTTTCTTCTGCGGGTCCGCGACCGGCTTTATTTCAGCCAGCCCTTCTCCCTGTAGTACTTCGCGGCCCCGTCGTGCAGTGGCGCCGAGAGACCGTCCTTCACCATCGCCTCGGGCTTGAGGATGGCGAGCGCCGGATGCAGCTTCTTGAATTCGTCGAAGTTGTCGAATATCGCCTTCACAGCTGTGTACACCATGTCGGCTGATACCTTGGAAGACGAGACCAGCGTCGCGAGCACACCGAAGGTCCGGGTCTCCTGCGGGTTGTTCGGATAAAGGCCGCCGGGAATCGTCGCATAGCCGAAATACGGCTTTCCCGTCACCAGGCTGTCCACCGCAGGGCCCGTGAGCGACACGAGCTTCGCGCCGCAACTGGTGGTCGGATCCTGGATGTTGGCCGAGGGATGGCCGACACCATAGAAAAAGCCATCGATCTTGCCATCGCACAGCGCCGCGCCGTGCTCGTCGGCCTTCAGCTCGGAGGCAAGGCTGAAATCCTGCATTTTCCAGCCCATCGCGCCGAGCAGTTCCTCCATCGAAGAGCGAGTGCCCGAGCCGGGATTGCCGACATTGAAGCGCTTGCCCTTGAAGTCGGTGAAGCTCTTCGCATTGAGCTCCTTCCTGGCCAGCACCGTGAAGGGTTCAGGGTGCAGCGACATCACCGCTCGCAGCTCGGCGAGCGCACCGTCCTTGAATTGCGAAAGGCCCTTGGCAGCGTTGTAGTGCACGTCAGACTGCGCCACGCCAAGGTCCAGCTCGCCCGCTTTGATGGTGTTGATGTTGAACACCGAGCCGCCCGTGGACTCGACCGAACAACGGATGCCGTGCACCTTGCGATCCTTGTTGACTAACCGGCAGATTGCGCCACCCGCAGCGTAGTACACGCCAGTGACGCCGCCAGTGCCGATGGTCATGTATTTCTGTTGCGCCTGCGCCGCCGGGGCGATTGCGCCGGCAACGAGCAGGCTCGCTGCAAGCGCGGTGATGTTGCGCATGACTGTCTCCTCCTAGGGAAAACCCTGGCGTAGCTTAGCGGATGCCGCCGCTAAGCGGCAACCGCAGATTTCAGCACTACGTCGAGCGCGGCGCCGAGCTTGGACACCAGTTCGTCGAGTTGCGCTTCGTCGACGATAAACGGCGGGGCGAGGAGCACATGGTCGCCCCGCGACCCATCAACGGTGCCGCCCATCGGGTAGCACATCAGGCCCGCCTTGAGCGCTTCCTTCTTGACCCTGGCGTTGACGCGCTGCGCCGGCTCGAAAGACTGCTTCGAGCTGCGATCGGCTACCAGTTCCAGTCCCCAGAACAGGCCCCGGCCTCGTATGTCGCCGACATGCGGATGATCGCCGAACGCGGCTCGCAACTTCTTCTCCAGCAGCGCACCTAGCGGCGCCACCCGCGCCAGCAGCCCATCCTCGTGCAGGCGGTGCTGCACGGCGAGCGCCCCGGCGCAGGCGGCGGCATGCCCGAGATAGGTATGGCCGTGCTGGAAAAAGCCGCTGCCGGAGACGATGGTGTCGTAGATGTGCTTGGCAACCAGGGTGGCCCCGATCGGCTGGTAACCGGCGCCCAACCCCTTGGCCACAGCGACCAGATCCGGCACGATGCCTTCCTGCTGGAACGCATAGAGCGTGCCGCAGCGGCCCATGCCGCACATCACTTCATCGAGGATCAGCAAGATGCCGTGGCGATCGCACAACTCGCGCACGCGCTTGAAGTAGCCGGCCACGGGAGGCACAGCGCCCAGGGTGGCGCCCGCCACCGTTTCGGCGACGAAAGCGATCACCTTGTCGCCTCCCAGCCTGCCAATCTCCGTCTCGAGCTCCGCGGCGAGGCGTTCGCCATAGGCGGAGTCCGTTTCGCCCGACTTCATGCCGCGGTACGCGTAGCAGGGCGAGACATGCGTTGCCTCGACCAGCAGCGGCTCGAACTGCCTGCGGCGCCACGCGTTGCCGCCGACGGCGAGCGCGCCGAGGGTATTGCCGTGATAGGACTGGCGGCGGCCGATCAAGTAGCGGCGCTGTGGCTCGCCCTTCTCGACGAAGTACTGTCGCGCCAGCTTGAGCGCGGCCTCGATCGCCTCCGAGCCACCGGAGACGAAGTACACCTTTGCCAGGGACGCAGGCGCGCGCGCGACAAGCGCGTCGGCCAGCGCTTCCATTGGCTCATTGGTGAAGAACGAGGTGTGTGCGAACGCCAGCCTGCCGAGCTGCTCCTGGATCGCCTTGACCACCGTCTGATCCGAATGGCCAAGGCAGGACACTCCCGCGCCGCCCGAGGCATCGAGATAGCGCTTGCCGTCGCGGTCGATCAGGTAGGCGCCATCACCGCGCACCGCGACCGGATAGGAAGCGAGCGGATTTCGGTGGAAGACCCGGCTCACACTGTGAGTTGCTGGTGCAGCTGCGAGCGACGCTGATCGAGCTCGGCCGGCAGATGGGATCCGAGCTTGCTGAGCAGTTCATTGTGAGACACAACCTCGTCCTTCCAGGCAGCGCCGTCCACACGCGCGATCTCCTGGTACTGCTCGCGCGTGAATTTCTCCAACCCGTGCCAATTCAGGTCTTCGAAAGCCGGGATGACACCGAGCGGCGTATCCACGCCCTTGCCCAGTCCCTGGCAGCGGCCAACTATCCATTCCAGCACGCGCATGTTCTCGCCAAAGCCCGGCCAGAGGTACTTGCCGTGCGCATCCTTCCTGAACCAGTTGACGCGGAAGATGCGCGGCGCGTGACGCACCTCCTTGCCCATCTTCAGCCAGTGACCGAAGTAATCGCCGATGTTGTAGCCGCAGAATGCAAGCATGGCCATCGGGTCGCGCCGCACCACGCCGACCTTGCCGGTGATTGCGGCGGTCGTCTCGGAGCCAAGTGTCGCGGCCATGTACACGCCGTCCTCCCACGACGGCGCTTCCACCACCAGCGGCACAGTCGTTGAGCGCCGGCCGCCGAACACGAAGGCGGATATCGGCACTCCGCTGGGGTCTTCCCACTTCGAATCCATCGAAGGACACTGCGCGGCAGCCACCGTGAAGCGCGCGTTTGGGTGCGCGGCAAGGCGCCCGCAGTCGGGCATCCATTCCTTTCCCTGCCAGTCGATCAGCCACGCCGGCGGCTGTTCAGTCATGCCTTCCCACCAGACGTCGCCTTCCGGCGTCAGCGCGACGTTGGTGAAGATGACGTTGGCGGAGAGCGTCTTCATCGCGTTGGGATTGGTCGCCTGCGAGGTTCCCGGAGCGACGCCGAAGAAGCCGGCCTCGGGGTTGATGGCGTAGAAGCGGCCGTCGTGACCGGGCTTGATCCAGGCTATGTCCTCGCCGATCGTGGTGACCTTCCATCCACCGTAGGCCGGCGGCGGGATGAGCATGGCGAAATTTGTCTTGCCGCAGGCGCTTGGGAACGCCGCCGCAACGTAGGATTTTTGCCCCTCGGGGGATTCCACGCCGAGGATCAGCATGTGCTCGGCCAGCCAGCCCTCGTCGCGCGCCATCACCGAGGCGATGCGCAGCGCGAGGCATTTCTTGCCGAGCAAGGCGTTGCCGCCGTAGCCCGAGCCAAACGACCAGATCTCGCGCGTCTCGGGAAAATGCACGATCCACTTCTGCTTGTCGTTGCATGGCCAAAGCACATCCTTCTGTCCGGCGGCCAGCGGCGCGCCCACCGAGTGCACGCAAGGCACGAAATCGCCGTCTTCGCCGAGCCAATCCGCTACCGCGCGGCCCATCCGCGTCATGATGCGCATGTTGATCGCCACGTACGCCGAGTCGGAAATCTCGACGCCGATCTGCGCGATATGCGAGCCGATCGGCCCCATCGAATAAGGCATCACGTACATGGTGCGCCCGCGCATGCAACCATCGAACAGGTGCTGCAGTGTGGCGCGCATTTCAGGCGGAGCCACCCAGTTGTTGGTCGGCCCGGCTCGTTCCTTGTCCTCGCTGCAGATGAAGGTGCGGTCCTCCATGCGCGCCACGTCGCTTGGATGCGAGCGGGCGAGGTAGCTGCCCGGGCGCAGTCTCTCATTCAGCTTGACCAGCGTCCCCGCGGCGACCAGTTCCTGGCACAAACGGTCGTATTCCGCCTGTGACCCGTCGCACCACACGATGCGCTCTGGTTTGGCCAGCAGCGCGATCTCCGACACCCATAGGCGCAGGCCCGCGTGGCGTACCCATTCGGGTGCTTGCGACAGGTCCTTCTGCGGGGAGCTGGGTGCGTTCATCTACGCGAATTCCTGAAAGCAAAACGGCCCGGGAGGGGCCGTGCGGTTGCGGTTGGGGTTTTGATTTTACCGCGCCGCATAACGGCACGCCACGTGGCGAGATCGCCATGACAGAAATTCTAAAAAACTTTTACAATCAAACCCTTCATCGCGCCTACTTGCCGATGCAGAAGCGCGAGAAGATCTCGCCCAGCAGATCGTCTGCGCTGAACTCTCCCGTGATCGCCGCAAGCGCTTGCTGGGCAAGTCGCAACTCCTCTGCGAACAACTCCCACTGGCGCGCCTGCTCCGCTGCGGCAGCCAGATGCGCCGCTGCTGCCTGCAGCGCGCGCAAGTGCCGCTCGCGGGCAAGGAACACCGACTCGCCGTGCGACTTCCACCCGGCGGCCTCGAGGATGGCCCGTCGCAGCGACTCCATGCCGGTCCCGGTTCTTGCGGAAACGCAGACCACCGGATGTTCTCCGGGCGGCGGCCGAAAACCAGGCGCCAGGTCGACCTTGTTGTAGATGTCGATGCGCGCCGCCGCCGCGGAAGCATTCACGGCAAGTGCGTGATCCACTGCGGTGGCATCGTGGACCGCCAGGACCAGGTCGGCGCGGGCAACCTCGCGCCGAGCACGCTCGATACCCAGGAGCTCGACTTCGTCGTGCGATTCGCGCAGCCCCGCCGTGTCCACCAGGTTGAGCGGCACGCCTTCGATCTGAATCGCCTCGCGCAGCGCGTCCCGAGTGGTGCCGGGAATGGGTGTGACGATCGCGAGCTCCTCGCCCGCGAGCCGGTTGAGCAGGCTCGACTTGCCTACGTTGGTCCGGCCAGCGAGAACTACCTGGATACCGGTGCGCAGCAGGCTGCCCTCACGGCTGCGGGCGAGAATCTCGTCGAGCGCAGTGCGCAGCCGCGCAAGCCGCACCGCCGCGTCGTCGCGATGCAGTGCGTCCACTTCCTCTTCCGGGAAATCCAGCGTCGCTTCGGTCAGCGCCCGCAACTCGACGAGCTGCGCCACCAGCCCATCGACCGCGGCAGAAAACTCTCCCGTCAGGGAGCGCAGGGCGCTGCGCGCCGCTTCCGTGCTCGCGGCATCGATCAGGTCGGCCACCGCTTCGGCCTGCGCCAGATCCATGCGGTCGTTGAGAAAAGCGCGCCGTGTGAATTCTCCAGGCTCGGCGAGCCGTGCCCCGGCATCCAGGCATGCGGCAAGGACCGACTGCAGGACCACCTGACCGCCGTGCCCCTGGAACTCGAAGCCGTGCTCGCCGGTGTAGGAATGCGGTGCCGGAAAATACAGGGCAAGGCCTACGTCAAGCACCTGTCCCGCCGCATTGCGCGCGGCGCCGTGGGTGGCGACTCTGGCCTCGGGCAAACGCCTCAGGAGCCGGCGTGCAATATCGGGCGAGCGCGGACCCGAGACGCGCACGATGCCGATCGCGCCGCGTCCTGCGGGCGTCGCGATTGCAGCTATGGTGTCGGAACCCGGTCCCCCGGGCGGGTCAGCGCTTGGCATGGGCAGTCTTGTCGCGATCGAACATGCGCTGGATCTGCCACTGCTGGAGGATGGAAAGGATGTTGTTCACCAGCCAGTACAGCACCAGGCCGGCGGGGAAGAAGAAGAAGAACACGCTGAAGACGTAGGGCATGTACTTCATGACCTGCGCCTGCACCGGGTCGGGCGGCACCGGATTCAGCTTGGTCTGGACCACCATGGTGAGGGTCATCAGGATCGGCAGAACGTAGTAGGGATCGAGCGCCGACAGGTCCTTGATCCAGAGCATGAAAGGCGCATGGCGCAGTTCGATCGCCGCCAGCAGTACCCAGTACAGGGCGATGAAGACCGGAATCTGCACCAGAATCGGGAAGCAGCCACCGAGCGGATTGATCTTTTCGGTCTTGTACAACTCCATCATCGCCTGGTTCATCCGCGCGCGGTCCTCGCCGTACATCTCGCGCAGCTTGGTCAGTCGCGGCGTGATCAGCTTCATTTTCGCCATCGACTTGTAGCTTGCGGCGGAGAGCGGAAAGAACAGAATCTTGATGCTTACGGTAAGCAGGATGATCGCCACGCCCCAGTTGCCGGTCATGGCATGGAACTTCTCCAGCAACCAGAACAGCGGCCAGGCGATGATCGTCAGCCAACCGTAGTCCACCACCAGATCGAAACCCTCGGCTGCCGCCCGCAGGCGATGCTGTTCCTGCGGCCCGACATAGAGCGGAGAGCCGATCCGTGCCGAGGCCCCGGGCAAGATCTCCGGCGCTGACAGCACGATGCGACCGACGTAGATTCCGTCCTGGCGCCGCTCCATCACGTAATCGCGTGCAGTCTTGACCGTCGGCAGCCAGCCGGCCACAAAGTAGTGCTGCACGAACGCAATCCAGCCATCGTCGGCACGCCGCAGGTGGTCGGCCTTTCCCTTGTCGAGGTCGGAGAAATGGATCTTCTGGAACTTCTGCGCCTCCGTGTACTCGGCGAACCCGGCAAAGCTTTGCGCACCGAAGGATTGCGCGATGGAACTGCCGCCTGACTCGAACTTGCCATCGTGCGTCAGCTGAAAATAGGCAAAGGGGGATAACGGTGTCGTGCCTTTGTTGCTGATCTCCAGCGTGACTTCGACCATGTAACTGTCGCGTGAAAAGGCAAAAACCTTGTCGACGACGATGCCCCCTGCGCCTTGCGCCGACAGGCGCACTTCGAGTTTGCTTTCGCCCGCCGCGAGCTCGCGCGCGCCCGGCTGCGCTTGCCACAGCGTGCGGTGGTTCGGGCCTGCTTCGCCCGCCAGCCCGCTCTGCGCGAAGTACTGGTGCTCCACTCCGAGCAGTACCAGGTTCTTGCTCGGGTCGTCGGCGTGCTTGTGCTTGAGCAGCTCCACCCTGCTCAGCGTTCCGCCAAGCGTGTCGATCTCGGCGAGCAGCAGGTCCGTGCGCACGCGCAGCGTCTCGCCCTTGGCCGCGGTGGGTGTGGCGGCGGGAACCACCGCGGGTTGCGCAGCGCCCGTCGCAGGCGCGGCTGCCGGCTTGGGAGATACCGGGACCGCCGGGACCGTCTGCGCGGCAGGCGCCGCGGCCGGTTTCGGCCGGTGATGCTTCTCCCAGGAATCCCATAACAGCAACAGCGAGAAGCTGAAGATAAAGAACAGAATCAGTCGTTGGGTATCCATTGGGTCCCGTAGTGCGGTTCAGCCGCGCCGTTGATCCGGCACTGGATCGTAGCCACCGCGGTGCCAGGGACCGCAACGGCAAAGGCGACGCGCGGCAAGCCAGCCACCGCCGAAGAGGCCATGGCGCGCGAGCGCCTCATCCGCGTACTGCGAGCAGCTCGGGTCGAAGCGGCATACCGGGCCCAGCATCGGGCTCAGGAAATAGCGGTAGCCGCGCAGCAGCAGTCGCAATAAGGCGCTCATCGATCCAGCTTCGTAAATAGCTCCCTCAACCGCGCCAGCATCGCAGCCGAGCCGCGCTCCCCGTAAGGGGGCCGCACCAGTACATCAAGCGGCCCGATGTGCGCCTGTTCGAGACGAAAAGCCTCGCGGATACAGCGCTTGATGCGATTGCGCTCGGTGGCGAGTGCGGCGTGCCGGCGCGTCACCAGCATCCCCAGCCGCGGCGGCCCTTCGCTCCGGCGCCTCAGGTAGAAGGTAAAACCGGCAAGGCTCCGCCGCTGGCCGGCGCGCAGCAGCGGTTCGAACGCGGAGCGCCCGGCGAACCTTCGATCCGCCCCGAAGGGACTAGACCGAGAGCCGCTTGCGGCCGCGTGCACGCCGCGCGCGCAGCACCGCCCGGCCACCGCGCGTGCGGCTGCGGACGAGAAAGCCGTGACGCCGCGCGCGTCGCGTCTTGGAAGGTTGGTAAGTGCGTTTCATCGGCCTGCTCGCTGCGAAAAAGGGCGGTATTAAAGCCTGCGCCGCTCGGCGTTGTCAACTCGAATCGACGCGTCGCGGCGCATGCCAGAAGTCTGTGGATAACGCGGCGCGGAAGGAGTAAAATTTCATCCTCGTCGGTGCGTCGCTTCGCGACTCCGGCGTTGCCCCCCGAACAGCGCGTTTCGCGAGACCGCCAAGAACATGCAAAGCCTCTGGGACGCCTGCCTGCGCCGCTTGGAGCAGGAGCTTCCCGCACAGCAGTTCAATACGTGGATCCGCCCGCTGGCCGCAGAGACCAGCGACAGGGATTCCGGCACCCTGGTGCTTGCGGCGCCCAATCGATTCGTCCTGGAACTGGTGCGCGAACGCTTTGCCAGGCGCATAGAGAAGCTCGCCGCCGAGGCGCATGGCGGGGAACTTGGCGTGCGCCTGGTGCTGGCACGGGGCGTCGAAGCACCCGTACGTGCGGCGCCGCAACGCAGCAACGGCGAGGCGCCGGCCGCACTGGAGCGCGCCCGTCTCAACCGCATGTTTACGTTCGACAGCTTCGTCACCGGCAAGGCGAATCAGCTGGCGCGCGCGGCAGCCATCCAGGTCGCGGAGAATCCAGGCATTTCGTACAACCCCCTGTTCATCTACGGCGGCGTAGGCCTTGGCAAGACCCACCTGCTGCAGGCGATCGGCAATCACCTCGCCGAGCAGCGCCCGCAGGCCAGGCTGCGCTACATCCACGCCGAGCAGTACGTGACCGACGTGGTACGCGCCTACCAGCAGAAATCCTTCGACGAGTTCAAGCGCTATTACCATTCGCTCGACCTGCTGCTGATCGACGATATCCAGTTTTTCTCCAACAAGGGCCGCACGCAAGAGGAGTTCTTCTACGCCTTCAACGCATTGGTCGAGGCGCACAAGCAGATCGTCATCAGCTGCGACACCTACCCGAAGGAGATCGCCGGCATGGAGGAACGCCTGATCTCCCGCTTCGGCTGGGGGCTGACGGTCGCCATCGAACCACCTGAACTTGAAATGCGCGTCGCCATCGTGCTGAAGAAAGCAGAGCTCGAGGCGGAACGCGTGTCGGAAGAAATCGCCTTCTTCATCGCCAAGAACATCCGTTCGAATGTGCGCGAGCTCGAAGGGGCGCTGAAGAAGGTGCTGGCCTTCGCGCGCTTTACCGGCAGAGAACTGTCCCTCGAGCTCGCCAAGGAAGCGCTGCGCGACATCCTCAACGTCGCCAGCCGCCAGATCAGCGTCGATGGCATCCAGAAGACGGTGGCGGAGTATTTCAAGTTGAAAATCTCCGACATGCATTCGAAAAAGCGCAGCCGCAACATTGCCCGGCCGCGCCAGGTAGCCATGTCGCTCGCCAAGGACCTGACGCCCATGAGCCTGCCGGAGATCGGCGAGGCGTTCGGCAATCGCGACCACACGACGGTGCTGCATGCCTGCCGCACCATTGCAAGCTTGCGCAAGAAGGACTCCGCGCTTAACCGGGACTACCTGGTCCTCGAGCAGGTGCTGAAAGGATGAACTGGCTGTGGATTGCCTGCGTGTGGATTGTGAGTAACTCGCCCGCCACGAGCGCTGCCTTGTTTCATCCCCAACCACGCACACGGCGTCCACAGCTTTTCCCGGCCCGCCAAGTGCTGCAACAGTGCGCCGCCTAAGAGGATTTCAGGTTGTGCAGAGATTCCGGCCTGCTCTATTAACTACTACTAAGGATAAATAATGGCCTTGGTCAAAGCGAAACGCGACGAGTTGCTCAGTCCCTTGTCAGCCGTAAGCGGCATTATCGAACGTCGCCACACGCTGCCAATCCTGTCGAACGTGCTGATCGAGCAGGCCGAGGGCGCGTTGTCGTTTCTCGCCACCGACATCGAAATCCAGATCACGGCGCGTTCCACGCTCGCGGCAGGCGGCGATACCAAGCCACTGACGGTGGGCGCGCGCAAGCTGGTCGACATTCTTCGCGCCTTGCCCGAGGGGGCGGAGGTCGCGCTGCAGCAGCAGGACAAGAGGCTTCTGGTCAAGGCAGGCAAGAGCCGCTTCATGCTGCAAACCCTGCCGGCTGAGGATTTTCCGCGTTTGGCCAAGCCCGCCGGCGATGTGACGCGGTTTGCGCTGCCGCAGAAGGCGTTGCGCAGGATGCTCGGCCTGGTGCAGTATGCAATGGCACAGCAGGATATCCGCTACTACCTGAACGGCTTGCTGGTCCTGGTGGAAGACAAGCAACTGCGCCTGGTAGCGACTGACGGTCATCGGCTGGCCTATGCCGCCATGCCACTGCCCTCCAGTCTGCCGCGGCAGGAAGTCATCGTGCCAAGAAAGACGGTGCTCGAGCTGTCGAAGCTGTTGGCGGACAGCGATGAAGAGGTGCGGATCGAACTGTCGACGGCGCAGGCTTCGTTTGCCTTCGGCGTCGTGGAATTGCTGTCCAAGCTCGTCGACGGCAAGTTTCCTGACTACACGCGTGTCATTCCGACGCAGCACAAGAACCGGCTCACGATCGAGAGGGACGTACTGCGCCAGTCGCTGATGCGCGCTGCCATCCTTTCAAACGAGAAATTCCGCGGCGTGCGCTGGGTACTCACGGACGGCAGCCTGAAAGTCGTCTCGTCGAACGCCGAGCAGGAGGAGGCGCAGGAGGAGATCGAAGTGAATTACGGCGGCGACGCCCTGGACATCGGCTTCAACGTCAACT
This sequence comes from uncultured Enterobacteriaceae bacterium, assembly GCA_964631735.1. Lineage (GTDB taxonomy): Bacteria > Pseudomonadota > Gammaproteobacteria > Burkholderiales > SG8-39 > JAABQT01. Next base: position 32,441 of record CAZVZV010000132.1, read on the forward strand.
ACCTGCTCGACGTGTTGAACAACGTTTCTGCGGCGCAGGTGGAGTGCCACTTCGGCGATGCGGCATCGAGCGCGCTGCTGCAATTCCCGGCAGAGCCGGAGTTCAAGTACGTCGTCATGCCGATGAGGATTTGAGGAAGGAATCGCGGTGGCAGAACCAGAGCAGCAACTGCCGGACGCCAACGACTACGATTCAGACAGCATCCAGGTCCTGAAGGGCCTCGAAGCGGTGCGCAAGCGACCGGGCATGTACATCGGCGACACCTCCGACGGCACCGGCCTGCACCACATGGTGTTCGAGGTGGTGGACAACGCGGTCGACGAGGCGCTTGCCGGCTTCTGCGACGAAATCGTCGTCACCATCCACACCGACAATTCGATTTCGGTGCTGGACAACGGCCGCGGCATCCCCACCGGCATCAAGGAGGATGACGAGCAGAAGCGCTCGGCGGCCGAAATCGTGATGACCGAACTGCATGCTGGCGGCAAGTTCGATTCCAATACCTACAAAGTCTCCGGTGGTCTGCATGGCGTCGGTGTATCGGTGGTCAACGCCCTGTCCAGCTGGCTGCGCCTGACGACCTGGCGCGACGGCAAGGTGCACCAGATGGAGTTCGCCGACGGCGCGCCAACCGCGCCGCTGCGCGTCACCGGCATCAGCGAGAAGCGCGGTACCGAGGTGCACTTCCTCGCCTCACGCCAGGTTTTCGGCACGGTGGACTATCACTACGACATCCTCGCGCGGCGGTTGCGCGAACTGTCTTTTCTCAATCACGGCGTGCGCATCGTTCTGGTCGACCAGCGCTCCGGCAAGGAGGAGAACTTTGCGTTTGCCGGGGGGGTGAAGGGATTCGTCGAGTACATGAACCGCTCGAAGACCGTGTTGCATCCCAGCGTCTTCAGCGCGCAGGGCGAGAAGGATGGCATCAGCGTCGACGTGGCGATGCAGTGGAACGATTCCTACCAGGAAAACGTGATCTGCTTTACCAACAACATTCCGCAGAAGGACGGTGGCACGCACCTCACCGGCCTGCGCGCCGCCATGACCCGTGTCCTCAACAAGTACATCGAAGAGACCGAGTTGGCGAAGAAATCCAAGGTCGAGACCACGGGCGACGACATGCGCGAAGGCCTTGCCTGCGTTCTGTCCTGCAAGGTGCCGGAACCGAAGTTCTCCTCGCAGACCAAGGAGAAGCTGGTGTCCTCCGAAGTGCGGCCGGCGATCGAGGAAATCGTCGCCGAGAAGCTGCGCGAGTTTCTCGAAGAGCGGCCAAGCGATGCGCGCATCATCACCTCGAAAATTGTGGATGCGGCGCGCGCCAGGGAAGCGGCGCGCAAGGCGCGCGAGATGACGCGGCGCAAAGGCGTGCTCGATGGTATGGGCCTGCCCGGCAAGCTTGCCGACTGCCAGGAGAAGGACCCCGCCAAGTGCGAGCTGTACCTGGTCGAGGGAGACTCCGCGGGTGGCTCGGCGAAGCAGGGGCGCGACCGGAAGTTCCAGGCGATCCTGCCTCTCAAGGGCAAGATCCTCAATGTGGAGAAGGCGCGCTTCGACAAGTTGCTGTCTTCCGTGGAAATTGCCACGCTGATCACTGCGCTGGGCTGCGGCATCGGCAAGGAAGAGTACAACCCCGAGAAGTTGCGCTACCACCGCATCATCATCATGACCGACGCGGACGTGGACGGATCGCACATCCGAACGCTGCTGCTTACTTTCTTCTACCGGCAGATGCCGGAGCTGGTCGAGCGTGGCCACATCTACATCGCGCAACCGCCGCTGTACAAGTCCAAGCTCGGCAAGGAGGAGCGTTACCTGAAGGATGAGCACGAGCTCAACGAGTTCATGCTCCGTCAGGCGCTGGTGGATGCAGCGCTGCATCCGGCGGCGCGGCGCGAACCGATTCGCGGCGATGCTCTTGCCGAGCTCGCCAAGTCCTACCTGCTCGCCGAGGCGGTGATCGAACGGGTCTCCCGCTGGGTCGATCGCGACGCCCTGCAGGCGCTGTTGCGCGGCGTCCAGGTGGACTTGTCCAGGCGCGACCTGGCGGAGGCCTCGGTCGAATCCCTCGTTGCGGTGCTCCCCGCCAACGGCGTGCATGTCAGCGCGCACTTCGACCCGAAGACCGAGCGCTACCAGGTCAGGATCGAGCGCACGCGGCACGGCAACGTGCGCGTTACGGCGATCGACTCGGAGTTCGTGCATTCCGGCGACTACGCGCAGATCCGCTCGACGGCCGAGACACTGCGCGGCCTGGTGGGTGTGGGCGCTTTCGTTCAGCGAGGCGAGCGCAAGCAGCCAGTGAAGGATTTCGCAGAAGCCATGAAGTGGCTGCTGGCCGAAGTGCGCAAGTCGATGAGCCTGCAGCGCTACAAGGGGCTGGGCGAGATGAATCCGACGCAGCTGTGGGAAACCACCATGGATCCCACGGTGCGGCGTCTGCTCAGAGTGCAGATCGATGACGGCATTGCCGCCGACGAGATCTTCACCAAGCTGATGGGCGACGAAGTCGAACCGCGCCGCGCGTTCATCGAATCGAACGCCCTCGGCGTGCGCAATCTCGACGTCTAGCTAGGCGGCGCGCCGCTTCCTGGCGAGCGCCTTCGCGCGCTTGGGCGCCTTGGCTGATTTCGCAGGCGGCGCCGGCTTTTCCTTCCGGATCGGCCTTACTTCCGCGGCAGGCGCGCCGGCCTTGGCCGCCGCCGCGGGCTTGGCCGCACGCGGCTGGAACTCGAAGCCAATCTTGCCGCCGGGGGTCTTGACCAGGAAGGCCTTGAACGGGCGCCCCTTCTTGGAGATGAAGCGTGGCAGCAGGTCGGTGCGGCCGGTGGCGAGCAGTTTCTGCAGCTGCGCCTGCTCGATCGGCTGCTGCAGGATGATTTTCCCGGTACGGAAATCGCAACTGCGCTCCGCACCCAGCGACTTTTCGCACACGTACGCGACACCGTGGTCGAACACGCCGGCGTCGCACTTCGGACAGGCGCCCAGGCGTTCCTGCTTGCTGAAGTCCGGCGCCGGTTCGTTGTCGGAGGCACTACCTTGGCCGAAGTCGAACTCGGTGCGGAACTCGTCGTTGAGCTTCATCGCGGCGGCAAAGGGCTTGCCCATGCGGCTGCGAAAGCCCGTCAGAGGTCCGACGTAGCGCTTGGTGATCAGTTCGGCCACTTCCTCGGGTGACCACTCGCGTCCCGAGGTGACCTTCCAGAGAGAGAAATCGCATTTCTGGCACTGGAACTTGCGGTAGTTCTCCTGCACCGTGCCGCCGCATTTCGGGCAAGGCGCCGGCACGGTGGCGAACGCCGTATCCGGAATGTCGCCGTTCTTGATGCGCTCGACCAGGTCGCGCGTGACCTGCTCGATGTGCTCCATGAACTCTTCACGCTGCAACTTGCCGCGTTCCATCTGCTTGAGCTTGAACTCCCAGTCGCCGGTGAGTTCCGGAGAGGTGATCTCCATGGCGCCGAAATGCCGCAGGGCGAACAGCAGCGAGAACGCCTTCGGTGTCGGCACCAGCTCCCTGCCGTTGCGGTGCACGTACTCCTCGCGGATCAACCCCTCGATAGTCGCCGCGCGCGTCGCCGGCGTGCCCAGGCCCTTGGCTTGCATCGCCGCGCGCAGCTCGTCGTCTTCCACCAGCTTGCCGGCGCCTTCCATCGCCGAAAGCAGCGTGGCCTCGCTGTAGCGCGCGGGCGGCTTTGTCTGCAGGGCAGAGGCAGACACCTCGAGCGTCTTGACCTTTTCACCGTTGCTCGCCGGCGGCAGATTTTCGTTCTCGTCCTGCGTCGCCCGGCCGTACACCGCAAGCCAGCCCGCGCTCTGCAGCACCTTGCCCTCGGTCTTGAAGCGGTGCTCGCCGACCGTGGTGATGCGCGTGGTCTGCAGGAATTCCGCCGAGGGGTGGAACACGGCGAGGAAGCGCCGCACCACCATGTCATAGAGCTTGCGCTCGGCCTCATTCAGGTTCTTGGGCGCCTGCAACGTCGGGATGATGGCGAAATGGTCCGAGATCTTGCTGTTGTCGAAGATGCGGCGGTTGGGCTTGACCCAGCCGTTCTTCAGCACTGCCTTGGCGAAGGGCGCGTAGTCGCGATCGCCGGTGAGCATGTCCATCGCCTTCTTCACCGTGCCGGGGTAGTCCTCGGGCAGGGCGCGAGAATCGGTACGCGGGTAAGTCAGCACCTTGTGGCGTTCGTACAGGGACTGCGCCAAGGCCAGGGTGCCGCGCGCCGAGAAACCGAAGCGGCCATTGGCTTCGCGTTGCAGGCTGGTCAGGTCGAACAGCAGCGGTGAGGCCTGTGTGGTTGGTTTGGTCTCCTCGCTCACCATGCCCGGCTTGCCGCGGCAGTCGGCGACGATCGCCTCCGCGGCGGCGGCCTGCCACAACCGCTCCGGTTTGCGCTCGGCGTCGTCGGCCTTGCGAAACTCGGGATCGAACCAGCGGCCCGCGTATTCGCCCGCTTTGGCGCCGAAGCGCGCGTGCACTTCCCAGTAATCGCGCGTCCTGAACTCGCGAATGCCCTCCTCGCGCTCCACCAGGATGGTCAGGGTCGGCGTCTGCACCCGGCCTACGGTGGTCAGGTAAAAGCCGCCTTCCTTGGAATTGAACGCGGTCATGGCCCGCGTGCCGTTGATGCCGACCAGCCAATCGGCCTCCGAGCGGCACTTGGCAGCATCGGCGAGCGGGAGCAATTCCTTGTCGGCGCGCAGTTGCGCGAAACCGTCGCGGATCGACGCGGGTGTCATGGATTGCAGCCACAGGCGCTGGATCGGTTTCTTGGCGCGCGCGTGCTGCACGATGTAACGGAAAATCAGCTCGCCCTCGCGCCCCGCGTCGCAGGCATTGATCAGTTCGCCCACATCCTTGCGCTTAAGCAGCTGCAGCAGCAGGTTGAGCCGTTGCGCACCGCGCTCGATCGGTACCAGGCTGAAATGGGGCGGGATCAGCGGCAAGTTCGCGAACGACCATTTGCCGCGCTTGACGTCGAACTCCTCCGGCACCGCGAGTTCGAGCAGGTGGCCGACGGCCGATGACAGGACGTACTCGTTGCTCTCGAAGTAATCGCCCTTGCGTGCGAAGCCGCCCAGCGCGCGCGCGATATCTGCGGCGACGGAAGGCTTCTCTGCAATGATCAGTTTCTTGTGCATGCGGCGCGAAAGGCCGCAGAGGATACCTGCAAAGAACGTGCCGTTACAACCGCCGCGCGTTTCTCGATGCGCGTGCGCGCGCGCGAGCCGCTCAGTTCGGCAGCCGTGCCCCGCGCAGCGAGAGCAGTTCTTCAGCCATCAGCTGGCTGGCCGGGGTGCGCTGGTTCCACAGCACCATCAGCACGATCAGCTTGAGTTGTTCCAGCGACAGCGCGTCGCCGGCAGCCGCGAGTGCTCGTTCGATGATGTGTTCGCGGGTGGGCGGCGTGAGGATGCCGGACTGTTCCAGGTACATCAGAAAGCCGCGGCAGTCGACGTCCAGCTTGGCGAGCTCCTTTGCTGCAAAGGCGCGGAACGATTTGCCCCGTTCGGGCAGCGGCGCCAGACTGCGCTGCGGCGCGCGCACCACACCGGCCAGCCAGCTCAACGCCTCGCTGATGTCCGATTCCTCGAAGCCGGCCGCCGTCAGCCTCTTTGCCACCCGGTCGGGGTCGTGCGACAGGTCGGCCTGGCGGCAGTTCTCGAACAGGAAGACGAGGATGTCGAACATGTAGTTGTTCTCCTGGATGAGCATCAACTGAGGCGTTGGTAAAGCCCGCCCGGCAGCGCAGCGATGCGCCCGGCAAGCTCCAGTCGCAGCAGTTCAGCGGACACGCATTCCGCGGGCAGTCCGGCGCGAGCACAGAGCGAGTCGAGGTCCACGGGATCGAAGCCCATGTGCGTCAGCAATGCCTCCGGTTGCACGTCCGGGTCGGCCGCGGCGCTCGTCGAGGCAAAGCCGGTGCGGCGGAAGGCGGTCAACTCGGTGAGGACATCTTCCGCCGACTCGACCAGCTTCGCGCCTTGCTTGATCAAGGCGTGGCAACCCTTGGTCAACGGGGAATGGATCGAACCCGGCAATGCGAACACTTCGCGTCCCTGCTCTGCCGCGGCGCGCGCAGTAATCAGGGAACCGGAGGCGAGCGCCGCCTCGACCACCAGACAGCCCTGTGCCAGCCCACTGATGAGCCGGTTGCGGCGCGGGAAGTTGTGTGCCAGTCCGCCGGTGCCGAGAGGGAACTCCGACAGCAGCAATCCAGATTCGGCGATGCGTTCGGCAAGTGGGGCATTCTGGCGCGGGTAGATCACGTCCACCCCGGTACCGAAGACCGCAATGGTCGAGCCCGCCGCCACGAGAGCGCCGCGATGCGCAGCGGCGTCGATCCCCAGGGCGAGGCCGGACACGATGGTCAAGCCCGCCGCGCTGAATGCCTTGGCGAACTGCTCCGCGTCGCGCGCGCCTTGCGCGGTCGCATTGCGGCTGCCGACCACGGCGAGCGATGGCCGCCCGAGCAGTTCGACCCGACCGATGGTGTAAAGCAGTGGTGGCGGGTCAGGGATCTCGAGCAATAGCCTGGGATACGCTGCGTCTGCCAGCGTGACGATCGCGTGCCCGGGCTCCTGCGCCCAGCGCAATGCGCGCTCGATCGCCGGCGCGATGGCCTCGGGCCGCAGCAATTCGGCCGCGGCAGGCCCCGCGGCGCGTTCAAGCTGCGCCCGGTTTGCGGCGAGGATGTTTTCCGGCAGGCCGAATTGCTTGAGCAGGCCGCGAATGGTTGCGGCACCGAGCCCGGGTGTGAGCGTGAGTTGCAGCCAACTCGCCAGCCCGGAATCCTGCGTCATGCGGGTGGCGATATCCGGCGGATTGTGCCTCCGCCTCGCGGCGCCGCTGCTGAATGGCGCTCGCGTACTGGAAAACTATGGAGTCTGAATGACATCCAGAGCGTTGACGGGCCTCGAGACGCGCATTACCAGTGCGTAGGATACGCGGTCAAAGATGCGGAATACAAACGCCAGACCATAGCGTTCGTCGGGCAGCTTGAAAGTCGCCGGCCCTGAGTTGGTCGTCTTGGAGGCATCGGTAATCACCGGGCCCGGGCGGTACAGCGCGAACACATGGCCGACTTCCACCCCGTCCGCCCGCCCGCGATTCAGCGTGACGATGGACTGCGGTCCGCCTTCGCCGATTTTGCCAAGGCCGCCGTAGATGTCGATGACACGGCCCTGCATGAAGACCGACGGTGCATGCGGTGCGTACTTGGGCACTTCAGGCACGCCAGCCGGCAGCAGCTTGTCGCCCGTGCCGACTTCCTGCGTTACCGTAGTCAGTTGCACAGTGGCAGGATCGCCGCTGCGCGTGACGCGCGCCGTGCCGAGGTAGATTGCCTCGTACCCCAGGGTGATGTTGGTGTCGGGATCGACCAACGCCTTGCCGCGGCGGTAGATGAACCAGTTCTCTTCTTTGGAATCGCCGATTCCGCGCACATAGGCGCGGTTGCCGGCCTCGATGATCACCCGGCTATCCTCGGTCGCGATGATTGTCGGCGCGTTGTCGAGACCGTCGGCCTCGACCAGCAGCGGACGCGACAGGAATGGCTCGATGATATTCGGCGGAATGCTGGGGATGGCGTCCTTGGCAGTCGACTCGGCGCGCACTCGAGGCGAGAGCTTTACAGTACCGACCGTGCCGCCTCCTTCGAGGCCGCTCCTGCCGGGCGCAACCGCACTTTCACCCGTACTCGTGCCGGTGCCGGTGCCAGTGCCGGTGCCTGTTCCTGTGGCGGCATCGCGCCCCGCGATGGACAAGGTGCCGCTGGCGCGGTCCAGCACAATTACTTCACCCGGGTAGATCCAGTGCGGGTTGCGGATTTGCTCGCGATTGAAGTTCCAGATTTCCGGCCAGCGCCAGGGTGAATCCGTGAAGCGTTCGGAGATCCCCCACAGCGTATCCCCGCGAACCACGACATAACGGTCAGGGGCGTCCTGCTTGAATGCGATCGGCGTGTTGGGAACCTGTGAAAGCGCACCCCCGGCGGCCAGGCCGGACAGGACAAAAGCGAGCGTTGTGATAGACTTACGCAATTGGTCGTGCATGGGGCCCCCGAACCTCTCCATGTTTCCGGGCTGGCTTGAAAATCCCTTTGCCATCCAAATGTAGCATAAACGTTGAATTGTTTACCTGCTGCCTTAGATTCTGCATCTAATTTATTCAATTTGCAACGCTATTTCCCTTTCAGATGGCGCTACTGAACATTCTGCTCTACCCCGACACTCGGCTGCACAAGGTTGCCGTGCCGGTCACTGTTTTTGACGCATCGCTCAAGCAGCTTGTGCGCGACTTGGCCGAAACCATGTATTCAGCTCCGGGCATGGGGCTGGCCGCGACCCAAGTCGATGTGCACAAGGAAGTTATCGTAGTCGACGTTTCAGAGCGGCGCGACTCGCTGGTGGTACTGGTCAATCCCGAGATCGTCGAGGCCTCCGGCGTATCTGACATCGAGGAAGGCTGCCTCTCGGTGCCCGGCGTGTACGACATCGTGGAGCGCGCCGAGCGCGTCAAGGTGCGCGCCTGCGACCAGAACGGCAACCCGGTTACGCTCGAAGCGCAGGGCTTGCTCGCGGTGTGCATCCAGCACGAGATGGATCACCTGAAGGGCAAGGTTTTCGTCGAGTACCTGTCGCAGCTGAAGCAGCAGCGCGTGCGCGCTAGGCTCGCCAAGCAGCTGCGCAAGTCTGCCTAAGCCTTCCTGCGCCTAGTCTTCGCGGGTACCCCGGAATTCGCCGAGCGCGCTCTCGCCGCGCTGCTTGAGGCGGGGCACGAAATAGCGCTCGTTGTGACGCAGCCCGACCGGCCTGCGGGGCGCGGCATGCGGCCGGCGGCCAGTGCCGTGAAGCAATTCGCGCTGTCACGCGGGCTGCAAGTTTTCCAACCTGTGTCGCTGCGCGACGAACCAGCGCGTTCTCGCATCGCGTCGGCGCAACCCGCTGTTCTCGTCGTCGCCGCGTATGGGCTGATCCTGCCCCAGGCGGTGCTCGACATCCCGAGGCACGGTGCGCTGAACATCCACGCCTCGCTCCTGCCGCGATGGCGCGGCGCGGCGCCGATCCAGCGAGCGCTGCTGGCCGGCGATGCCGAGACCGGCGTCAGCGTCATGCAAATGGATGCCGGGCTCGATACCGGCCTCATTCTCATGCAACGGGGCGTCGCCATTTCGCCGGATGACGACGCGCAAACCTTGCACGACAGACTCGCAGAGCTTGGTGCGCAAATGATCGTTGCTGCAATAGCACAAGTGGCGGGCGGGCGAGCGCGGCCGATGGCGCAGCCGCAAGCAGGCGTGAGCTACGCGCAAAAGATCCAGAAGCGCGAGGCGGAGATTGACTGGAAGGCACCCGCAGCCCTGGTTGAGCGTACGGTGCGCGCAATGCGCCCGTTTCCAGGCGCTACGGCCCGGTTGCGGGGCTCAGTGCTGAAGCTCTGGCGCGCGCGGGTCTCCGAGGCGCATGGTGCGCCAGGCCACGTACTCGCCGCCGGTGCGCAAGGCGTTCTGGTGGCCTGCGGCCAAGGTGCCCTGCTGGTCACTGAACTGCAGCGCGCGGGCGGCAAGCGGCTCCAAGCCGGAGAGTTCCTGCGTGGGGTGCCGCTCGCACTGGGCGAGCGACTGGAATGAAACGCTCCGCCGACCTGGCGCCGGCATTAGCGGAGGCGGCGCGCGTGGTCGCCGGAGTCGTCGCGGGACGCAGCCTGGCCGACGCCATGGTGCGTAGAGCCGAGGGCGCGGCCGGTGGCGCTCTGGCGGATCTTTGCTACAGCACCCTGCGCCGCTACGGCAGGGTACAGGCGCTGGTGCGGATGTTGTCGCACAAGGGCGCGGCCGATCCACGGCTGGAGGCGTTACTCTGGTGCGCGTTGGCTGCGCTCGAAATCGGGCGCTACAGCGACTACACAGTGGTGGACCAGGCGGTGCGCGCCAGCGCCCTGCTCGAACTCTGGCCGGCGCGCGGCTACGTCAACGGCTTGCTGCGCAGCTACCTGCGCCAGCGCCATGCGCTGGAGCGGCGCATTGCCGCAGATCCGCAAGCGCTGCATCAGCACCCGCTATGGTGGGTGGAGGCGCTGGAGCGAGCCTACCCAGGGGGCTGGCGCGAGATCGCTGCTGCCGGCAATACGCATCCGCCGATGGGCCTGCGCGTCAATAGCAGGCGCGCTAGCACGGCCGGCTATCTGGCGCGGCTCGAAGTCGATGGCCTCGCAGCCCGCCGCGTCGGTCCAAGCGCGGTGCTGCTGCACAAACCCCTGCCGGTGACCAGTATTCCCGGTTTCGACCGGGGTGAGGTGTCAGTGCAGGACGCGGGCGCGCAGCGCGCTGCGGAGCATCTCGATCTTGCGCACGGCCAACGCGTGCTCGACGCCTGCGCAGCCCCCGGCGGCAAGAGCGCGCACCTTCTCGAGACGGCGGACGTCGAGCTTGTCGCGCTCGACCAGGACGCAGAGCGAGCGGCTCGCATCGGAACAGGGTTAGCGCGGCTGGGCCTTGCAGCCCAGGTGCGGGTGGCAGACTGCACGGCGATCGATGCGTGGTGGGATGGCCGCGTGTTCGATCGCGTGCTCGCCGACGTGCCCTGCACCGGCTCCGGCGTGGTGCGGCGCCATCCGGACATCAAGTGGCTGCGGCGCGAGTCCGACGTGCCAGCATTTGCGCGCCGACAGGCGGCGATCCTCGACGCACTTTGGCGGGTCCTCGCCCCGGGTGGTAAATTGCTGTATGTCACCTGCTCGGTGTTTCCCGAGGAGAACTGCGCCGTGGTGGACGAATTCTGTGCACGCACCGCGCAGGTACGGCGGTGCGAACTCCCCGGCGGCGCGCCGGCGCAACTGTTGCCCGGCGCCGAGCACGACGGGTTCTACTTTGCGCTGCTAGAGAAGGCCCGTTGAGGAGGCGCGCGATGCGAGCCAGCGCCATCCTGTCGAAGATCTTCCTGGTGCTGATTTGCGCCGCGGCGCTGTGCGCGCGCGCCGACGACATCGAAGTGATCGATGCGCGCCTTGCCGCCTCGGAGGAAGGACTTCTGCTCAGCGCGGATTTCGCCTTCGAGTTCAATGCGCGCCTGAGCGAAGCGGTCGCCAACGGAGTGCCGCTGTATTTCGTGCTCGAATTCGAGTTGACGCGCCCGCGCTGGTACTGGTTCGACGAGAAAGCGGTCTCGCGCCGCACGCAGCTGCGCCTGTCCTACCATGCGCTGCTGCGGCAATACCGGGTGTCTACCGGGCCGCTGCACCAGAATTTCTCCACCCTTGATGACGCCCTCGATGTCATGCGCCGACTGCGCAACTGGCAGGTGCTGGAACGCTCTGTGACGCTGGATGGCTCGAGCTACGAGGCGGCAGTGCGTATGCGCACGGACCCCGCGCAGCTGCCCAAGCCGCTGCAGCTCTCGGCGCTGACCAATCGCGAATTGCGGCTGGAGTCGTCGTGGAAGCGTTTCATTTTCGTGCCGCCGCGCGCGGCGGCGCCGCCCCCGCCGGCAGCCCCCGCCGCCCCGGCGGCGGCGGGGGCTGCTCCCGAGCCGCGTGAAGCGCAGGGCGGAGGGCAGAAATGAAGGCGCTGCTGATCGTCGGTGCTGCGCTTGCGGGCGTGCTGCTGTTCCTGCTGGCGACGGCCAGCTCCGCCGACAGCACGCTGTTCCTGCGCCACTACCCCCTGCTGCTAGGGCTCAACGCCGTGCTTGCCGTGGCGCTCGCCGCCCTGCTCGGCGTGCAGCTTTCCGCACTGTTGCGCCGTTATCGCGGCGGTGTATTCGGCTCGCGCCTGTCGCTGCGTTTCCTGCTGCTGTTCGCGCTGATGGCGGTGGTGCCGGGCGCTCTGGTTTACACCGTCTCGGTCCAGTTCCTGACCAAAAGCATCGAGTCCTGGTTCGACGTCAAGGTGGATGCAGCGCTGGAAGGCGGTATCACCCTCGGCCAGTCCGCCGTCGATCGCATGCTGGGCGAGCTGCAAGGCAAGGGGCGCGCCATGGCTGTCGAGCTTGCCGACCGCTCCCCTGCGCAGCAGGTCCCGCTTCTCAACCGTCTGCGCGAACAGGCGGGGGTGCAGGAAGCCGTGATGGTGAGCGCCAGCGGCAAGCTGCTGGCGAGCGCGAGCGAGGACGTGTCGAAGTTCCTGCCAGAGTTGCCCACTGCGCTGATGCTGCGCCAGGCCCGTTCGGCGCGTGGCTACAGCTCGATCGATTCCGCTGAGGGCAGGCCATTGGCCCTGCGCGTGGTGCTGCCAGTCGCGGGTCTCACGCTCGCCGACCAGTCGCGCTTCCTGCAATTGCGCCAGGTGGTGCCGACCAGCCTGGCAAAGAGTGCCGAGGCGGTGGAAGCCGCTTACCGGGATTACCGCGAGCTCGCGCTGTCGCGGCAGGGCTTGCGCCGCATCTACATCGTCACCCTGACGCTGGCGCTGCTGATGGCGTTGTTCGTCGCCGTGTCGCTCGCGGTGATCCTGTCCAACCGCCTGTCGGCGCCGCTCGCCAACCTCGCCCAGGCGATGCAGGCCGTGGCGCGCGGCGATTTCTCGCAGCGCCCGCCAGTCACCAGCCGCGACGAATTGGGCGTGCTCACCGAGTCCTTCATCTCCATGACGCGCCAGCTGGACGAGGCGCGCCGCGTGGTCGAATCGAACCGCATCGCGCTGGAAACCGCCAAGGCGTCTCTGGAGAACATCCTGGCGAATCTGTCGACAGGAGTGCTGGTGTTCGACCGCGAGCTGCGGCTGTCGATATCCAACCGCGGCGCAGCCGAGATCCTGGGCGGCGAGCTCGGCGTGTACGCGGGCAAGCCGCTCGCGGGATGGACCGGCGCGCTGGAGACTTTTGCCGGCCCCGTGCGCGAGCAGTTCCTGTCGCACGGCGCCAAGACCTGGCAGCTGGAGATCGCGTTCAAGGGCACCGGCAAGACTCTGCTGGCACGCGGCGCGGCGTTGCCCGAGGCGACCGGCGGCGGCTACGTGCTGGTGTTTGATGACATCACGCAGCTGATCCAGGCGCAGCGCGCGACGGCTTGGGCCGAAGTGGCGCGGCGGCTCGCGCACGAGATCAAGAATCCGCTCACGCCGATCCAGCTTTCGGCGGAGCGGCTTGAAATGAAGCTCGAAGGCAAGCTCCCGCACGAAGAGGCGGAGATCCTGCGCCGGAACACCCAGACCATCGTCAACCAGGTGACGGCGCTGAAATCCATGGTGGATGATTTTGGCGACTACGCGCGTTTGCCCGCGCCGGTGCCAGCGGGTTTCGACCTTAACGCGCTGGTGGCGGACGTGTTGGCACTGTACGAAACTTCGCGCGTGCCGATCTCCAAGCGCCTGGCGTCGGCGCTGCCGCCGGTATGGGCCGACTCGGCGCAGATCCGCCAGGTGATCCACAACCTGGTGCAGAACGCCCAGGACGCGCTCGAAAACCGCAAGGAGCCGCGCCAGTTGGCGGCGGTCGAAGTGTGTACCGAGCTGGCCGGCGACAAGGTGCGTCTGTCGGTGACGGACAACGGCGACGGCTTTCCCGAGGAGCTGATGGCGCGCATCTTCGAGCCCTACGTCACCACCAAGTCGCGCGGCACCGGGCTGGGCCTCGCCATCGTGAAGAAGATCGTCGACGAGCACCACGGCTCGATCGCCATCGAGAACCGCCCCGAGCGCGGCGCCTCGGTCAGCGTGCTGCTGCCGCTGGCGGAAGCGGCCTGATCCGATGGCGCAGATCCTGGTGGTGGACGATGAAGTCGGCATCCGCGAACTGCTGTCGGAGATCCTGTCCGATGAAGGCCATGGCGTGATGCTCGCCGAGAGCGCCGGCGCCGCGCGCGGCATGCGCGCGGCGAATCGCCCGGACCTGGTGCTGCTCGATATCTGGATGCCCGACACCGACGGCATCACCTTGCTCAAGGAGTGGGCGGGCAACGGACAGCTGACGATGCCGGTAGTGATGATGTCCGGGCACGGCACCATCGAGACCGCAGTCGAGGCGACGCGCATCGGCGCGCTCGACTACCTGGAGAAACCGATCGCGCTGCAGCGGCTGCTCGCCACGGTGAAGCGCGCTCTGCGCAACCAAGAGCTCGCCACCCCGCGGCAGCTGTCCATGTCGGCGCTGGGCCGCTCGGCCGCGCTTGCCGGAGTGCAGAAGCGCCTGGCACAGCTCGCGCAGAGCAGCGCCCCGCTGATGCTGCGCGGCGAGCACGGCATGCTGCCCGAGATGTTTGCCCGGGTGCTTGCCGCGCCGGGGGCGCCGTTCTTTGCGGGCAGCGAACTGCTGGCGGAGGCCTCCACCGAGCTGCTGGAGCGCGTCGCGGGCGGCATCCTGTTTCTACCCGACCTGTCGCGCCTGACGCGCAACGAGCAGAGGAACCTGGAGTTCCTGTTGGCGCGTGCGGACAGGCACAAGGCGCGCATCGTCTCGTTTTCGCCCGTGGATCCGCGCCTGCTGGTGGAGCGGCAGGGCTACGACCCCGGCGTGGTGGCCCGCCTGGGCGAGCTGACCTTGCGGCTGCCAACGCTGCGCGAGTTCGCCGAAGACGTGCCCGAGCTGGCCGCGCTGATGCTGGCGCAGCTGGTAGAGTCCCGCGCTTGCGCGCCGCGCCGGTTCTCCGTGGCCGCACTGAATTCGCTGCGCCACCATCGCTGGCCCGGCAACCTCGCTGAGCTGGAGCATGCGGTGAAAAACCTTGCCATTACGTCCCTGGAAGAGGAGGTGCGCGTCGAGGACGTCGAGCGCGTGCTCGCTGCGCAGGGCGCGCAGGCAAGCGCACCGGAACTCGGCCTCGACCGACCTTATCGCGCGGCGCGCGAGGCTTTCGAACGCGTGTACTTCGAAAATCTGCTGGTGCAGGAGCGCGGCAGCATGTCGCGGGTGGCGGAGAAATCCGGGCTCGAGCGCACGCACCTGTACCGAAAGCTGAAGGCGCTCGGCCTGCCAGTGGGCAAGCGCGAGGAAAGTTGATAATCCAATGAAGATCATCATTCTCGGCGCGGGCCAGGTCGGCGCCTCGGTGGCGGAGAGCCTGGTGTCGGAGCAAAACGACATCACGGTGGTCGATGTCGAGCCGACGCGGTTGCGCGCGCTGCAGGACCGGCTGGACCTGCGTACCGTGGCCGGAAGCGCCTCGCATCCGTCGGTGCTGATGGAGGCTGGCATCGACGACGCCGACCTGCTCATCGCGGTGACGCAGTCCGATGAGACCAACCTCGTCGCCTGCAAGCTTGCGGCACGCATGTTCAACGTGCCGCGGCGCATTGCGCGCATCCGCGCCACTGATTTCCTCGATGATCCCAAGGTCCTCGGCCCGGATGGTTTCGACGTCGACCTGTCGATCTGCCCCGAGCAAGTGCTGACCGAATACATCGTCAAGCTGGTCGAGTTCCCGGAGGCGCTGCAGGTGCTCGATTTCGCCGGCGGCCAGGTAAGCCTGGTGGCGGTGCGCGCCTATCAGGGCGGGCCGATGGTAGGCCGCCCGGTGAAGGAGATTCGCAGCCATATGCCGAACATCGACACGCGCATCGTGGCCATCTTCCGGCGCGACGCCGCGGTGCTGCCAGACGGCGATACGGTGATCGAGGACGGCGACGAAGTGTTCTGCCTGGCGGCCGCCGACAACATCCGGCAGGTGATGAAGGAGTTGCGGCGCATGGACCAGCCGGTGAAGCGCGTGATGATCGCCGGTGGTGGCAACATCGGGCTGCGCCTGGCGCGCGCGTTGGAAGCCAACTACTCGGTGCGCATGATCGAGCACAACAAGCGCCGCTGCGATGTTCTCGCGGCGAGGCTGGACCGCGCCCTGGTGCTGAACGGCGACGCCACCGACGAGGAACTGCTGGCGCAGGAGAACATCGCCGAGATGGATCTCTTCGTCGCGGTCACCAACGACGACGAGAACAACATCATGAGCAGCCTGCTGGCGAAGAAGATGGGCGCGCGGCGCGTGGTGGCGTTGATCAACCGGCGCAGCTACGTCGACCTGCTGCAGAGCGGCCAGATCGACATCGCCATCTCGCCGGCGCAGGCCACCATCGGCAAGCTGCTGGCCCACGTGCGCCGCGGCGACGTGGTGGCGGTGCACAGCCTGCGGCGCGGCGCCGCCGAGGCGCTGGAAGCCGTGGTGCACGGCGACCGCGAGTCCTGCCGCCTCACCGGCCGTCGCGTGGAGGAGATCGAGCTACCCGCCGGTGCCACCATCGGCGCCGTGGTGCGCGGCAGCGACGTGCTGATGGCACACCATGACACCCGCATCGAAGCCGAGGACCACGTCATCGTGTTCGTTACCGACAAGAAGACCTTGCCGCGGGTCGAGAAGCTGTTCCAGGTCGGCGCGCACTTCCTGTAGGCAAGCAGAGGCCTGGTACACGGTGGTCCAGCCCCTCGCCGTCGTCAATGTGCTGAGCGTGCTGATCATGGTTTTCGCACTCTCGATGGCGTCGCCGCTTGCGGTTTCCGCCGTGCAGCAGGATGGTGCTCTGCTCGCCTTTGCCCAGGCGATACTCGTCACCGCCGGCGTGGGCATGGCGCTGCGTCTGATCACGAAGGGACAACGCCGTGAACTGCAGGTACGTGATGGATTCCTTCTCGTCGCGCTCGGATGGACCACGCTTCCCGCCTTCGCGGCGATTCCTCTGATGTTCCAACTGCAGGGGCTTTCGTTTACGGACGCGTACTTCGAGTCTGTTTCCGGCCTGACGACGACTGGCGCGACGGTGCTGGTGGGGCTGGACCGGATGCCGCCATCCATCAACTTCTGGCGCTGCCAGCTGCAGTGGATGGGTGGCATGGGAATCATCGTTCTTGCCGTGGCGATTCTCCCCATGCTTGGTGTCGGCGGAAGCCAGTTGTTCAAGGCGGAGACGCCCGGGCCGATGAAGGATAACAAGCTCACGCCACGCATTACGGAGACCGCCAAGGGCTTGTGGACGGTGTACGCCGGCATCACTCTGGCCTGCATTTTCGCCATGAAGCTGGCCGGCATGAGCTGGCTCGACGCCACCATGCACGCGTTCACCACGATGTCGCTGGGCGGGCTCTCCTCGCATGATGCGAGCTTCGGCTACTGGAACTCCCCGCGCATCGAGGCTGTGACGATCTTCTTCATGCTGTTGGCGGGAATGAATTTCGCGACCCATTTCCTTGCGCTCAGGCGACGCTCGCTCTCGCCCTATCGTTTGGATCCGGAGGCGCGCGCTTACCTCGGTCTGATGGCGGCAAGCGTCGTCGGCATCGCCTTCTTTCTCTGGATCAAAGGGGTGTACCCGGAGTTCCTGCTGGCATTGCGGCACGCTGCATTCAATGTCGTGTCGATCGCGACGACGACCGGTCATAGCAGTGTGGATTTCAACCTCTGGCCGACGTTCGCTCCGATGCTGATGCTAATTCTGTGCAGCATCGCCACCTGCTCGGGATCCACCGGGGCGGGGATCAAGATGATCCGTGCGCTCCTATTGGCGAAGCAAGCCTGGCGCGAGATGGTGCGCATCGTGCATCCGCGAGCGGTTTTGCCTGTAAAACTTGGCGGCAATGTGGTGGAGAACAACATCATCTTCGCCGTGCTCGCGTTCATGCTG
>CAZVZV010000133.1:0-26958 GCA_964631735.1 uncultured Enterobacteriaceae bacterium
GCCTTCAAGCACTGGGACCTGGGCGACATCGTCGGCGTGGAAGGCTTGCTGTTCAAGACCAACAAGGGCGAACTGACCGTCAACGCGAAGACGCTCAGGCTGCTGGTCAAGGCGCTGCGCCCGCTGCCGGAGAAATTCCACGGCCTGAGCGACCAGGAGATGCGCTATCGCCAGCGCTACGTCGACCTGATCGTCAATCCCGAGGCGCGCAGCGTGTTCGCCGCGCGTTCGAGGATCGTGCAGTCCTTGCGCGAGACGCTCGCCGCCGACGGCTATCTCGAGGTCGAGACGCCGATGATGCAGCCGATCCCGGGCGGCGCGGTGGCGCGGCCGTTCAGGACGCACCACAACGCACTCGACATGGACCTCTTCCTGCGCGTCGCGCCGGAGCTCTATCTCAAGCGCCTGGTGGTGGGGGGGCTGGAGCGCGTGTTCGAAGTCAATCGCAACTTCAGGAACGAGGGCATCTCCACGCGCCACAACCCCGAGTTCACCATGCTCGAGTGGTACTGCGCGTACCAAGACTACGAGTACATGATCGGGCTCACCGAGCGGCTGGTGCGCAACGCCGCGCAGGCCGCCTGCGGCCAGCTCGAGGTGACCTACCAGGGCAGAGCCCTCGATTTCGCCAAGCCCTTCGCGCGACTGACGATCGCAGAGGCGATCCGCGCGCAGGGCATCGAGGGGGACTTGCGCGAGCGCAGATTCCTGTCAAAGAAGTTGTCAGAGCTCGGCGTGCAGCACAAGGCGGACCACGGCTGGGGTGCGCTGCAGCTGATGCTGTTCGAGGCAGTGGCCGAGAAGCACCTCGTCGAGCCGACTTTCGTCACCGACTACCCGGCCGAAGTCTCGCCGCTGGCGCGCCGCAACGACAAGGACGCCGATATCGTCGACCGGTTCGAGCTGTTCATCGACGCGAAAGAGATCGCCAACGGCTTCTCCGAACTCAACGACCCGGAAGACCAGGCGCAGCGCTTCCGCGAGCAGGCGGCGAAGAAGGACTCGGGCGACGCGGAAGCGATGCACTACGACGCCGATTACATCCGCGCCCTGGAGTACGGCCTGCCGCCCACCGCGGGTGCGGGCCTGGGCGTGGACCGGCTGGTGATGCTGCTCACCGACAGCGCCTCGATCCGCGACGTGATCCTGTTCCCGCACATGCGGCCGGAGTAAGGGGTCTGACCCCTTTTCGGGGTCAGACCCCTGTTTTTACAACCGCAGCACGACCAGCCCCGCCAGCACCGCTAGCGTCGCCGCAAGGCGCTGAGCGGTGAAGCGCTCCTTGAGGAACAGCGCCCCGAGCACGGCGGCGAATACCACCGAGGTTTCGCGCAACGCCGCCACCAGCGCAACCGGCGCCGTGGTCATCGCCCAGAGCGCCACGGCATACGCGCCGACCGCGCAGGCGCCGCCGAAGACCGGCGCGCGCCAGTGGCGCAGCAGGTGTCGCGGCACGGCGGCGCCGCGCTGCAGGCAGCCGACCGCGAAAATCACCAGGCCATTGGCGACGAAGAACCACAGCGCGTAGCTCACGGGTGCGCCCGAGAGCCGCGCGCCCTTGGCATCGATCAGCGTGTAGGCGGCGATCACGGCAGCGTTGGCGAGCGCAAAGACGAGCGACTTGCGCAGCGCCTTCGCATCGGATGAGGGATGCGTAGCGAAAGCGAGGATCCCCACGCTGATCAGCAGTACCCCGAGCAGCTGCCCGCCACCGAGCGACTCGCCGAACGCCGCCCCGCCCGCCATGGTGACGATCAGCGGCCCGCCGCCGCGCATGATCGGATAGGTGAAGGACAGGTCGCCCCAGCGATAGGCGCCGGCCAGCAGCCAGAAGTAGGCGATGTGAATCACAGCGGACGCCGCAATCCAGGGATACGAGGCCGGCGCCGGCGCGGGTAGGAACGGCGCCGCCGCCAGCGCCAGCGCGCCGCTGCCCGCCGCAAGCCCGATCGCGTCGAGTTGCTTGTCCGCGCCCGACTTGAGCAGCGCGTTCCAGCCAGCGTGCAGCAAAGCGGCGCCGAGCACCGCCAGCGTCACCGGCAGCGAAATAATAGGGTCAGACCCCATTTTTTTAAATGGGGTCTGACCCTATTTTTTTTCCATGGAGGTCGTGTGCGCCCGCGCGCTCGATCAGGATTTGCGCGAATTCTCCCGCCCTGCCGCCCTTGAAGCGCACCGTGCCGTCGATCTCCGGCGCGTCGGCGCCGGAGCGCCCGATGCCCGGCGCGTCGACCAGCACCCGCACCGTCTTGCCAACCTTGGCTTTCAGCTTGCGCGCGCTGATCTTCTGCTGCACCTGCATGAAGCGCGCGCGGCGCTCATTCTTCACCGCTTCCGGCACGTGATCGGGCAGCGCGTTCGCCGCCGCGCCCGCCACCGGCGAGTAGGCGAAGCAGCCGACGCGGTCGAGCTGCGCTTGCTCGAGAAACTCGAGCAGCTGCGCGAACTCGCCTTCCGTCTCGCCGGGAAAGCCGGCGATGAACGTGCTGCGCACCGTGATCTCCGGGCAGATCGCGCGCCACGCCGCGAGCCGCGCGAGCACCTTCTCCGCGCTTGCCGGGCGCTTCATCAGCTTGAGGATCCGCGGGCTGGCATGCTGGAAGGGCACATCCAGGTAGGGAAGGATCTTCCCCTCCGCCATCAGCGGAATGACCTCGTCCACGCTCGGGTACGGATAGACGTAGTGCAGGCGGACCCAGACACCCAGAGATCCGAGCGCCTCACACAATTCCTTCATGCGCGTCTTCACGGGGCGACCGTTCCAGAACCCGGTGCGGTACTTCAGGTCCACGCCGTAGGCACTGGTGTCCTGTGAGATGACCAGCAACTCCCGCACGCCTGCCTTCACCAGGTTCTCGGCTTCCTGCATCACTTCGCCGATAGGCCGCGACACCAGGTCGCCGCGCATCGAGGGGATGATGCAGAAGCTGCAGCGGTGATTGCAGCCCTCGGAAACCTTCAGATACGCGTAGTGCTGCGGCGTGAGTTTGATTCCCTGCGGCGGCACGAGATCGGTGAACGGGTCGTGAGGCTGCGGCAGGTGCGCATGCACTGCGCGCATCACGCCTTCGGTGTCGTGCGGGCCGGTCACCGCCAGCACGCTCGGGTGCGCCGCTTGCACCACGCCTTCCTTGGCGCCAAGGCAGCCGGTGACGATCACCTTGCCGTTCTCGCTCAGCGCCTCGCCGATCGCATCGAGCGATTCCGCCACAGCGGAGTCGATGAAGCCGCAGGTGTTGACGATGACCAGGTCGGCGCCGCCGTAGTCCTTCGCCGTGGCGTAGCCCTCGGCGCGCAGCTGGGTGAGGATGCGTTCGGAATCGACCAGGGCCTTGGGGCAGCCCAGGGAGACGAAACCAATCTTTGGGACGGCACGCGGTGCCGTGGGACCCGCCACTACTTTTCGGCGTCGCTCTTGGGCTGCTGCGTCTGCGGGAAGCCGGGGAAGGAAAAGCCGGTGAACATGTTGCGCGCCTGGTTCTGCAACTGGTCCTGGAACTGCGCGAACATCTTCTGGCTCTGCTCCATGTAGGCCTGCGTCAGTCCCTGCATCGCCGGGCCCTGCAGGTTCATGAACTGCGTCCATAGCTCGTTCGAGGTGCGCGAGTTGTCGCCGTAAATGCGATTGGACTGCTCCTGCAGCGCCTTTTGCATCTGCTGGAAGGCGCCGACGTTCTTCTCCAGGTAGGAGCCCATGAAGCCCTGCATGGCGCCGCCGTAGGAGCGGATCATCTGCGACAGCAGGTCGGAGGAGAACATCGGCACGCTGCTCGACTCCTCCTCCAATATGATCTGCAGCAGGATCTGGCGCGTCAGGTCTTCGCCGCTCTTCGCCTCCAGCACCTGGAACTCCTCCTGCTTGAGCACCATCTGCTTCACGTCCGCGAGTGTGATGTAGCTCGAGGTCTTGGTGTCGTACAGACGGCGGTTGGGGTACTTCTTGATCAGGCGCAGCGGGTTTTGCATCTTGGCTTCCGGATTGGCGGCCATGAGTCTACTCCTTAGTACATGTGTTGGCCGCCGTTGATCGAGACGTTTGCCCCGGTCACGAACGCGGCCTCTTCGGAACAAAGGTAGATGATCAGCCCGGCGACTTCGTCGGGCTTGCCGAGCCGGCCGACGGGAATCTGCGGCAGGATCTTGGAATCGAGGATTTCCTTCGGGATCGCGGTCACCATCTGGGTGCCGATGTAGCCCGGCGAGATGGTGTTGATGGTGACGTTCTTCTTCGCCACCTCCAGCGCCAGCGCCTTGGTGAAGCCGTGGATGCCGGCCTTGGCCGCCGAATAGTTGGTCTGCCCGAAGGCACCTTTCTGGCCGTTCACCGAGGATACATTGATCACCCGCCCCCAGCCGCGCTCCACCATGCCGTCCATCACCTGCTTGGTCATGTTGAAGCAGGAATCCAGGTTGGTGTGCATCACCGCGTCCCAGTCCGCCTTGGTCATCTTCTTGAACGTCATGTCGCGCGTGATGCCGGCGTTGTTCACCAGAATGTCGATCGGGCCGATGTCGCGCGTGACCTGCGCCGTCTTCGCCGCGCAGTCGTCGTAACTGGCGACGTCCACGGGGTAGGCGCCAAAGGCGTAGCCCTGCGACTTCATCTCGTCGAGCCAGCTCTTGTGCTTGGTGTTCGAGGGCGAGTAGGTCACCACCACCTTGTAGCCGGCGTCCGCCATCTTGGTGGAAATCGATTCGCCCAAACCGCCCATGCCGCCGGTGACGACGGCGATCCGCTGCTGCGCCATTGCTTTTCCTCTCCCAAAACCAGTCTACTACATCATATGCATGCCGCCGTTCACCGAGATGTTGGCGCCGGTGATGTAACCCGCCTCCTCCGAAGCAAGGAACGCCACCACGGCGGCGATCTCCTCGGGCCTGGCCAGCCGGCCCATCGGGATCGACGCCACGATCTGCTCGCGCACCTCCGGCCGGATCGCCATCACCAGGTCCGTCTCCACGTAACCCGGCGACACCGTGTTCACGGTGACGCCTTTCCTCACCACCTCCTGCGCCAGCGCCTTGGAGAAACCCGCCATGCCCGCCTTGGCTGCCGAGTAGTTGGTCTGGCCAAACTGGCCCTTGATCGCGTTCACCGAGGAAATGTTGACGATGCGCCCCCAGCCGCGCTCGCTCATGCCGTCGATCACCTGGCGCGTGACGTTGAATACGCTGTTCAGGTTGGTGTTGATCACCGACGTCCAGTCCTGCTCGGTCATGCGCTTGAACACGGCGTCGCGCGTGATGCCGGCGTTGTTGACCAGTATCTCCACCGGCCCGACCACCGCGCGCACGTGGGAGAACATCTCGGCACAACTGTCGAACTTCGACACGTCGCCCTCAGCGGCGTGCACGCGGAATCCTTCGCGCCGCATGGCATCCAGCCAATCGGCTTTCCGGTCGTACTCCGGTAGGCAGCCAGCCACTACCGTGTGCCCGGCGGTGGCGAAGCGCCGGCAGATCGCGCTGCCGATGCCGCCCATGCCGCCGGAGACGAAAGCCACGCGCGCCGTCGCCGGCTGCGCCGCCGTGCCCGCGCTGCGCGGACGCTGCAGCACCGCGCTCATCGCTCCACCGCCATGGCCACGCCCATGCCGCCACCGATGCACAGCGACGCCAGGCCTTTCTTCGCGTCGCGCTTGTGCATCTCGTGCAGCAGAGTCACCAGGATGCGGCAGCCCGAGGCGCCGATCGGATGGCCCAGCGCGATGGCGCCGCCATTCACGTTTACGCGCGACGTGTCCCAGCCCATCTGGCGGTTGACCGCGATGGCCTGCGACGCGAAGGCCTCGTTGATCTCCATCAGCTCCAGGTCCTGCGGCGTCCAGCCGGCGCGCGCGAGGCAGCGCTTGGACGCCGGCACCGGGCCCATGCCCATGTACTTCGGATCCACTCCCGCCGAGGCGAAAGCCTTGATGCGCGCGATCGGCTTCAGTCCCAGCTCCTTCGCCTTCCTCGCGCTGGTGACGATCACCGCGGCCGCGCCGTCGTTGATTCCCGAGGCATTGGCCGCGGTCACCGTGCCGTTCTTGTCGAAGGCGGGCTTCAAGCCCTGCATCGCCTCGATGGTCGCGCCGTGGCGCGGGTACTCGTCGTCGGCGAACAGCGTCGGGCCCTTCTTCGAGGGAATTTCGAAGGGGATGATCTCGTCCTTGAAGCGCCCGGACTTCTGCGCTGCTTCGGCCTTGTTCTGGCTTTTCACGGCGAACTCGTCCTGCTCCTGGCGAGTGACCGCGTATTCCTTGGCCACGTTCTCCGCGGTGACGCCCATGTGGACCTGGTTGAACGCGTCCCACAGGCCGTCCACGACCATCGAGTCGATCATCTTCGCGTCGCCCATGCGGAAGCCGTCGCGCGAGCCATTCAGCACATGCGGGGCAGCGCTCATGTTCTCCTGGCCGCCGGCGATCACCACGTCCGAGTCGCCGTTGGCGATCGACTGCGCCGCCAGCATCACCGCCTTCAAGCCCGAGCCGCACACCTTGTTGATGGTCATGGCCGGGATCATGTCGGGCAGCCCCGCCTTGATCGCCGCCTGGCGCGCCGGGTTCTGGCCGACGCCCGCGGCGAGCACCTGGCCGAGGATCACCTCGGACACCTGCTCCGGCCGCACGCCGGAGCGTTCGAGCAGCTTGCGGATGATGTGCGCTCCGAGATCGGACGCCGGCGTCCTCGCCAGCGTGCCGCCGAATTTGCCGATGGCGCTGCGCGCCGCCCCTACGATGACGATTTCTTCCATGCGGTTCTCCTGGTTTGCTTAGCTTGCTTTCTGTTTGACGTAGCGGCCGGGCGCCGGCTCGATGGCCCGGTAGCGGGCACTGCCCGGTTTTTTCGGCGCCTTGCGCTTGCCGCCACCGAACTGCCCGAGCCAGCCGGCCCATTGCGTCCACCAGCTCCCCGGCTGCTCGGCTGCGCCCTTCAGCCAGGCTTCCGGATCCTGCGGATACGGTTCTCCCGCCCAATAGCTGCGGCGGTTCTTCGACGCCGGATTGATCACGCCGGCGACGTGGCCGCTTGCGCCGAGCACGAAAGTCTTTTCGCCACCGAGCAGCGCGAGCGAGCGGTAGGCCGAGCGCCAAGGCACGATGTGATCCTCGCGCGTGGCGACGATGAAACTGGGCCGGTCCACCTTGCCCAGGTCCACCGGCACGCCGAGGTTGGTGAGCGCGCCCGGCACGCGCAGCTTGTTCTCGAGGTAGGTGTGGCGCAGGTACCAGCAGTACATCGGGCCCGGCAGGTTGGTGCTGTCCGCATTCCAGTACAGCAGGTCGAAAGCCGCAGGCTTGCCGCCCATCAGGTAGTTGTTCACCACATAGGGCCAGATCAGGTCATTGGCGCGCAGGCTGGAAAACACGGTCGCCAATTCCGCGCCCGGCAGGATCCCGCCGCGGCCCAGCGTCGCTTCGCGCTGCGCCACGCTCGCCTCGTCCACGAACAGGCCGATCTGCCCGGTCTCGGAAAAATCGAGCATGGTGGTGAGGTAGGTGGCGCTCTCCACCAGATGCTCGCCTTTGGCCGCCAGCACCGCGAGCGCCGCGCCCACCAGCGTGCCGCCGACGCAAAAACCCAGCGCATTGACGCGGTCGACTCGGGCGATGTCGCGCGCGGTGCGCAGTGCCTGCAGCACGCCCAGCTCGAGATAGTCGTCCCAGCCGTAGCCACCCTGTTCCGGCCCGACATTGCGCCAGGACACCATGAACACCGTGTGCCCCTGCTCCACTGCGTAGCGCACGAAGGAATTCTCCGGCTGCAGGTCGAGGATGTAGAACTTGTTGATGCAGGGCGGCACCATCACCAGCGGACGCTTCGACACCTCGCTGGTCGCCGGGGCGTACTGGATGAGCTGCATCAGCGCGTTCTCGTGCACCACCTGGCCCGGTGTCACGGCAAGGTTTCGGCCGACCTCGAAGGCGCTCTCGTCCGTCTGGCTGATGTGGCCCTTGCCAGCGTCTGCGAGCAGGTTGGCGAGGCCGCGCGAGAGGCTCTCCCCGCGGCTCTCCTGCACGAGGCGCAGGACTTCCGGGTTGGTGGCCGCGAAATTCGCCGGGCTCATCGCGTCCACCCACTGCGTCACGGTGAAACGGAGCCGCTCCTTGGCCTGCCCTTCGAGTTCGGCACTGTCCACCAGTTGCGCGAGCAGTTCACCGGCCAGCAGGTAGGACTGCTTCAGGTAGTTGTAGTACGGGTTGTCGCGCCATTCCTTCGCCGCAAAGCGACGGTCGCCGGCCTCCGGGCGCACCGCCGGCTCGGCGGCCTTGCCGGCGGCGAGCGCATGCCACAGCTTGAGCTGCTTCTCCAGGTAGCTGGCCTGCAGCGCGCCGACGCGCGCGGGGTCGCGGTTCAGTTGCGCGAGGTAGTCCGCCGGCGGCGGCTGGCCCGGCGCGCTGGCCGCCATGCGCAGCCAGTTCTTCGCCATGTCGTTGCCGGCCTGCGCGATGGACGCGAGGAAACCTTCGGGGGACTGTGGGGAATTCAAGGGCGGGTATTTTGCACCGCACAAACAAGCGGGTCAAACACCTGCCGGAGGCCGTTTATTGGCCGTTGCTGACCAGTACCCTGACCAGGGCGATTACCGCGACGCCGGCCGCGATCAGTACTGCCTGCGCCGCGGTCGCGCGCAGTTCCGGCCGCTTGTGCAGGCCCGGAATCAGGTCGGCCACCGCAACGTAAATCATGCTTGCGGCGACGATGCCGAGCAGCGTCGGTTCCCAGTTCTCGAATCCGGACAGCGTGAAGTAGCCCAGCACGCCACCACCCAGCGTGCCGGCCGATGACAGCAGATTCATGGCGAAAGCCTTGGCCTTCGAATAGCCCGAATGCAGCAGCACCAGGAAGTCGCCCACCTCCTGTGGGATCTCGTGCGCCACGATGGCGATCGCCGTGATCAGGCCGAGCTCCGGGCTCTGCAGGAATGCGGCGGCGATCAGCACGCCATCGACGAAGTTGTGCACGGTGTCGCCGACCACGATCAACAGGCCGGCGCGCGCGTGTTCGTGGTGGTGGCTGGGTTCGGCGCCAGATTCGTTCTCGTGCGAGTGGCGCCACAGCAGCAGCTTCTCCAGCAGGAAGAAGCCGAGGATGCCGCCGAGGATCGCGCTTGCCGCCTGGTGCGGTTCGCCCTCCTCGAAGGCGTGCGGAATCACCTCGAGGAAAGCCGCGCCGAGCAGCGTTCCGATGGCGAAGGACACCAGCATCGGCACCCAGGAGGCGCGCAGCACCAGCGCGAAAGCGGCCGCGCAGATGGACAGTGCCCCGCCCGCGATGCTCGCCAGTACGATCCAGGTCAGGGTCATGGGAGCGAGGCGAGGGCCGTCATGGGGAGCGCGATTCTAACCAGACGTAGGCTGCGATGCGCTCGCGCGTGCCGTCGCGACGGTAAGACGGAAAGCGTTCCGGCTCCGAGTAGGTGCAGAACTCGCCGCCGTAGACGCGCGTCACGCCGCGCGCGCCGAGCCGCTGCCGCGCCACGGCGTACAGGTCGAGCAGCCAGTGCCCGGGCCGGTTCGGGGCGAAAGCCGCGGCGGCCTGCGCGTCGCGCGCGAGAAATGCGGCGCGCACTTCCTCGCCCACTTCGTACACCCTCGGCCCAATGGCCGGACCCAGCCAGGCGATGAGCGACTGCGGCACAACCCGCATCTCCTCCACCGTCGCCTCGATCACTCCGGCAGCAAGGCCGCGCCAACCGGCATGCACGGCGCCGACCACGCTGCCCGCGTCATCGACGAGCAGTACGGGCAGGCAGTCCGCCGCCTTGACCGCGCACACCGTATTCGGTTGTCTTGCGACGGAGGCGTCCGCCTCCGGCTCTTTCGCAGCGAGGGCCGCGTCAATGACCGCGGTGCCATGCACCTGCCGGAGCCAAGCCGGCACCGCCGGCAAAGGCGGGTTGCCCTCCCCGCGCGTCGTCACCAGCGCGCGCACGTGCGCCGGCGCCGGCCAGTCAGGCACGATCACCGGCGCAGGCCTTTCAGCAGGCGCTGGAAATCGGCCGGCGGCTCGGCGTGCCAGGTTACGGTCTTGCCGGTGCGCGGATGCACGAGGGACAACTCTGCAGCGTGCAACGCCTGGCGTCCAAACTCGAGGCCGTGGCGCGTGCCGCGCCGGTAAACGCCGTCGCCGACGATCGGGTGACGGATGTGCTGGAAATGCACGCGGATCTGGTGCGTGCGCCCGCTCTCCAGCCGGCACTCGACCAGGGCCGCGTGGCCGTAGCGCTCGAGCACGCGGTAGCGGGTCAGCGCGTCCTTGCCGCGCCGCGTGACGGCCATTCGCGTGCGCGCGCGCGTATCGCGGCCCACCGGCGCGTCGATCAGTCCGCTGGTGGGCGGGTCGCCCTGCACCACGGCGAGATACACGCGGCGCATGCTGCGGCTCTCCAGTTGGCGCACCAGGCTCGCCTGCGCCTCGACGTTCTTTGCCACCACCAGCAGCCCGCTGGTGTCCTTGTCCAGGCGGTGCACGATGCCCGCGCGCGGCACGCCCGCCAGCGCCGGCGAATGCGCCAGCAGCCCGTTCATCAGCGTGCGATCCGGCACGCCCGCCCCAGGATGCACCACCAGCCCGGCCGGCTTGTCGATGACGATCAGGTCGGCATCCTCGTGCACGATGGCGAGCGGCATGCGTTGCGCGCGCGGCGCTGCCTCCGGCGCCGCGGGCGGCGCGAGGTCTACGCACTCGCCGCCGCGCACCGCCTGC
The DNA here is from genome assembly GCA_964631735.1 of uncultured Enterobacteriaceae bacterium. Classification (GTDB taxonomy): domain Bacteria; phylum Pseudomonadota; class Gammaproteobacteria; order Burkholderiales; family SG8-39; genus JAABQT01. The sequence goes on from CAZVZV010000133.1 coordinate 10,696, forward strand.
CTGGCTTCGCCGCGCGCGCCGTCGAGGCGGATGTGGCCCGCGGCGAGCCAGACCTGCAGGCGGTTGCGCGAATACTGCGGGAACATGCGCGCCAGCGCCTGGTCCAGGCGCAGGCCGCCGAACTCGCGCGGCACCTGCGCTTTCATCGGCGCGATGAAGCTTGCATCCCAATCGGCGTTTGCGCCATCGCCGTCGCTATAATCGCGGCCCATGCGTCCAAGTGTACTGACTCTGCTCGCCGCCGTCGCCGCGTGCGCGCTGCTGGTGGCCTGCGCCGGGACGGCCGATCAGGCCGACGAGACCGCGGGTTGGTCGGCGCAACGCCTGTATGGCGAGGCGCGCGATGCGCAGAACTCCAAGGACTGGGCCAAGGCGGTGAAGTACCTGGAGAAACTCGAGGCGCGTTTTCCCTACGGCCGCTACGCGCAGCAGGCGCAGCTCGAGATCGCCTACGCGCAATGGAAGGCGGGCGAGCGCGCCGCTTCGATCGCGGCGACCGACCGCTTCATCAAGCTCTACCCGAATCACGCCAATGCCGACTACGCTTACTACCTCAAGGGGCTGGTCAATTTCACCGAGCGCGAAGGCCTGGTGGCGAGCTTCGCCGACACCGACATGTCCGAGCGCGACCCCAAGGCCGCGCTCGAGGCCTACGGCGCGTTCAAGGAGGTGGTGACGCGTTTCCCCGAGTCCAAGTACGCGGCGGACTCAGCAGCGCGCATGCGCTACCTGGTCAACTCGCTCGCCCAGCACGACGTGCACGTTGCGCGCTACTACATGCGGCGCGGCGCCTACGTGGCGGCGGCCAACCGCGCGCAGCACGCCATGGTGACCTTTCCGAACACGCCGGCCGCGGAGGAGGCGCTGTTCATCATGATTCACGCCTACGACCGGCTGCAGCTCGCCGACCTGCGCGATGACGCCGACCGCGTGATGCGCAAGAACTTCCCGCAAAGCCGCTACTACAAGGGCCCGATCCAGCGCGACGTATCCTGGTGGAAGCTGTGGGACCCTGATTGGTAACTCAGTTCGCCTCGATGCCTTCGTCCGCGATGTAGTCGCGGATCAGCGTCTCGACGTCCTGGTCGGGCTTGAAGCCCATCGCCAGCGCGCGAGGCGTACGAAAGTTCACCGGCCAGGTTTTCACGATCGCCTGGATGCGCGCGTCGGGCTGGTATGCGACACGCCCGGCCACCTTGGCACCAGCCACTTTCTTGAGCGCCTCGACCATCTGGGCGACACTCGCGGTGATGCCCGGCAGGTTCAGCCAGCGTTGCGTACCCCAGGCCTCGCGCGGGAGTTCCCAGGCGTGGATGAAGGCCTGGACCACGCGCCGAGGCGAGAGCAGCCACACGCCGGTATCGGGCGCCACCGGGCATTGTGAAGTCACGCCATTCAGCGGCTCGCGGATGATGCCGCTGGCGAACGAGGACGCCGCGGCGTTCGGCTTGCCGGCACGCACCACGATGGTCGGCAGGCGCAGTGACCGCCCGTCAATGTAGCCCTTGCGCGAGTAGTCGCTCACCAGGTATTCGCCGATCACCTTCTGCGCGCCGTAGGAGGTCTGCGGGTTGGCGATGGTGGCATCGTCGAGCACCGGCGGCAGCTCGCCGCCGAAGGCCGCCACGGAGCTGGTGTAGACCAGCCGCGGCGCTTTTGCGCACTTGCGCATCTGCTCGAGGAGCAGTTCCATCCCCTTCAGGTTGACGCGCATGCCGAGGTCGAAATCGGCTTCCGCCGCGCCGCTCACCACCGCCGCGAGATGAAACACGGCATCCGTGTCGGGCGGGCAGACGGCGGCGATCACCTTCGGATCCGAGACGTCACCGCCCACGGCATTGATGCGGGGCTGCTGCGCTGCGGCCGGCGGAAACGCGCCGTCGAGCAGCGTCATCGAGGTGATCGGCTTGCCGCCGAGCGTGCCGCGCGCGAGGAGCGCTTGCGCCAACTTGAAACCGAGGAACCCGCCGCCACCCGTGATGAGTATCTTCATGCGCCGATTCTAGCGAAGAACTCGCGCACCTCGGTGAGTTCGCGCGTCTGTTTCATCGGCGGCAGGCTCGCGCGCACCAGGCGCCCGTAGGGCCGCGAATACAGGCGCGGGTCGCACAGCATCAGCACGCCTCGGTCGGCATCATCGCGGATCAGGCGGCCCGCGCCCTGCTTGAGCTGCAGGATCGCCTGCGGCAGCTGGAACTCGGTGAAAGGGTTGCCGTTCTTCGCGCGCAGCGCTTCGATGCGCGCGGCGAGCACCGGGTCGTCCGGCGGCGCGAACGGCAGCTTGTCGATCCCCACCAGCGACAGTGCCTCGCCTCGCACGTCCACGCCCTCCCAGAACGAGGCGCTGCCCAGCAAAACCGCATTACCCAGTTCGCGGAAGCGCGCCAGCAGTTCGCTGCGCGAGCCGGTGCCCTGCACCAGGAGCGGATACTCGAAGTCGAGGCGCTCGCGCAGCAGCTCGTGCGCGCGGCGCAGCGCCCGCAGCGTCGTGAACAGAAGGAAGGCGCGACCCCGGCTCGCCTGCAGCACCGGCAGGGCAGCGTTCACCACTGCCTCGGTAAACGCCGGATCGTTCGGGTCGGCGGGCAGGTCGCGCGGCACGTAGAGCAGCGCCTGATGCTCGAAGTCGAACGGGCTGGGCCAGGTGCGCGTTACTGCACGCTCGAGACCCAGTTCGCCCGTGAAGTGCGAGAAATCCTCGCCCACCGACAGTGTCGCCGAGGTGAAGATCCAGGCGCGCGGCTGCTCCTCGACCTGCCGGCGGAACAGTTCAGCGCTGGACAAGGGCGTGATATGCAGCTGCAAGGCGTGCCCGAACACTTCGACCCAACGCACCTGCTCCACGCCCTCGGCCGCAATCAGCTGCGTCAGCGTCGTGCGCGCCTCCTGCGCGCGCCGCGAGCAGGAGGCGAGGCCTTCGGCGCGTTCGGCCTGCGCGCCGAGCGCCTCGGTGAACGCTGCCAGGGACGCTTCGAGAGCGGCGAGCGCCTCGCCGAACTGCGGCCGAGCCTGAGCCCGCGCCCAAGCCATGCGCGCCCCGTCCATGTCGAAGGCGAGGCGCAAATCTCGGGCGGCCTTATCCAGGCGGCCGGCGTGCGCGTCGAACTCCGGCGCCGCGCCGCCCGCGGCGCGCAGTTCCAGCCGCGCATCGCGCGACAACTCGATCAGCCTGCTGGTCGAGACGCTCTCGCCGAAGAACAGGCGTGCAGTATCCGGCAGCTGGTGCGCCTCGTCGAAGATCAGTGTATTGCAGGCCGGCAGCAGCTCCGCCACGCCCTCATCGCGCAGCACCACGTCGGCGAAGAACAGGTGGTGGTTGACTACCACCACGTCGGCGGCAAGTGCTGCGCGGCGTGCCTTCATCACAAAACAGTCCTTGTAGCGCGGACACTCCTGGCCGAGGCAGTTCTCGCGCGTCGAAGTGGCGTGGTGCCAGACCGGCGCTTCGTCCGGCACATCCGGCAGGTCGGCCCGGTCCCCGCTGGTGGTGGCCGCAGCGAAGCGCTCGATGCGCCGCAGCTGCGCGGCTTCCTCGCGGCTGGCGAGCCGCGCCTCGCCGGCGGCGCGCTCCAGGCGGTGCAGGCAAACGTAGTTGGCGCGTCCCTTGAGCAGCGCGGGCACGGCGCCGCTCGCCAGCGCTGCCCGCATTGCGGGCAAGTCGCGGTCGTAGAGCTGGTCCTGCAGCGTCTTGGTGCCGGTAGAGACGATCACCTTGCCGCCCGCGAGCAGTGCTGGGGCGAGGTAGGCAAGGGTCTTGCCCGTACCGGTACCTGCTTCGGCGACCAGCACGGCATCCCGCTCGATCGCCTGCAGGATGGTTCGCGCCATCTCGAGTTGCTGCGGCCGCAAGCGGTAGCCGGGGATCTGCGCGGCGAGCGGCCCGTCGTCGGCGAACAGGCGCTCCAGCGCCTTGGCGGCGCCAGCGCTCAGGGACGTACCTCGTCTACCTTCACCCAGATGCGACGATTCTCGCTGCCCTGCTGGCGCGAGCTCGACAGCAGGCCCCGCTCATTGCGCGCGCTGGTGCCGCTGGTGCCCGCGAGCTCGAACCATTCGCCGAGGCGGCCGCTCACGCTGCTTTCGGCGCGTTGCCCCTGGACGGTGCCCGGCTTCGCGCCCGGCGATTCGCGCTGCGGCGCGATGTCGAGGAACACCGTGTTGCCCGCGACTCGGGGCACGACCTCGAAACCGGTGGTGATGTCCTGGATCTGCACGCCGTCGCGATGCGGCAGCGGCCGCGAACTGCCGGCAGCGATGTAGGCGCGCGAACCTTCGAGCACCTGCAATCGTTGGTCTACACGCTGTTCGCTCGCCGAGCGGGAATCGGTCGCGCCCACTTCAATGCGCGAACCCCGGTTGGAAACGCGCCCACCGACCTCGAGCGAAGAATCGCCGGCCACCCCGCTGTCGTCGAAACGCACCGAGATCACCAGCCGTCGCGCAGGCGCATCCAACGAGTCGAGCACGCGCCGGATCTCCGCCAGGTTGCGTGCGCTGGTGCGCACGATCAACTGATTGCGCTGGCCGGTGAGCACACCCCCGGGCTCGAGCAGCGGCCGGAGACTCGGCAACACCTGCTCTGCGGTCCGGTGCCGGAGGTCGATGACCTCCAGGCTGCCCTGGCCCCAGGCGGGGCCGCAGCACAGGACAGCCAAAAGGTAAGTGGTTGCTCTCATTCAGCTATCGGACTAGATTACATGAGGTATGATACGTAATTATATGTATTTAATGGTTTTGACGGCCATGGTCGGATGCACGAGCCTGCCCCCAAAACCGCCCGTTCCAGAGTCGGCGCCCGTCAGCTCGCAACGGGCCGAAGCGCTGCTGCAGACCCTGCTCGTACTCGGCGTGGACTACCAGAACGGCGGCAATTCGCCGGCCAGCGGCTTCGATTGCAGCGGCCTGGTAACTCATGTGTTTCGCGAGGCCTACGGCATCAAGCTGCCACACAACACCCGGTCACAGAGCGAACTCGGGGCGCGCGTCAGTCTAGCGGAACTGCGCGCGGGCGATCTCGTCTTCTACAACACGCTCAATCGTCCTTACTCGCACGTCGGCATCTACGTCGGCGACGGCCGTTTCGTGCACGCTCCGAAGACCGGGTCGCAGGTGCGCGTGGAGCAGGTCAGCGCCGCCTACTGGATGAAGCGGTTCGACGGCGCGCGGCGCATCCAGCCGCCCGCGCTTTAGACAAGAACCATTCGCATTAAAGTTGACTTCCGTAATGAGAGTAACTACCATTTGCGCGTCCTGGTTCAGAAGACGCGCAAGTGACTGTTCTTAAAACATTTTACATGCTGGTGGCCTTGGCGCTGTCCTGCTCTGCGTTCGGGCAGGACAAGCTGCTGAATCTCTATTCCTCCCGCCACTACCAGACTGACGAAGCCCTCTACACAGGCTTCACCAAGCGCACCGGCGTCAAAGTGAACCGCATTGAAGCTGGCGAGGACGCGCTGATCGAGCGCATCCGCAATGAAGGCGCGCGCAGCCCGGCGGACGTGCTGGTGACTGTGGATGCCGGACGCCTTTGGCGTGCCGAGCAGCTCGGCCTGTTCCAGCCGGTCAAGTCTGCGCTGCTCGATGCGCGCATCCCGAGCAGTTTCCGCGAGCCGAACGGGCTCTGGTACGGCTTTTCGATGCGCGCGCGCGTCATCGCCTACAACAAGGCAAGAGTGCGGGCAGAAGAGCTGATGACCTACCAGGACCTCGCCGAACCGAAATGGAAGGGCCGCGTCTGCATGCGCTCCTCCAGCAACATCTACAACCTCTCGCTGATGGGCGCGCTGATCGATCACTTGGGCGAGGCCAAGGCGGAGGTTTGGGCCAAGTCGGTCAAGGAAAACCTGGCGCGCGAACCCAAGGGCGGCGACACCGACCAGCTGAAAAGTGTGGCTGCGGGTGAATGCGACGTGACCGTCGCCAACCAGTACTACTACGCGCGCCTGATGCGCTCGCCAAGGGCCGACGAGCGAGCGCTGGCCGGGAAGCTGGGCATTGTGTTTCCCAACCAGGCGGGCTGGGGCACGCACGTCAACGTGTCCGGCGCCGGTGTGATGAAAAACGCGCCGCACCGCGATGCGGCGATTCAGTTTCTCGAGTACCTCGCCAGCGACGAGGCGCAGCGCAGCTTCGCCGACGGCAACAACGAGTGGCCGGTGGTGGCAAGCGTGCGCGTGGAAAACCCGGTGCTCACCGCTTTCGGCGCCTACAAGGTCGACCCGCTCAACGTCGCTGTGCTGGGCCGCAACCAGGCCAGCGCGCAGAGGCTCTACGACCGGGTGGCCTGGAAGTAGCGCCGCGACAGCGCCAGCAGCGGCACCAGGCCGACCAGCACGATCACCAGCGAGGGCACGGCAGCCTCGGCCAGCCGCTCGTCTTTCGCCAGGTGGTAGGCCTCGATCGCCAGCGTGTCGAAGTTGAACGGGCGCAGCGCGAAGGTTGCGGGTAGCTCTTTCAGCACGTCGACGAACACCAGCAGCCCTGCGCTGGCGAGGCTCGGCGCGATCAGCGGCGCATGCACCCGGGCGAGTGTCGCCGCGGGCGACGCGCCCAGGCTGCGTGCCGCGTCCTCCATGCTCGGCGTCACCCGCGCGAGGCCGGCTTCGGTGGTCTGCAGCGCAACCGCCATGAAGCGCACCAGGCAGGCATAGACCAGGGCGGCGATGGAGCCGGTGACCAGCAGCCCGACTTGCACGCCGAACGCGTCCTCGAGCAGCGCCGCCAACCAGTTATCGAAGCGGCCCATCGGCACCAGCACGCCGATCGCGATCACTGCACCTGGCATGGCGTAGCCCAGCGCCGCGACGCGGTTCGCCGCCGCCGCCGCTCCACTCCTGGAAAGGCGCGCGACATAGGCCATGGTGAGCGCCAGCAGCACGCCAATTGCTGCGGTGACCCCGGCAATGGTGAAACTGTTGCCGACCAGCGCCAGCAGGCGCGCCCCCCAGTTTGCCGCCGGGTCGGCGAATGCCAGCTGCGCGAGGATGGCCGCCGGCACCAGGAAACCGAGCACAACCGGGGCCGCGCAGGCTGCACAGGCGAGCCGCCCCCTCCAGCCGCGCAAATGCTGCAGTGGAGCTCGTTTGCCCTGCGCGGAGCTGTGGTACGCCGCGCGCCCGCGCAAGGCGCGCTCCATTACCAGAACCGCCAGCACAAAACCCAGCAGGCAAGTGGACAACTGCGCTGCAGTGGTGCTGTCGCCCATCGACAGCCAGGCCTTGAAGATGCCGGTGGTGAAGACTTCGAGGTCGAAGTAGGACACGGTGCCGAAGTCGGCGAGCGTTTCCATCAGGGCGAGCGCAGTGCCGGCGGCAAGCGCCGGCCGCGCCAGCGGCAGGGCCACGCGCCAGAAACTGCCCCATGCCGAGAGGCCGGCGAGGCGGCCCGACTCGATCGCGCTGCGCGACAGGTCGCCGAACGCAGTGCGCGCGATCAGGTACACGTAGGGATACAGGGCGAGTGAGAGCACCACGGCCGCGCCGCCGATTGAACGGATTTCCGGGAACCAGTACTCACGCGCCTGCCAGCCAGTGAGTGCGCGCAAGCCGTTCTGTACTGGGCCCGAGAACTGCAGCCAGTCGGTGTACGCGTAGGCCGTGACGTAAGCCGGCATCGCCAGAGGAAGCATCAGCGCCCACTCGAGCAGGCGCGCTCCCGGGAAGCGGTAGCCGGCGATGAGCCATGCCGCCACCACGCCGATGGACATTACGCCGCAGGCCACCAACGCAAGCAGCAGTGCGGTATTCGCGACGTAAATCGGCAGCACGGTGGCGGCCAGGTGGCGCCACGTCTCACCCGCTGGCTGCAGCACGCTGGCCACCACCGCCAGGATGGGCAGCGCCAGCAGCAGTGCGACCGAAAGCGACAGGCCGGCTGTTCCTGCGCGCCTAACTGTTTGATAGAAAAGCACTCGTTATTCTAACAAGAACGATTCTTGTTTCCTCTGGCCGTATAATCACCTCGTGAACCTGCTCGAGGTCGAAGCACTGCGACAGGGCTACAACGGCCTGGAGGTCGTGCGCGGCCTTGATTTCTCGCTTGCGCGCGGCGCCATCGGTTGCCTGCTCGGCCCGAGCGGCTGCGGTAAAACCACGGTCCTGCGCTGCATCGCCGGCTTCGAAGCGCTCCGCGCGGGCAGCATCCGCTTGAACGGCGTGTTGGTCTCCGGCCCAGGCGTGATGCTGGCGCCGGAACGGCGCCGCATCGGCATGGTGTTTCAGGACTACGCGCTGTTCCCGCACCTGTCGGTGGAGCAGAACATCGCCTTCGGCCTCAGTGCGCTGGCGCGCGGGGAGCGTGAGTCCCGCGTGCGCGAAATGGCGGCGCTGGTGAGCCTGAGTGGAGTGCTGGGACAGTTCCCGCATGAGCTGTCCGGCGGCCAGCAGCAGCGCGTGGCGCTGGCGCGCGCGTTGGCGCCGCGACCGGAGCTGCTGCTGCTGGACGAGCCGTTTTCCAACCTCGACGTCGACCTGCGCGAGCGCCTGTCGCTGGAAGTGCGCGAGATCATCAAGGTGAGCGGCGCTACCGCGGTGCTGGTGACGCACGACCAGCTCGAGGCCTTCGCCATGGCCGACGAGATCGGCGTGATGCGCGAGGGGCGCATCCAGCAGTGGGACAGTGCCTACAACCTCTACCACCGCCCCGCCAACCGCTTCGTCGCAGACTTCGTCGGCCAGGGCGTGTTCCTGCCTGCCAAGGTGCTCAACTCGCGCCAGGTCGAAATCGAGCTCGGCGTGCTCGAGGGCGACATCCCGGGCGCCTGTCAGATCGGCTGCGATACCTGCGGCAAAGGCTGCCTCACCGACATCCTGCTGCGGCCGGACGACGTGATGCACGACGACGCTGCGCCCACGCAAGCGGAAGTCGTGCACAAGGCGTTTCGCGGCGCGGAAATTCTCTACACGCTGCGGCTCGACAGCGGGCGCAAGGTGCTCGCCATGGTGCCCAGCCACCACAACCACGCGCTCGGCGAGAGGATCGGCATCCGCCTCGACGTGGACCACGTGGTGGCGTTTCAGCCCGAGCCCTGATCCTTCAGGCTGTAGATCGCGCGAAGTTCCAGCTCGAACTCCTTGCCCGCCAGCTCTGGCGGCAGCAGCACGAAGCGCTTGGCGGTCCTGAACATCTCGAGCGCCTGGCGGTCGAGGATCTCGTGGCCGGAGCTCGACTTGATGCCGATGGCGGCAATCATGCCGTCGGCGCCGATGGTCATGCGCACCACTACCTCACCTTCCCAGTTGTTGTCGATCGCCGAACGCGGATAACGCTTGAAACGCGCTGCCACGGTCAGGAGTTGCAGGCGGTAGCGGCCCAGCACGCCGGGATTGGCGGCAGCCGGCAAAGCGGCGGCGGGTTGCGGCTCGATGCGCGCGATGGGGCCGGGCGCGACAGGGGTCACGGGAGCCGCAGGCGCGGTGGGCGCGGGTTCGTTCGCCACCGCGGGTGCCGGTTGCTCGACGGGAGCAGGTGCCGACTTGGCGGCGGGGCGTGCCTCCGCGGGTCGCTTCTCCGGCATAGACGGCTGGCGCATTTCCTCCACGGGCATCGCAGGCTGCGGCTTGGGCGCGTCCCGCACCAGGCGCGCGACCAAGGGCGCGGGCGCAGGCCGCGCGACCAGCTCACGCAACGACGGCAGCGCGAGCAGCAGCAGCGCGTGCAGCAGGATCGACGCGAGGACGGCGTAACCGAAAGCGCGGTTCGCCCCGTCGCGCATGGGGATCAGCGGCGACGCAGCGCGCGCCACACCTTCTCCGGCGTAAGCGGCATCTCGAGCTGCGAAACACCGAATTCCGCGAGGGCGTCCAGTACTGCGTGCACCACGGCCGGAACGGCGCCGATGGTGCCGATCTCGCCGCAGCCCTTCACGCCGAGCAGGTTGGTCTGGCAGGGCACGCTCTCGTCGAAGGCGTTCACCATCGGCGGAAACTGGTCGGCCCGCGGCACGCAGTAGTCCATCAGCGATCCGGTGAGCAGCTGGCCGCTCTCGTCGTACAGCGCCTGCTCGTAGAGCGCCTGGCCCACGCCCTGCGCGATGCCGCCCTGGATCTGCCCCTCGACAATCATGTGGTTGATGATTCGGCCGATGTCGTCGACGCTGGCGATGCGCGCGAGCTCCACCGTGCCAGTCTCGGGATCGATCTCCACCTCGCAGGCCTGCGCTCCATTGGGCCAGGAAGGCGTGGACGGGGTCTGCGTCGCCGATACGCGCACGCGCCGCGCCGCCTGCCGCGCGGCCAGTTCGGACAGACCGATGGAGCGGTCGGTGCCGGCGATGAAGAAGCGCCCGCCGCGGAACTCGATGTCCGCCGGCGCCGCCTCGAGCGCGTCGGCGGCAAGTTCCTTGCCGCGCGAGATCAGCGTGCGCCCGGCCGCCACCACCGCCGAACCGCCGATGAACGCCGAGCGCGAACCCACGCTGCCCACGCCGTTGGCGCGGTCGGTGTCACCCTGCACGATCGTGACGCCCTTGGCGGGGATCTGCAGCACCTCGGTGATGAGCTGGATGTAGCTCGTCTCCAGCCCCTGCCCCATCGCCTGCGTGCCGGAAAACACAGTGACGTTGCCCTCGGCGTCCACTTCGATGTCTACTGATTCCGTGGGCAGCGCGCCGGTCCATTCGAGGTAGGCGGCGAGACCGCGGCCGCGCAGCCTGCCGTGCTTTTTCGATTCCTCGCGGCGCGCGGCGAATCCGTCCCAGTCAGCAAGACTCACCACGCCCTCGAGCATGCGCGGGAAGTTGCCGGTGTCGTAGATCTCGCCGGCGTGCGTTGCGTACGGGAAGTCCGCCGGCTGCAGCAGGTTGCGCAAGCGGATCTGCACCGGGTCGATGCCCAACTCGCGCCCTGCCTTCTCCACCAGGCGCTCCATCAGGTAGTTGCCCTCCGGGCGCCCCGCGCCGCGGTAGGCGCCGGTGGCCATGGTGTTGGTGAGCACCGCCTGCATGTGATAGTCCACGGCGGGCACGCGGTAAACCGAGGTCTGCACCTTGGCCACCATCATCAGCGGGATCATCGGCGAGGAGCCCACCGGCACCGCACCCATGTTGCCGAGCATGTGCAGGCGCAGCGCCAGAATGCGGCCATCCTTGTCGAGTGCGAGCGCCGCCTTGAAGTGCATGTCGCGGCCCATGTGCGCGGCGAGGAATTCTTCGCTGCGATCGCCGCGCCAGCGCACCGGGCGGCCAAGCTTGCGCGCCGCATAGGCCACCAGCACCTCTTCGGGGGCAAGGCCGGTCTTCATGCCGAAGCCGCCGCCGATGTCCCCGTTGACGATGCGGAAATCCGCGGGCTTGCCGCCGAAGGCGGCGGCCAGCGAGTCGCGCGCTCCGGTCGGCGTCTGGCATTGCGTGTAGACGGTGGTGCGCCCTGCCTCGTGCACGCCGATGGCGCAGCGCGGCTCCATCGCCATGGCGTTCAGGCGCTGGTTATGCAGTTCGAGCTCGGTGACGTGCGCAGCGCGCGCGAACGCGGCATCCACGTCCGCCGGCCTGCCGTAGCGCGTTTCCGCGGCGATGTTGTACGGCGCCTCGGGCCAGATCTGTGGCGCGCCAGCTTCGACCGCCCGGCGCGGATCCACCACGCAGGGGAGCTCCACATACTCAATCGCCACGAGGTCGGCGGCATCCTGCGCCTGCTGGCGCGTCTGCGCGACGATCGCGGCCACGGGATGGCCGACGTAGCGCACGCGCTCTTCCGCCAGCGGCGTGCGCCGCGGCACGGACATCGGCGCGCCGTCCGCGCGCTTGAACAGCGGCGGGAGCGGGATGTGCCCCACGCCATCCTTGCGCAGCTCGGGCATGGTCCACGCGGCGATGACCCCCGGCGCGGCCAGCGCCTGCGCCAGGTTGATGGCGGCGAGATGCGCGTGCGCATGCGGCGAGCGCACCAGCACCATGGCGGCCTCGTTGTCGAAATGCCGGTCGTCGCTGAACAGGCCCTTGCCGGCGAGCAGGCGGTCGTCCTCGAGGCGCTTTTGCGTGCGCGAGGAACCGAAACGCGCGGATTCGGGGTCGAACTGGATGGCGGGGGCGTTCATTTGCTGCCGAGTGCATCGATGAGGGCGCGCGCATCAGCGGCGCCCGCCTTGTCGCGGTCGGCAGTGCTCACCGCGAGCGCCCGCTCATAGTAGGCACGCGCCGCTGCGCGGTCGCCGCGCAGCACGCTCGCGCGGCCGAGCCCGACCAGGTCGAGGTGGATCTTGCGCGGCATCCCCAGGTCGTGGTCGATGGCGAGCGCTTCGCGCAGATGCGCGAGCGCGGCAGCGCCGTCCCCGCCGCCGATGGCCGCCATACCGAGCAGGCGCAGCGCGTTGGCCGTTTCAGGCCGGTCGCCCGCCCTGCGGCTCGCCTCGAGCGCGGCTCCTGCTGCCGCGCTCGCGGCGTCGTGGCGCCCGGCGTCCAGCGCGAGCTGGCCCTTCACGTTCTGGATCGCCGCGGTCAGCGCACAGGGCCGGCCGCACCATGCCTCGGCCCGCGCGGCCCATTCGCCCGCGCTGGCGTAGTGCCGCTCATCGAGGTCGAGCACTGCCCGGCGCAGCGCGGCTTGCGACTTTCGCTGCGCAGAAAAGTCGAGCGTGGCGCGCTCCAGCACCGGCTCGAGGCTGGCGCGGGCTTCCCCGTACCTGCCCTGGCGCTGGGTCACGATGGACAGGTTGATGGCGTTGGCAGCGATGCCCTCCGCATCCTCCAGCGACTGAGACACGCGCAGGGCCTCGCGGTAATGCAGCGCCGCGCCGTCCAGGTCGCCGTGGCGCAGGTGGGACTCCGCGCGCCGGTTCGCCTCCATGGCAGCCGTCGGTTGCGCTGAGGCCGGTGGCGCGGGCGCCTGCGCGCAAGCCGCGACCAAGGCACAGGCTGCGCCTGCCACCAGCAAGCGCATCAGCGAGGTGCCGAGCCGGCGCGGGAAAGCGCGCCGCCGCCGTAAGACTCGAAACTGTCCATCGGCAAAGTGCGCATTGCCGGCGCCTCGATGTAGTCGCGCAGCAGCCAGGTGTTCTTCGCCGCGCCGATCACTTCCTGGCCCTCGCGCGCCAACTGCCCGCCCTCGCGCATCAGCGCCGGGGTTTGCAACAGGACCTGATGCAGGGCTTCACCGTTCTTGCGCGTGGCGGCGCGGATCTCCGTCGCCGCCTCGGCGATCGAGTCAAGCGCTGTACCGAACTTGCCTGAAAGCAGTGGCAGCTCCTTCTCCGCCAGTGTTGCCAGGCGCTCGGTCGAGGCGAGGGTGGCTTGCGTCTTGCCGCCGACTGCAAGCACGACGCGATCGGCGTCCTGCAGCAGTCGCCGCAGCTCGCGATTGGATTCGGGCAGCTGCTGCAGTACGGTGCTCGCCGCGAGGAGGGACTTGCGCAGGTCGCCGTCGGGCCGATTCAGCTCGTCGATCATGCGGCGCAGCTCACCCGCCACCGGGGTCAACTGATTCTTGATATCGTCCACCAGTTCGGCCACGCCGCGGTTGGGCAGATAGCCGATCACGTCGCCCTCCGCAACCGGGTCACGCGAGCCCTTGGCATCGCTGCCGGGCAGCAGCTGGATATTCGCCGCGCCGATGTAGCCGTCGCGCGTCAGCCTTGCTTGCGCGCCCTTGGTGAGGCGTGGGACGTACTCGCTGTTGATCGACAATTCGACCTTCACGCCGCGCTCCTCGATCTCCAGGCTCTTCACACTGCCCACCGGGACGCCGAACAGGCGCACCGACACACCCTTGTTGATGCCGAACACGTCTTCCGCGTAGAAGTAGATGGACGTGTGCCGGACGAATGCACCCTGCTTGTAGGCCACCAGCAGCACGGCCCCGATCAGGCCGCACAGCGCGGTGACGAAGAACAGGCTGATGCGCCGCCTGATCCCCGGGAAACGCCTGGGAATTACCTGCTGGTCCTGCATGACTGCCTCCTTTCAGCGTGCGCGATGCAAATCTACCCGGACTCGTCCGGCACATCCTCCAACTGCACGAATGTACCCTCCGGATTATCTGCAAGATAAGCGGCGGCAAAACCCTCCGCCTGGCGGCGCTCGCCGCCCCCGAGTCCACCGCCCAGGTCCTCGGCCAGCGCGAGTTGCGGCCTGCCGAGCCGCATCCTGACATAGCCCGTGAGCTTCCTCTCGTACAGCGTCATGTCCTCGGGCAGCTTGGCGAGCAGTGAACGCACATCCGCGCAGAACTGTTCCAGCATTGCGTAAGCCTCTGGCGCCAGGCCTCGCACCCGCTGCGGCGCGTGAAAACCGACGGGCAAAGCGATGTTCTCCCAGCCGTTGAGGTGGCTGATCAGTCCGCCGTTTGACGGCAGGAATGCCACCTGGGCACGCAACGCGGCGCGCTCGTGCGGGCCAAGCGTATCGATTTCACTGCCAAGCACGACTACCCGCGCATCGTGGCGCGGCTTGAGCTCGAGCACCGCCGACAACAGGGCGGACTTGAACGCCGCGCTGACTGCGGGGACGACGTGGCTGCCGCCCGCCGGGATCCATAGCCGGATGTCACGGCGCTTCTCGTCGGCACGGGGCTCGTAGCCCAGCGCCACGCCCGCGGTGGCACTCATTGGTCGGCGGTGAACAGACCAAACAGCGCCGAGCCGTAGACCAGGTACGCGAACAGGACGTTCAGCAGCATCACCGCCAGCGTGGCCTGCGTCACTGCGCTGATCGCTGCCTTGGGCACGGCGTTGATCGAATTGCCGGGCGGGTTGAGCCCGTAATAGCAGGCGATGACGCCGATCGCCGCGCCGAACAGCAGGCTCTTGGCAATGGAATAGACCAGGTCAAGGGGACTCGCCAGCAGGAAGAAGCTTTCCGCCATCTCGCCGAATGAGGCATCGATGATCAGCGCGCTGAGCAGCATGCCGCCGCCGACCGCGATGAATTGCACGTAAACGGTGAGCGCCGCGTTGGCGAGCGCGATGCCGATCACGCGCGGCACCACCAGGTAGTCCTGCGGGTCGATGCGCATGTGGCGCAGGCTCGCCATCTCGCCGGAGATCTTCATCAGCGCGAGTTCGGTGGAGACGGCGGTGCCGCTGCGCTGGATCACCAGCACCGCCGCGATCAGGGGGCCGATTTCGCGCAGCACCACCCACAGCAGAATCTTCACCGCCAGCGCCGCGTCGGCGTTGAGCACCTCGATCACGTAGGCGATGATCAGAGTGCCGATCAGGGCGCCGCGGATCGCGATGGTGGCGGTGGCGCTGGCACCGGTGAAGTAGATCTGGCGCACGAACTCTTCCGCCACCGGCGGCAGCTTGAGCACCCTGCAGCGCCGCAGCACGTGCGCGGCGAGCTGCATCGAGCCTTCGAGTTCGCGGTAGACGCGGATCATTGCCGCCTAGGGTACACCGGGAACTTGCGCGCGGTGCGGATTCATGGCGCAAGGCTCGCTTGCGTGCCGCCGGCAGGCCTTGTAAAGTGTTCTTCAACTTGACTAGTCAGGAGAGATGGCGATGGACCGGGTGAGCGTGTATGACGGCAAAGCGCGTTTTTCCGAGCTTGTGGAGCGCGCCGAGTCCGGTCGCTCGACCGTGATCACCAAGCGCGGGCGCGTGGTGGCGAAGATCGTCCCGGCGCAGGCGCCCCGCTGGGATCGCGCGGCGGTGCTGGACGAGGCCGAGGCGTTCCGCAGGCGCGCGGGCATCAAAGGCCGCATCGACATCCGCAAGCTGATCGGGCAGGGCCGGCGCTGATGGCATTCGTGCTCGACGCGTCGGTCGCGGTCGGCTGGGTGGTCGCGGCGCAAGCGAGCGCGTATGGCCGGCGCATCCGGCTGCGGGCCAGGCGCGAGCCGTATCACGCTCCTTCACTATGGCGCCTGGAAGTCGTGAATGCGGTGCGCTTGCTGGAGCGGCGCCGGTCGATGGCGGCCGATGCGGCCGAGGTCGCCGTGGACATCCTCGACAGGATGCAGCCGATATTCCACGACAGCGCGATCCCGTTCGCCGATCTGCTGACGCTGGCGCGCAAATTCGACCTTTCCGCCTACGATGCGAACTACCTGGCGCTCGCGCTGGAACTGCGGCTGCCCATCGCCTGCAGCGACGGCCCGCTGCGCTCCGTGCTGGCGCGGGCTGGTGTAAAGCTCGCCTGAGCAGCGACCCGGTCACGGTTTTTCCACGCGGCTCTTTTGCTCTTTCGCGCAAGCAGCGCCGGGAGCGGGGTACGTCGCCCTACGCGCTGCAGGAGCTACCGGGTCGGGAGACGCTGGAGATCGTGAACCGTCATGCAAGCAGCAAGCAGTTAAACAGTGGCGGAGAGAGAGGGATTCGAACCCCCGGTAC
>CAZVZV010000134.1:0-2265 GCA_964631735.1 uncultured Enterobacteriaceae bacterium
TTGTCGAAATCGCCGTCGCCGAAGCCCACGGCGCGTAGCATCGCGCGGTTGGGCGAGCGCGCCACGCCCTGCGTGATCAGTTTGGAGCGCCGGTTGTCGGCCATGCTGAATTTCCTCCGGAAGTAGAATGCAAATTCTACCGTGCTGATCCACCCGAATTTCGACCCGGTCGCGATCTCAGTCGGCCCGCTCGCCGTGCGCTGGTACGGCCTGATGTACCTGGCGGCCTTCGGCATGCTGTGGTGGCTGGGACGACGCCGCATCGCGGCCGGCCATGCTCCGGTCACGCGCGAGCAGTTCGACGACCTGATCTTCCTCGGCGTGCTCGGCACGATCCTGGGCGGGCGGCTAGGCTACGTGCTGTTCTACAAGCCCGGCTACTACGCGTCCCACCCGCTGGAGATCTTCGCCATCTGGCAGGGCGGCATGGCGTTTCACGGCGGATTTCTCGGCGTGCTCGCCGCCGTCGCGTTCTACGCCTGGCGCCAGCGCGTGGATTGTTGGCGCCTGATGGATTTCATCGCGCCTCTGGTGCCACCGGGCCTCGCCGCCGGCCGCCTGGGAAATTTCATCAACGGCGAACTCTGGGGCCGCACGACCGATTTGCCCTGGGGCACGGTGTTCCGCACCGCCGGCGAAGTGCCGCGCCATCCATCGCAGCTCTATCAACTCGCGCTCGAGGGCGTGACGCTGTTCGTGCTGTTGTGGTGGTATTCGTCCAAGCCGCGCGCGCGCGGCGCGGTCTCCGCGATATTCCTCATCGGCTACGGCGCATTCCGTTTCATTGCCGAGTTCGCGCGCGAGCCGGATGACTTCCTGGGGCTTCCCGCCCTCGGCCTGTCGATGGGTCAGTGGCTCAGCCTGCCGATGGTCGCGGCGGGCATCGCGCTACTTGCCTGGAGCCGGAAGCAATGATGAAGTGGCTGCTCCTCCTCGCCGCGCTCGCTTGCAGCGCGGCGAAGGCCGACGAGGCCTTGTGGAAGCTCGTCGCAGGCGGCGGGCAGGTACTCTTCATCCGCCATGCCGAGACCACGCCGGGCGTCGGCGATCCGCAGGGCTTCAATCTCGAAGACTGCGCCACCCAGCGCAATCTGTCGGCGACGGGCCGTGATCAGGCGCGTCGCATGGGCGCAGAGTTCAGGCGCCGCGGCATTCCGATCGGCGAAGTGTTGGCGAGTCCCTGGTGCCGCTGCATCGACACGGCGAGCCTCGCCTTCGGCGGTTCCCGTCTGTGGGAGCCCCTGTCCAACCTTTTCGCGCGGCAAGCCGAGGCCGAACGGCAAGTGCGCAGCATGCGCCCCCGCATCGCTGCGCACCGCGGCAAGGCGAACCTGGTACTGGTGTCGCATGGCTCCACTGCGACGGCGCTCACCGGCGAGAACCCGGCGATGGGCGAAGTGGTAGTGCTCACGCCGGCAGGCACCGGGTTCCAGGTAGCCGGTAGACTTTCCGTGCCATGAGGCTCTGGTTCGCCATCGCGCTGCTCGTCTCCGCCCTGGGCGCGCGAGCGCAAGTCGCGAGCCCCTATGCGATCGACATCCCTGCCTGGTTCACCGAGACCTTCCTCGACATTGCCGAAGACGCGCGGGAAGCCGCGCGCGAGCGCAAGCGCCTGATGCTGTACTTCGGGCAGGATGGCTGCCCGTATTGCAAGGAGCTGATGCAGACCAGCTTCACGCAGCGCGCCATCGTGGACAAGACGCGCAAGCACTTCGTCGCCATTGCGCTCAATGTCTGGGGCGATCGCGAGGTGACCTGGATGGACGGTCGCAAGATGGGCGAGAAAGAGCTCGCACGCGCCCTGCGCGTGCAGTTCACGCCGACCTTGATGTTCCTGGACGAGAAAGGTGGCATCGTCGTCCGGCTCAACGGCTACTACCCGCCGCAGCGCTTGTCAGCTGCGCTCGATTACGCTGCAGGCATCGCAGGCAAGGGCCTGAGATTCGAGGACTACATGCAGGCTGCGGCGAAGGAAGCTGCGAGCCCGAAGCTGCACGACGAGCCGTTCTTCCTTAAGCCTCCGGTGAACCTGGCCCGCAAGAAGCCTGTCGCCTTAGTGTTCGAGACGCCATATTGCGCTGGCTGCGACGATTTGCACCGCGACGGCTTCAAGCGGCCGGATGTGCGAAAGCTCCTCGAGCGCTTCGACTTCTATCGCCTGACGCTCGACGAGCGTCGCGACGCCACTACTACTTGGGCGGACGCCTTGCGCGTCTCCTACACGCCGACCATCGTCTGGTTCGACGGCGGTAAGGAAGTGTTTCG
>CAZVZV010000135.1:0-12764 GCA_964631735.1 uncultured Enterobacteriaceae bacterium
AGTGATGAACACGATCGGCCGCTGCTTCGCCTGCACCAGCTCGCGCGTCTCGTAGACGTAGAACTCCATGCGGTCCAGTTCGCGCAGCAAGTCATTGGGGAACTCGATGTCCGCCTTGTCCACCTCGTCGATCAGCAGCACTACCGGTTTGTCCTGCGAAAAGGCCTGCCACAGCATCCCCTTGACGATGTAGTTCTGGATGTCGTGCACGCGCTGGTCGCCCAGTTGGGAGTCGCGCAGGCGGCTCACCGCGTCGTATTCGTACAGGCCCTGCTGCGCCTTGGTGGTGGACTTGATGTGCCATTCGAGCAGCGGCACGCCGAGCGACTTGGCCACCTGCACGGCGAGCATCGTCTTGCCCGTGCCGGGCTCGCCCTTGACCAGCAGCGGCCGCTGCAGGGTGATCGCGGCATTGACCGCGAGCGTGAGGTCCTCGGTGGAGACGTACTCGGCGGAACCGGAGAAACGCATTGGGAACCCTAGTCGAAAATCACATTATAGTCGCGCGGTCTTGCCGACATCGCGCGTCTTGCTCCTGAAGTCGCACAGGTCGCGGATCTCGCAGGCGGAGCACCTGGGCTTGCGCGCCACGCACACGTAGCGCCCGTGCAGGATCAGCCAGTGGTGCGCGTGCAGGCGAAATTCCTCTGGCGTGAACTTGAGCAGCCTTTCCTCCACTTCGAGCGGGTCCCTGCCCGGCGCGAGACCGGTGCGGTTGGCGACGCGGAAGATGTGCGTGTCCACCGCGATGGTCGGCTG
This sequence comes from uncultured Enterobacteriaceae bacterium, assembly GCA_964631735.1. GTDB lineage: Bacteria > Pseudomonadota > Gammaproteobacteria > Burkholderiales > SG8-39 > JAABQT01. The sequence continues at coordinate 760 of CAZVZV010000135.1, forward strand.
GCCAAAGGCGATGTTCAATACGACGTTCGCAGTCTTGCGCCCGACCCCGGGCAGCGCTTCCAGTGCTTCGCGCTGCGCAGGCACCTCGCCGCCGTGGCGCTCGAGCAGCAGGCTGGACAACGCGATGATGTTCTTTGCCTTGGTGCGGTACAGGCCGATGGTGCGAATCGCCTCCCTCAGCCGCGCCTCGCCGAGCACCAGCGTGGTTTGCGGCGTGTTGGCGACCGGGAACAGCTTCGCGGTGGCGAGATTGACCGATTTGTCGGTCGCCTGCGCAGACAGCACCACGGCCACCAGCAGCTCGTATGGCGTGCGGGCGTCGAGCTCGCTCTTCGGCTGCGGATTTGCCGCGTGCAGGCGGGTGAAGATCTCGCGGCGTTTGGCGGGATTCACCGGCGGGGCCGGCGCGCCAGCGCCGCGGCGAGGACCTCGCGGCGCCGCGCGCGGTCAGTCTGCGTGCGAGGCGCGAGGCCGGCCAGGCGCGTCTTGCGCTGCGCCGCCCGGCGCTTGGCGGCGCGCGCGTCCGCTTCGGTCCACGCCGAGCGCGCCGGGACCATCTCGATGCAGTCCACCGGGCAGGGCGGCAGGCAGAGGTCGCAACCGATGCACAGGGGCGCAATCACGGTATGCATCAACCCGCTGGCGCCGACGATCGCATCCACCGGGCAGGCGTCGATGCAGCGCCTGCAGCCGATGCAGCGCGCTTCGTCGATGAGGGCGACGCGGGCGCGCTTCACGACGCCTGGTACGGCCGGCCGGTGTCGCGGGCGAGCTGTGCGTGGACGATTTTGCCTCCCTTGACCTGGAATCCCGTGCGCAGCGCCTCTGATACCGTGCCGGAGGCCAGCTCGAGCACCCAGGGCACGGCGGCGTGCTCCAGCGCGAGGCTCGCGGTGCGCGCGCAGGCGGAAGGCATGTTGGGCACGCAATAGTGCACGACGCCTTCTTCGACGAAGGTCGGCGCGCTGTGCTTGGTGGGGCGCGAGGTCTCCGCAATGCCGCCCTGATCGATGCCCACATCCACCAGCGCCGAGCCGCGGCGCATTTGACGCAGCATTGCGCGCGACACGAGCTTGGGCGAAAGGCTCCCCGGCATCAGCACGGCGCCGATGATCAGGTCGGCGTCGGCGATTTCCGGGGCCGATGTCGCGAATCGCACCGCGGGGTAGAGCTTGCGCAATGGGGCCAGCCTGTGCTCGCTCCTGGCGTAGACGCTGACCGCGGCTCCCATGCCGTGCGCCACGGCAAGCGCGCTCGAGCCGACGTTGCCGGCGCCGAGGATCACGACCTTGCCCGGCGGGACGCCGTCCACGCCGGACAGCAGCACGCCGCTGCCGCCGTTGTGCTTGTGCAGGCACCACGCACCGACCTGAACCGCCAGGCGCCCGGCGATCTGCGACATTGGCTTGAGGATCGGCAGGCTGCCGTCGGCCTCGCCGACGGTCTCGAAGGCAACGTAGGTCGCGCCGGAGGCGAGCGCGGTATCGAGCAGCGCGGCATCGGGAGCGAAATGCTGGAAACAGAACACGATCTGGTCGCGTCGCGGTTTGCGTTGCTCTGAGGGCTGCAGTTCCTTCACCTTGACCACCAGCGCTGCCGCCCAGGGGTCGCCCAGTTGCGCGCCGGCGCGCAGGTAGTCTGCATCGGCGAATCCGCTCTGGTCGCCCGCGCCCGGCTCGACGGACAGCGCATGGCCAGCCTTCGCCAGCGCGCCGACGCCCTGCGGCGTCAGCGCGACGCGGAACTCGCCGTCCTTGGTTTCTCTCGGCAGGCCGATATGCATTCGGCGACCAGGTCAGGCCCGCGATAGATGAGCCCGGTATACAGCTGCACCAGCGAGGCGCCGGCGGCCATCCTTGCCGCGGCGTCGGCGCCGCTCATGATGCCGCCCGCGCCTATCAGGGGAACTTCACCCTTGAGCGCGGCGGCTAGCGCGGCGAGCACGGCGGTGGCGCTCGCGCGGATCGGCGCGCCCGACAGGCCGCCGGCCTCGCCCGCGTGCGGCAGGCCCGCAACGCCTTCGCGCGAGAGCGAGGTATTGGTGGCGATGACGGCGTCGATGCCGTGGCGGCGCACCGCATCGGCGATCTGCGGGATCTGCGCGGCTTCGAGGTCGGGAGCCACCTTCAGCGCCAGCGCTACGCGCCGCCCGTGCCGGTCGGCGAGTAGCGCGCGCATCGACGCGAGGCGCGCGAGCAGCGCGTCCAGCTCGTCCTTGCCCTGCAGCGAGCGCAGCCCCTCGGTGTTGGGCGAGGAGACATTGATGGCCACATAGCTGGCGCGCGCGTAGACGCGCTCGAGGCACATCGCATAATCGTCGCCGGCTTTTTCCAGCGGCGTGTCGAAGTTCTTGCCGATGTTGATGCCCAGCACGCCGCGCCAGCTCGCGCGCGAGAGGTTCTCGAGGAACCCGTCCAGGCCCACATTGTTGAATCCCATCCGGTTGATGAGCGCTTGCGCGCGCGGCAAGCGGAACAGGCGCGGCTTCGGGTTGCCCGGCTGCGGGCGAGGGGTGACGGTGCCCAATTCAAGGAAGCCGAAACCAAGCTTCGCCAGCGCGTCGACATGGGCGGCATTCTTGTCCAGCCCCGCGGCGAGGCCGACCGGATTGGGAAAGTCCAGGCCCATCACGCGCACCGGCGCGCCGGGCACCCTGGCGACGCGCAGCAGCCCGAAGCGCAAGGGCGCGTCGGCCAGTTCCAGCGTCAGTTGATGGGACAGCTCGGCGTCGAGGGCGAACAGCAGCGGCCGCGCCAGCGCATACAGCATGCTCAGAAGCGCATGCGCGCGAGATCTTTCTCGCTCAGCCGCCGCCAGCCGCCGCCAGTGAAGCCCTCGATCGGCATGAAGCGCGACTTGTAGGCCATTTTCGGGCTCTCGCGGATCCAGTAGCCCAGGTACAGGTAGGGCAATCCGGCCGCGCGGCAGGCCTCGATCTGCCACTGTACGTTGTAGGTGCCGAAGCTCGCGCCGCGCCGGTCGGGCTCGAAGAAGGTGTAGACCGAGGACAGGCCGTCGGGCAGGTAATCCACGATCGACACCATGGCCAGCTGCCCCTGGTCGCGGAATTCCACCAGCCGCGTATCGACGCGGCTCTGCAGCAGGAAGTGCGAATACTGGTCGCGGCTGTCGTTGTCCATGCCGCCGCCGGAGTGGCGGCGCGACTGGTAGCGCAGGTACAGCGCGTAGTGCTCGAGCCGGAACTTGAGCGGCTGCACGTGCGCCGCGAGGCCGGCGTGCTCCTTCCAGGCGCGGCGCTGCGAGCGCGTGGCGACGTACTCCGCGACCGGGATGCGCACCGGCACGCAGGCGCGGCAGCTGTCGCAATGCGGCCGGTAGGTGAAGATGCCGCTGCGGCGAAAACCCGACTTGACCAGGTCGCCGTAGTGATCGGTGTTGATCAGGTGGCTGGGCGTGGCGACCTGCGAGCGCGCCATGCGGTCCGGCAGGTAGCTGCACGGATAGGGCGCGGTGACGTAGAACTGCAGTACCGCATGCGGCAGGTCATTCAGCCGGGACATTCGGGTCCGATCGTCGAGTCCATTTCCCAGGTGCCTCGTCGTAGTGTACCAACGCTGCAATTTCGCGCAAAAACGTCCGCCGCGGGATCTCGCGCGCGCCGAGCGACGCCAACAGCGGCGTGCGTACCTGGCAGTCGATGAGCGGCAGGCCGCGCCGGCGCAGTTCCTCCACCAGGCCGACCAGCGCCACCTTGGAAGCGTCGGTGGCGCGCGAGAACATCGATTCGCCGTAGAACATGCGGCCCAGCGCCACCCCGTACAGTCCGCCGACCAGCTCGCCCTGGCGCCAGGTTTCGAAGCTATGCGCGTACCCTGCGCGGTGCAGGGCGAAATAGGCCTTGCGCATGTCCTCGCCCAGCCAGGTGCCGCCCTGGTCCCGGCGCGGGCCCGCACAACCCGCCAGCACTTCGCGGAACGCCGTGTCGAGGCGCAGTTCGTAGCCCTTGTTGCGCGCGTTCTTGGCGAGCGAGCGGCTCACCTTGAGCTCGGCGCAGTACAGCACCATGCGCGGATCGGGCGACCACCACAGGAGCGGCTCGTCGCCGGAATACCACGGAAAAATTCCTTGCCGGTAGGCCGCCAGCAGTCGCGCGCTCGACAGGTCGCCGCCCGCGCACAGCAGGCCGTTGGGATCCTTGAGCGCCTTTTCGGCCGGCGGGAAACCCTCGCCGGCGCGCAGCCAGATCAGCACTTCACTTGCTGCTTGCAGTAGTTCTCGAGCTCGGTGACCACCGCGCTGCCCTGCATCGCCTGGCGCGCCGCGGCGCCGTTGTCCAGCGCCAGGCGGAACTCATACTTGGCGAAGAACTGGTTGAACATCTCCCCGCCCAGCGTGCCCACCGCGCTGAGCTCGTCCGTTGCCGCGTCGTGCTCGAGCAGGATCGCGGCCAGCGGCTGCGGCGCCGGTCCGGCCAGCACGCGGGCGCCCTCGGCGGGATCGTACTGGCTGTGCTCGGAGCAGCAATGGATGACGTTGGCGAACCTGTTGCGCGCGCTCTTCTCCGCGCGGAAGCTGATGAAGCTGATGTCGCGCGTCGGGTAGCTCAGCTTGTGCGCGCAGATCGCCGAGTAGGCGACGATTGAGCGCTGCGCGCCGACGCCGCCGCGCCATTCGTAGGACTGGTCGTCGGCGGTCTTGAGCAGCGCCTTGGCCTTGGCCGCGTGCCCCAGGTTCAGCAGGAAGCACGGCGTAGAGGCGTAGGGGTAGTGGAAGATCAGGTTGCGTTGGACGGGAATGCTCTTCGCGTGCAGCGGCGCGCCGGATTCGCCCACCAGCTTGACCTTGCCGTAGAGCTGTGGCCGCGCGTCCGCGGCAAGGGCAGGCACTCCGGCGCCCGCCGCGGATGCGGCGCAGAACCCGAGAAAATCGCGGCGCTGCATGCGGCGGATGTTGGGTTCGACGATGGCCTGTACGGTGGGCCGCTGGCCTGTACGGTGGGCCGCTGGCCCACCCTACAGGTTGTAGCCCTTCTCGTTGTGCAGCACCGTGTCGAGGCCCTCGGTCTCCTCGTCTCCCGTCACACGCAGGCCGGCGAGCGTGTCGGTGAGCTTCAGCAGGAGCCAGGTGACGATGCCGGACCAGGCCAGCACGGCGAGCACCCCGTAAATCTGCACCAGAACCTGGTCGCCCATCGTCACCTTGTCGGGGTAGCCCACGCCTCCCAATGCCGCTGCGACGAACACCCCGGTCAGGGTCGTGCCGAGGATGCCTCCGACGCCATGCACCGGAAACACGTCGAGCGAGTCGTCCACGCCCAGCCTGCGCTTCAGGTAACTGGTGGCGAAGAAGCAGGTCACGCCCGCGGCGGCGCCGATGGCGATCGCGCCGAGCGGCCCGACGAAGCCCGAGGCGGGTGTGATGGTACCCAGGCCCGCCACCATGCCGGTGACGATGCCGAGCACCGAAGGTTTGCCGTAGCGCAGCTTCTCGCACAGCAGCCAGGCCAGCGAAGCGGTGGCCGCGGCGATGTGCGTCACCAGCATCGCCATGCCGGCGCTGCCGTCGGCAGCAAGAGCGCTGCCGGCGTTGAAACCGAACCAGCCCACCCACAGCATGCAGGCGCCGGCCACCGTCATGGTGAGGTTGTGCGGCGGCATCGCCGTGTCGGGAAAGCCCCTGCGCTTGCCGAGCACCAGGGCGCAGACCAGCGCTGCGACGCCGGCGTTAAGGTGCACCACCAGGCCGCCGGCGAAATCCATTACGCCCATCTTCTGCAGCCAGCCGTCGCCCCACACCCAGTGCGCGATCGGGCAATAGACGACGAGCAGCCACAACATGCTGAACAGCAGCATGCCGCCGAAGCGCACTCGCTCCGCGTAGGCGCCGATCACCAGGGCGGGGGTGATGATCGCAAAAGTGAGTTGGAACATGGCGAACACGGTCTCCGGGATGCTGCCCTTGAGCGTCTTCACCTCGATGCCGGCGAGCAGCGCCTTGTCGAAACCGCCGAACCAGGCGTTGGCCGTGCCGCCGTCGCCGAAGGCGATGCTGTAGCCCACCGCCACCCAGGCGAGGGTCACCGCGCAGGTGATGGCGAAGCATTGCATCAGGACCGAAAGCACGTTCTTCGCGCGTACCAGGCCGGCGTAGAACAAAGCCAGGCCGGGCAGCGTCATGAACAGCACCAGCACAGAGGCGGTGATCATCCATGCGGTATTGGCGGGGTCGAGTTTGGGCGGTTCGGCCGCCACCGAGAGTGGCGCATAGGCAAGCAACAGGGCCAGCAGCGTTTTTTTCATGGTCTCCCCCTTTGGCCGGATTCTAGCGGAGCGGGAGGTCCTCGGCGTGAAAGCCGAAGCTGCCGGATTTGCGGTCGGCGAACCAGTGCTTGAGGGTGAGACCCACCGTGCGGAAGGCGATGTCCTTCCAGGGCACCTGCGCCTCTTCGTAGAGGGCCACTTCCAGGCTCTCCTCGCCGGGCTTGAACTCCAGGTCGAGCATACGCGCGCGGTAGAACAGGTGCACCTGATTCACGTAGGGCACCGAGATCAGCGAGCAAGGCGCCAGCAGTTCGATGCGCGCGCCGGCTTCCTCCAGCGTTTCGCGCAGCGCGGCCTGGCCCGCGGTCTCGTCGTTTTCCATGAAGCCGGCGGGCAGGGTCCAGTAACCGTAGCGCGGCTCGATCGCGCGGCGGCACAGCAGCACCCGGCCTTCCCACTCGGGGATGGCGCCGACCACCAGCTTCGGGTTCTGATAATGGATCTCGCCGCAGGCGTCGCACACCCAGCGCGGCACGTTGTCCCCCGGCGGGACGCGCTTGACGACGGGCGCTGCGCAGTTAGAGCAGAACTTCATCGAGCGATCCCACGATGGCATCGGGCTGGAAACCAAGGTTGTCCACCGGCGCCTTGAGCCGGTTGATCCAGTACACCTTGAAGCCGAAGGACTTGGCGCCGAGCGCGTCCCAGCAGTTGGAGGACACGAAGCCGATGTCGTTCTTCGACACGCCCAAGCGGTCCACCGCGAGTTGGTACACCTCGGGCGCGGGCTTAAAAGTCTTCACCGCGTCCACGCTCAGCACCGCATCGAACTGCAATCCGGAATGCCGCACCAGGGGATCCAGCATGTCGGGCGAACCGTTGGAAAGAATGGCTTTCTTCGTCTTGAAGCCCGCAAGGGCCCCGGGAACGTCGGAATAGACGGCGAGCTGCCGATACTCCTCCATCAGCGCATCCACCCTGTTCTGGTCCAAAGGGAGCCCAAGGCTGGCGCAGGCGTATTGCAGCGCTTCAGCGGTGATCTGCGAAAACGGCGCGTAGCGCCGCATCAGGCTGCGCTGCCAGGTGTACTCGAGTTGCTTGGCGCGCCAGAGCTGCGAGAGCTGGATTCCGCGTCCGGGCCAGAAACCGTCGCAGCGCTGCACGACGGCATGCACGTCGTAGAGCGTGCCGTAGGCGTCGAAGACCAGGGCGCGCGGCGACATGCGCTCAGTATAGGGGCACGTCCCTACCTATAACGAACGTTATAATCCTCACCGGAGGTAGCACCATGAAAATCAAGATCACGACCGTGGGCAATTCCGCCGGGATCATCCTGCCGAAGGAGCTGCTCGCGCGGCTGCGGCTCGGCAAGGGCGACGTGCTCTTCGCGACGGAGCTGCCGGACGGCGTCAAGCTGACGCCCTACGACCCGAAACTCGCCGGGCAAATGGAGGTCGCGGAGCGCGTCATGCGGAAGGATCGCAACGTGCTGCGCAAGCTGGCCGAGAGCTGAGCCAGCGCGATGATCGTCTGGTTGGAAAAGGCGCTGGTTCTCGCGATTCACGACCGCCAGCTCGCCGAGCACGCCGGCAGCGCCGGGGTGCGCGACGAGGGGTTGCTGGAGTCGGCGCTCGCGCGGGCGCAGCAGTTGCATGCCTACGGCGACCCGGCGCCGGATCTCGCCGATCTCGCGGCGGCGCTTGCGTTCGGTCTCGCGCGCAATCATCCGTTCGTGGACGGCAATAAGCGCACCGCGCACGTCGCCTACCGGACTTTCCTGGCACTGAACGGCGCGGAGCTCGTCGCGACCGACGAGGATAAGTTCGTCAACATGCTCGCCCTTGCGGAAGGCAAGCTCGCGGAGCGCGGCTTCGCCGCCTGGCTGCGCGAGCGGCTGCGGCTCGCCCCGCGCGGCGAGGCACACCAGCCGCGCAAGCCGTACCGGGCGAAGCCGCGCCGTCGTTAGAATGCGCGCGATGCCCGACCGCTACGACGAACTGTACGGGAAATTCCGCTGGAACGTCCCGCAGCGCTACAACATCGCGCAGGCCTGCTGCGGGCAGTGGGCCGAGGACCGGTCCCGCTTCGCCCTGTACTGGGAGGATGAATCCGGCGCCACCGCGGCCTACAGCTTCTGGGACATCCAGCAGCAGGCCAACCGCCTTTCCAACGCGCTCGCGGCACTCGGCGTGCAGCGCGGCGACCGCGTTGCGCTGCTCCTGCCGCAGCGCCCGGAGTCCGCCATCGCCTACATGGCGATTTTTCAGATGGGCGCGGTCGCGCTGCCGCTGTCGCATCTCTTCGGCCCGGACGCGCTTGAGTACCGAATGGAGCACGCGGGTGCGAGCGTGGCCATCGTCGAGCCGACCACGATTGCGAATCTCTGGGCAGTGCGCGGCAAGCTCTCGCAGTTGCGCCACGTGATCGGCGTGGGCGGCGCGCGCGAATCGGGCGTGCACGCCTGGGAAGCGCTGCTGGCAAAGGCCAGCACGCAATTCGCGCAGGTGGACACGGCAGCGGACGACCCGGCGCTGATCATCTACACCAGCGGCACCACCGGTGCTCCCAAGGGCGCCTACGAGGCGCACCGCCTGCTCATCGGCAATCTGAGCGGCTTCGTGCACTCGCACGACTTGTTCCCGCAGCCGGGCGACATATTCTGGTCGCCCGCGGACTGGGCCTGGGCCGGCGGCCTGTTCGACGCGCTGCTGCCGTCCTGGGCCTTCGGCATCCCGATCCTCGGCTATCGCGGCAAGTTCGACGCGGAGAAGTCCTACTACCTGCTGGATAAGTACGGCGTGCGCAACTCGTTCCTGTTTCCCACTGCGCTCAAGCTGATGATGAAAGCGGTCCCCGAGCCGAAGAAGAAATACGACCTCAGGCTGCGCTCGATCATGAGCGCGGGCGAGAGTGTGGGCGTGACGGTGATCGAGTGGGCGCGGGAGCATCTCGGCGTCACCATCAACGAAATGTTCGGCCAGACCGAGATCAACTACGTGGTCGGCAACTGCCAGGCGGCGTGGCCGGTGAAGCCCGGCTCGATCGGCCGTCCCTATCCTGGCCACCGCGTCGCGGTGATCGACGACGAGGGCAACGAGCGGCCGCGCGGCGAGCTGGGCGAGATCGCGGTGCACCGCCGCTGCAACGGCGAGGCCGACCCGGTGTTCTTCCTCGAGTACTGGAACAACCCGCAGGCGACGAAAGACAAGTACCTCGGCGACTGGGGCTGCACCGGCGACCAGGGCAAGATGGATGAGGACGGCTACCTCTGGTACCAGGGGCGCTCCGACGACGTGATCAAGAGTTCGGGCTACCGCATCGGCCCGGCGGAGATCGAGAGCTGCCTGGTCAAGCACCCCGCGGTGGCCAACGCCGCCGTCATCGGCAAGCCCGACGCCACGCGCGGATCCATCATCAAGGCCTTCATCGTGCTGCAACCAGGGCAGCAGCCCTCGCTGCAGCTCGAGGAGGACATCCGCCAGCACGTACGCGGGCGGCTCGCGCCCTATGAGTATCCGAAGGAAATCGAGTTCATCGACGCGCTCCCCATGACCACCACGGGCAAGGTGCAGCGCAAGGAACTGCGCAAGCGCGAGGACGCTCGCGGCTGATGCGCCTGCTGCTCGCCGGCGGCGGGCATGCGCACGCCGTCGTGTTGCGGGAATTGCGCGGGGCTGACGTGACACTGGTCACGCCGTACCCGCATCACACGTATTCGGGCATGGTGCCGGGGTTCATTGCCGGCCACTATCGCCTGGACGAGATCCGCATCGACCTGGCGAAGCTGGCCGCGCGTGCCGGGGCAAAGCTGGTGCTCGGGCGGGTCACCGCGCTCGATGCCGCAAGGCGGCTTGCGCGACTCGAGGACGGTACGGAGATCCCCTACGACATCGCCTCGCTCAACCTCGGGTCGGAGTCGAACGCGCCCGCGCATGCGCTGGCGGCGAAACCCTTCGAGACTTTCCTCGAATACTGGCTGGAAGCGAAGGACCGGGTGAATGCGGTGGCCGTCGTCGGGGCGGGGGCGGCCGGGGTGGAGGTCGCGATGGGCGTGGCGCACCGCACCGCAGCGAGCGTTACGCTGTATTCGGACCGCCCGATGTTCCGTCCAGCGTTGGCGACACGCATTGCGCGCGCGCTCAAGCGCAGTGGTGTCCAATTGCACAACGACTGCCCGGTCGAGGCAGTAGAGCCGGGGCCCGTGGTGCTGTCCCGTGGCGCGCGCCAATCCTTCGATCTTGTGATCTGGACCGCCGGCGCCGCGCCGCTGCCGTGGCTGCGCGAAAGCGGCCTCGCCACGGACGCGCAGGGCTTCGTGCTGGTGGACGACAAGCTGCGCAGCGTCTCGCATCCGGAACTGTTTGCGGCCGGGGACTGCGCCACGCTGCGCGATGCGCCGCACGCGAAGTCCGGCGTGTACGCGGTGCGGCACGGGGTGGTGCTGGCGCACAACCTGCGCGGTGGCGAGTTGCGCAGCTACGCGCCGCAGCGCTGCGCGCTGGCGCTGATCAGCTGCGGGACGCGCTACGCCATCGCCAGCTGGGGAGGCGTGAGCGCCGAAGGCGCCTGGGCCTGGCGCTGGAAGGACCGCATCGACCGGCGCTGGATCGCCGGCTTCAGGGGCTAGGCCGGCTCGCCACCAGGATCTTGCCGTCGGCCTCGACGGCGGTTTCGCCGTCCTGCTTCGTCGACACGCAGCGCATCACCACGATGCCGCCCCTGTGCTTGGGCTTGTCGAGCTTTTCCGTCACCGTCCACTCGCTCGTCAGCGTGTCGCCCGGCCGCACCGCCGCCTTGAAGCGGCAGGAGTGTTCGAGATAGGCGAGGGCGGTGCCGGAGAAGTACATGCCGACCGGCGCTGCGATCAGCGCACTGGTGAATGGCCCGTGCAGGATGCGCGTGCCGAACATGGATTTCTTCGCGAATTCCTCGTTCACGTGCAGCGGATTGAAATCGCCGAACATGCCCGAACCGAGCACCAGGTGGGTCTCGGTCACCGTGACGCCGGTGCCGAAGCGATCACCGATCGAGACCTCGTCGTACCACTTTCCCTGGAACATGACTTATTATCGCTGTTCCTTTGGAGGAAGAAACCATGAACAGGATCGTCGCTGGAATTGTCTTCGTGGCGCTGCCGCTCGCCGCCGCCGCCCAGTATCCCGACCGCCCGATCAAGCTCATCGTGCCCTGGGCCGCGGGCGGGGACACTGACAACATCTTCCGCCCGTTCACGCCGCTGATGCAGAAGCACATCGGCCAGACGGTGGTGATCGCCAACGTCGGCGGCGCCTCCGGCACCAAGGGGGCCAAGGAGGCGAAGGACTCGCCGGCCGACGGCTACTCGCTGTACGCGGTGCACGAATACATCCACCTGACCTACTACACCGGCGTGGCCGACGTGCAGTACACGGATTTCGAGCCGGTCTGCCTCATCTCCTCGACACCCTCGGTGCTCACGGCAAGCCCGAAAACGCCATGGAAAGACTGGGCGGGCCTGCTCGCGGACGCCAGGGCGCGCCCCGGCCAGATTTCGGTGGGCGCGACGCTCGGCTCGACCAGCCATTTCTTTCCCGCGCTGATCGAGAAAGCCGCCAGCATCAAGTTCAAGTACGTTTCCTATGAGGGGCTGGCACCGCGCATGAACGCGATTCTCGGCGGACACATCGATCTTACCGACGCGAACATGACGCAGAAAGGCAAGGTCGAAGCCGGGCAGCTCAGGTTCATCGCCATCGCCACCGAGAAGCGCGATCCGGAGATGCCGAACGTGCCGACGCTGAAAGA
>CAZVZV010000136.1:0-3373 GCA_964631735.1 uncultured Enterobacteriaceae bacterium
GCAGATGGATCCGACCGAGGTGGTCAAGCGCTATATCGAACTCGTCGAGGCCGACAAGACCGAGCTGGTCAACTTTGTTCCGCCGGATATCGTCGAGCGGATGAGCAGGCCGCGGCCAGCTTGAGCTGAGTCGGTTCACCGCCTGGATATCGATCCTTCGATCCAGTTGCGAATGGGCTTTGTCAGGTCGCGCGCTCGGTTTTTACCGCGGTGCAGCGAACTCGTAGTCGAATGACCGCTTTCGACCCGTAGCGGTCATTACACGTATAGTGCCGCAGCCGAGCGGTCTACTGGGTAATAGGTTTCTTGGGGAGATTCCTCATGCGGAAAGAAGCGATCGCAATCGTAAGTGTTGCAATCGTTCTTTTCGGTTGTGGAAGTGCTCCGCCGCGACATGACGGTACATCGCTCATACATCCACCGGACCTCTCGCTTGACCAACGAAATTGGGACTTAGGTTGGTGCTATAGATCGGCGGTTAACGATGCTGGCGCGAAACCTGTGCTAACTGCGTCGGAAAAAGCGCCGCTTCAGGGACGGTCTACCTTGAAATTCTTTCATAGTGGCCGTCCAGTGGCCAATAGCGAGAACACGCCAAGTATTATGTCGGCAACGTTGTCCGGATATCTTGGAGAACGGGGTAACACTGAGGTGACAGACCGTTATATTCTTTGCTTTCTTTCTCGCGGCTACACTTGGCCAAACCCCTCGGCGACTAAGTAAGTGTCTTGCGACCGAAATCACGTTAGCCCCAATGATCAAAAGCAACGCGATTACGCTTTAACGATCGCATCACAAGCATTCGAAAAAGGACGCAAGATAGGAACATTCAGCGCCGCATTTTTACTCTCGCTCGCGTTAGTTGTTTCCGGCTGCGCTAGTCCCACTCCACCTGAGGTCTTTGCCGAGGGGCCAGAAGCGCCGACGATGTATCTTGAAGGCGGTCCGGCAGGACTCGCAGTCTCTCAAGGAATCGTCTGGGTGGCATATGGCCAGGATTTAGTGGCACGCATCGACGCCCGGACCAATCAAGTCGTGACGCGCATCCGAGTCGGCCGAGATCCCGTGGGACTGGCAATCGCGCGAGGCTCCGTCTGGGTCACAAACCGCGTTGACGGAACCGTATCCCGGATCGACGCTCTGACTCACTCAGTCGTAGCAACCATTCCCGTCGGCAGCAAACCGAACCAGGTCGCAGCCAGCGAGGATGCAATCTGGGTCTCCAATTCTGGTAGCGGAAGTGTCTCGAAGATCGACCCACAGAGCAATCGCACCACGGCCACCATCGCGATCGGAATCGAGCCAAGTGGAATAGCGGTAGACGCGAATACACTATGGGTCGCCGACTTCCGGGGAAACAAGGTAGTGCGGATCGACGCCACCTCGAACCAGATTATCGGAGAGCCAATTGCCGTGGGCCGAGGTCCGGAAACTATTGCGATCAGCGGGAATGCCGTTTGGGTCGCGAGTAAATTTGCTGGAACCGTTTCGCGAATCGACCCGCGAACAAATCAAGTTGTTGCGACGATCCCGATCGCTGGCGAGCCAACCGGCCTCGTGATTGTCGGAGATACGGTCTGGGTAAGTCGTATAGCTCGTGCCAGCATCCTTAAGATAGATTCAAGGACGAACGGCATCGTTGGCTTGCCAGTACGTGTCGCACAGCGCCCGACATTGATGGCGGTGGGAGAGGGTGCAATTTGGGTCACGAGCGGCCTCGCAGAAAGAGTTTCGCGAGTGACGCTGCAGTAGTTCTGCTCACTTTCTCTTGTCCGAACCAAGTCGCCTTCTGCGACGACGACTACTGACTCCGGCGGGGTTAAACACAGAGTGGCATCGCCTCGCAGATGGCTTCCGCATCGTTGCCGTAGTTCTTGCCGCTCTTCCTGTAGGGGGCCACGAACTTGGGCGCCATGAGCTTTACCGTGTGCCCGTGCTCCTGGAACCGCCGGCCCCACTCGTGCGCCCCGCTGCAGGCCTCCATCCCAATCAGACATGGCGATAAGCCCGCTACGACCTCAAGCGGCTGATCACGGCGCACCGTGCGCTTGAGCTCCACGCGCCCCGCCCCATCCACCCCGTGCAGCGAGAACACGCTCTTTGCCAGATCGATTCCCACGGTAGTAATCTTCTCCATGACTTCCCCTCTCGAATTTAGATTGACGAACCGAACCTCAATCTTGGCACTTCGATGCCGCGCGGGCATCGCCCGCTTTCGGGTAGGGGAAGTCCCTTTCATTCGTTAGCTTCTACTGGGAGGAGGATATGCCTGCGGACTCTACTGGCGCTTCGCTTCGATTGCGAAGCCTAACTAGTACGCTATGGCTTTGCATCTTTTTGATGTCCTGCGCTGCAGAAGTGGTGCAGCAACCAGCAATGCTGAAGCCCATAGACCCTACCGTGAGTGCCTACCAAAGGTTTGTTTTGCAGGATGCACTTGTTACTTTCCATGGTGGCTATGAGCGGACTCTTCGGAAGGACACGATGTGGAAGCCGGTCGGCAGCGTCTCGCAGGGAAAGGTATATGCCCCTGTGGGTGGTGTTTTTTCAGTCGAGGGAGCACACGTGCATGAGGCGTATCTTGTTGTGAGCAGAGGAAATCTGGTCGGGTTCTATCTGCCGGTGGAGCGATCTTACGTGGCATTGGATCCGGCTCGTGTCATCAATCTTTGGGAGGAACAATGAATACCTATGCGAAGCTAATGTCGCTGGGCATGCTGGTTCTTGTAGCAGCCGGATGCGCCGCCACTGGTCCCAAGTATGCTGAGATCAAGAGTTCGGTTCCCGCTCTTTCGCCGGACAACGGACGAGTTGTTTTCTATCGTTCTGGGACTATTATCGGTGCTGGAATCCAACCGAGCGTTAAGTTAAATGGGAACATCGTCGGGGGGTCAAAGCCGGGCGGTTTCTTCTACGTCGATGTTGCTCCAGGAGATTACGAAGTCGTTCTCTCGACTGAGGTGGATAAAAAGCTAACCTTCAAGTTGGAGAAACAGCAACAGCGATGTGTTCGGATGTCGGTTGGGCTTGGAGCAGTTGTTTATCGGGTTTATCCAGAACTCGTTGATTCTGCAGTATGCGATAGCGAACTTCAGACTTTGAGCTACACCGGTTCGGCCCTAAGCATGCTTTCTGCGCCAGTTTTGGCACAGAGCTCAGGTGACTGGGTCGACATCAAGGACCCAAAGGAACTGCGTGCCATCTACTCGAACAAGACGTTCAGGGGCAATTTAGGGGACGGCAGTCCCTTCGTTGGTCACTTCCGAAGTGACGGCAAGGGGATCTTAATCGCGGGTGGCCAGCGAATTCCGCGCACCTGGGAAGTTAAAGGCGACGATTGGGTGTGTGTCGCGGCAGGTAGTGGGCCAGCCAA
>CAZVZV010000137.1:0-5624 GCA_964631735.1 uncultured Enterobacteriaceae bacterium
AGATGGTGATGCCGGGGGACAACATCAAGATGGTGGTGACGCTGATCACCCCGATCGCCATGGAGCAGGGCCTGCGCTTTGCCATCCGCGAAGGCGGCAAGACCGTCGGCGCCGGCGTGGTCGCCAAGGTCATCGAGTAAGGAACCGGGACACAGGGGCATAGCTCAATTGGCAGAGCGTCGGTCTCCAAAACCGAAGGTTGGGGGTTCGATGCCCTCTGCCCCTGCCAGACACCGACATGAACAACACTGACATCGCCAAGTTCGCAATCGCAGCTGCCCTGGTGGCGGCGGGCATCGCTGGCTACTACTGGCTCGGTGACAGCGCGCTGGTGCTGCGCGTCCTGGCCGTGCTCGCCGGGATCGCGGCGGGCGCCGCCCTGGCGGCGTTTACCGCATCCGGGCGCGAATTCATCGTGTTCGCGCGGGAGGCGGTCGCCGAAGTGAAGAAGGTGGTGTGGCCGACACGCAAGGAAACGGTGCAGACGACAGCCGCGGTGTTCGCGTTTGTCGTAGTGATGGCGGTGTTCCTGTGGATAAGCGACAAGACACTCGAGTGGGTACTTTACGACCTGGTCCTCGGATGGAAAAAAACCTGAAACAGGCAGACATGGGCAAGCGCTGGTACGTGGTGCACGCGTACTCCGGCTTCGAGAAGTCGGTGCAGCGTGCGCTGGAAGACCGCATTTCGCGCGCCGGGATGAAGGACAAGTTCGGCAAGATCCTGGTGCCGGTGGAAGAGGTCGTCGAAATGAAGGGCGGCCAGAAGCACATGTCGGAGCGCAAGTTTTTCCCCGGCTATGTGCTGGTCGAAATGGAAATGGACGACGATACCTGGCACCTGGTGAAGAACACCAACAAAGTGACCGGGTTCGTGGGCGGAACGGCGATGAAGCCCACGCCGATCTCCGAGAAGGAGGTCAACGCCATCATGCAGCAGATGCGCGAAGGCGTGGAAAAGCCCAAGCCGAAAGTGCTGTTCGAGAACGGCGAAATGGTGCGCGTGAAGGACGGTCCGTTCACCGATTTCCAGGGCACGGTGGAAGACGTGAACTACGAAAAAAGCCGCCTGCGCGTGGCGGTCACGATTTTTGGGCGCTCGACCCCGGTCGAGCTGGAGTTCGGACAGGTGGAAAAGGCGTGAACGTTGGGGTCTGACCCCGCTGTTGGGGTCTGACCCCAGTTTTTGTTTTTTGGGGAGAGCGCTCAGGCGTTCGTTTGCACCCGACAGGAGAGCCATCATGGCGAAGAAAGTCGTCGGCTTCATCAAGCTGCAAGTGCCGGCGGGCAAGGCGAATCCCTCGCCGCCCATCGGCCCCGCGCTCGGCCAGCGCGGCCTCAACATCATGGAGTTCTGCAAGGCGTTCAACGCCCAGACGCAGAAGGTGGAGCCTGGCCTGCCGCTGCCCGTGGTGATCACGGCGTACGCGGACAAGAGCTTCAGCTTCATCATCAAGACGCCGCCGACCACGGTGCTGATCAAGAAGGCCGCCGGCATCGAGTCCGGCAGCCCGCGTCCGCACACTGACAAGGTCGGCAAGATCACGCGCAAGCAGGTCGAGGAAATCGCCAAGGCAAAGATGCCCGACCTCACTGCCAGCGACCTCGACGCCGCGATGCGCACGGTTGCCGGCAGCGCGCGCTCGATGGGCATCCTGGTGGAGGGCATGTAAATGCCGCACATCTCCAAGCGCAGGAAGATCATTGCCGGCAAGGTGGACCATGCCAAGGCCTACGCGGTGATGGACGCGATGAAGCTGATCAAGGAGACCGCCACCGCCAAGTTCGACGAAGCGGTGGATGTCGCCGTCAACCTCGGCATTGACACCTCCAAGTCCGACCAAACGGTGCGCGGCGCGGTCGTGCTGCCTGCCGGCACCGGCAAGAAAGTGCGCGTGGCGGTGTTCGCGCAGGGTGACAAGGCCGCGGCAGCGACCGCAGCGGGTGCCGAAATCGTCGGCATGGAGGATCTCGCGGAACAGGTGAAGGCGGGCAAACTCGATTTCGACGTGGTCATCGCGGAGCCCGCGGCGATGCGCGTGGTCGGGGCGCTCGGCCAGATCCTCGGTCCGCGCGGCCTGATGCCGAACCCGAAAGTCGGCACGGTGACGCCGGACGTCGCCACGGCGGTGAAGAACGCGAAGGCAGGGCAGGTTCAGTTCCGCGCCGACAAGACGGGCATCGTGCAATGCACGATCGGCCGCGCCTCGTTCACGCCGGAGCAGCTGCGCGACAACCTTGCGGCGCTGGTTGACGCGCTCAACAAGTCGAAACCGCTGCACACCAAAGGCATCTTCCTGAGGAAGCTGTCGGTGTCGAGCACGATGGGAGTCGGGGTCAAGGTCGATCCCGCCTCCCTGCAGGCGCAATAGTTGGTGTTTGCAAGGACTTTGGGCCGCTGCTCGCGAGAGCAGTTGCTGTCAAAGACCGCAGGGGCCGGTCAGGTGTTGCGGGACGGCTTAATTGGAGCATCACCCTGCGCAGACGGTGCACCCGAAGCAGGAATGCAGTTGGAGTTCCTGATTCAAGGTCGCCATGGGCTGGGCGGTTCGCGAGAGCTGCCCGTTTGATCAACGCAAGGAGGTAGACCTTGAGTCTTAATCTGGAGCAAAAGCAAGCGGTCGTTTCCGAGATCGCGGCGCAGCTGGCCAAAGCCCAGGCGGTGATTGTCGCGGAAAACCGCGGCCTTCCCGTCGAGGTGGTCACCAGCCTGCGCGCGAAAGCGCGGAAGGCCGGCCTCACCCTGCGCGTGCTGAAGAACACGCTCGCGCGGCGCGCCGTCAAGGGCACGCCGTTCGAGAAGCTGACCGACCAACTGGCCGGCCCGCTGATGTACGGCATTGCGCAGGACCCGGTGGCCGGGGCCAAAGTGCTGTCCGAGTTTGCCAAGGACAACGAACTGTTCGTCATCAAGGGCGGGGCGATGGCCAACGTGCTGATGTCCACCAAGGACGTCAAGGCGCTGGCTACCATGCCCAGCCGCCACGAACTGCTGGCAAGACTCGTCGGCACGTTGCAGGCACCGATCGTCAAGCTGGTGCGCACCATGAACGAGGTCCCGGGCAGGTTCGTCCGGACGCTCGCCGCGGTGCAACGCGCCAAGGAACAGGCCGCTTAATCAGGAACCCATTCAGGAGAACACCATGGAACGTACACAGATTCTGGAAGCTGTTTCGAAGATGACTGTCCTCGAGCTGTCGCAGCTCATCAAGGACATGGAAGAGAAGTTCGGCGTGTCGGCTGCGGCTGCCGTCGCTGTTGCCGGCCCGGCCGCTGCCGCCGCTGCGGCGCCCGCCGAAGAGCAGACCGAGTTCACCGTCATGCTGACGGCCACCGGGGAAAATAAAGTGAACGTGATCAAGGCGGTGCGCGAAGTCACCAGCCTGGGACTCAAGGAGGCGAAGGATCTCGTCGACGGTGCGCCCAAGGCGGTGAAAGAAGGCGTCTCGAAAGCCGATGCAGAGGCGGTGCTGAAGAAGCTGCTCGACGCCGGCGCCAAGGCGGAAATCAAGTAGGGAACTTCGGAATCCCGGGAGGGTCAGATTGGCCCTCCCCAGGATTCCGGACAGACAAAGGGCCTTGCCCAGGCAGGGTCTTTTCTCTGTCCCGCAGCGTTTTTGGAGCCTTCATGACCTATTCGTTGACCGAGCGTAAACGCATCCGCAAGAGCTTCGCCAAGCGGGCCACGGTGCAGGCGGTGCCGTTCCTGATCGCCACCCAGCTCGAGTCCTATACCGCGTTCCTGCAGGCGCATGTGGCGCCTGAGAGCCGCAGGAACGAGGGCTTGCAGGCCGCGTTCACCTCGATCTTCCCGATCACCAGCCATTCGGGCAATGCGCGGCTGGAGTTCGTCAGCTTCCAGCTCGGCGAGCCGCCGTTCGACGTCAAGGAATGCCAGCAGCGCGGCCTCACCTACGCCAGCCCGCTGCGCGCCAAAGTGCGCCTGGTCATCCTCGACAAGGAAGCGCCCAGGCCGACCACCAAGGAAGTGAAGGAGCAGGAGGTGTACATGGGCGAGATCCCGCTCATGACCACCACCGGCTCGTTCATCATCAACGGCACCGAGCGGGTCATCGTGTCGCAGCTGCACCGCTCGCCAGGCGTGTTCTTCGAGCACGACCGCGGCAAGACGCACAGCTCCGGCAAGCTGCTGTTCTCGGCGCGCGTGATCCCCTACCGCGGCTCCTGGCTCGACTTCGAGTTCGACCCGAAGGACATCGTCTATTTCCGCGTCGACCGCCGGCGCAAGATGCCGGTGACGATCCTGCTCAAGGCGCTCGGCTTCACCCCCGCGATGATCCTGAAGGAGTTCTTCGATTTCGATGGCTTCCACATCGAGAAGGACCACGTGCAGTTCGAGGTGGTGCCCGAGCGCCTGCGTGGCGAAGTGGCGCGCTTCGACATCAACGACAGGTCCGGCAAGACCCTCGTCGCCAAGGACAAGCGCATCACCGTCAAGCACATCCGTGACATGGAATCGGCCGGCATCAAGAAGATCGTGGCACCGGACGATTTTCTGCTCGGCCGCGCCCTGGCTCATAACGTCGTCAGCGCCGACACCGGCGAGATCCTCGCCAGCGCCAATGAGGAGGTGACGGAAACGCTGCTCGCCAAACTGCGCGAGTCGAAGGTCGGCAAGATCCAGACGCTGTTCACCAACGACCTGGACGAAGGCGCCTACGTGTCGCAGACGCTGCGCACCGACGAGACCATGGACGTCAATGCGGCGCGCGTCGCGATCTACCGCATGATGCGTCCCGGGGAGCCGCCGACGGAAGACGCGGTGGAGACGCTGTTCAACGGTCTGTTCTTCTCCGAGGAGCGCTACGACCTGTCGGCGGTGGGCCGCATGAAGTTCAACCGCCGTGTCGGCGTGCCCTGCGAGAGCGCATGGCAGCTCCGGCTCAAGAGCATGGCGTTGTCCAAGGAGGCCGAAGAGGAGGTGCGCGCGTACTTCAAGCACGCGCCCGAGCTGTCGCTCGGCAAGGTGGCGATCGAAGGCGCGACCAGCGAGGAGGCGGCGCAGCACGTCGTCGACAAGATGTTCCAGGACCTCAAGTCCAGGGGCGTCGACCGGCAGAAGCTGGAGACCAGGCTCGAGCCGCGCTACACGCTCAGCCCGCGCGACATCGTCGAGGTGATCCGCATCCTGGTCGAACTGCGCAATGGCCGCGGCGACATCGACGACATCGATCACCTCGGCAACCGGCGCGTGCGCTCGGTGGGCGAGCTGGCCGAGAACCAGTTTCGCGCCGGCCTGGTGCGGGTGGAGCGTGCCGTCAAGGAGCGCCTGTCACAGGCCGAGAGCGACAACCTGATGCCGCACGATCTGATCAATGCCAAGCCGATCTCGGCGGCGATCAAGGAGTTCTTCGGCTCCAGCCAGCTGTCGCAGTTCATGGACCAGACCAACCCGCTGTCGGAGATCACGCACAAGCGCCGCGTATCGGCGCGCGGACCGGGCGGCCTGACGCGCGAGCGCGCCGGCTTCGAGGTGCGCGACGTGCACCCGACGCACTACGGGCGCGTGTGCCCGATCGAGACGCCGGAAGGCCCGAACATCGGCCTGATCAACTCGCTCGCGCTGTATGCGCGCACCAACAAGTACGGCTTCCTCGAGACGCC
>CAZVZV010000138.1:0-4654 GCA_964631735.1 uncultured Enterobacteriaceae bacterium
ATCGCCAGCCACGGCGGCGGCACGCTGCCCTACCTGATCGGGCGCCTGGACCAGTGCTACGAGCACATTCCCGCCTGCCGCACGATGACGCGGGAGAAGCCCAGCCTGCATGCGCGGCGCATCTACGCCGACGCCGTGGTGTTCACCGACGAAGCCCTGGCGATGGCTGTGAACGTCTTCGGTTCGGGCAACGTGTTGTACGGTTCTGACTACCCGCACACCATCGGCGACCCGATCGGCTGCCTGGCGCGCGTGGACCGGCTGCCGGACGGGGTGCGCAGCCGCGTGCGCGGGGGCAATGCCGAGCGTATATTCGACTTTGGATGACGATCTATCTGCAAACCGCCGCACGGCAGGCACGCGATCTGCCGATGTCCGAGGCCGAGCGCGCTGCGCGCGTGCAACTCGCCGCTTGCTACCGCATCTTTCACCATCTCGGTTGGACCGAGATGATCTTCAACCACATCACCCTGCGCGTCCCGGGGCCGGAAAAGCTGTTCCTGATCAACCCCTTCGGCCTGCACTACCGCGAGATCACCGCTTCCAGCCTGATGCTGATCGACGTAGAGGGCAATCCGGTGCGCGCGACGAAGTGGCCGGTGAACCGCGCCGGCTTCGTGATCCACAGCGCGATCCATGAGCATCTCGAGCAGGCGCACTGCGTCATGCATACCCACACCACCACCGGCATGGCGGTCGCCTGCCTCAAGGAAGGCCTCTCGCCGACCAACTTCTACGCCGCGCAGCTGCATGGCAAGGTCGCCTACCACGATTTCGAGGGCATCACGGTGGACGAGGGCGAGAAGGGCAGGATGCTGAAGAGCATCGGCGGGAAGCCCGCGCTCATCCTGCGCAACCACGGGCTGCTAGCCTGGGGCCCGTCGGTGGCCGAGGCTTACCTGTTGCTGTGGACCTTGCAGCGTGCCTGCGACGTGCAGATCGCGTCCAGCTCGGCGGGGAAGCTGCAGCCGATCCGCGAGGAGGTTTTTGCCCGGGCCGTGCGCGAATCGGGGCCTGGCGAAAAGCGCACTTGTGAAGATGTGTTCGCCGCCATGGTGCGCCTGATCGAGGCGCAGGACGCTTCTTACCGCGACTGAACCGCACATTCCCAGCTGACAAGGTCAAGCCACCATGCTCGCTGCAACCCTAGACCGCTTCCCCCTGTTCCGCGATTTGCGGGTCCAATTCGCTGCCCTGGCATGCGTGACGGCTTTGCCCTTTGTCGCGGGCGCCGCGTACGACATCTGGTTCGCGCTGCAAACGACCTCCGGGGTCATCGCATCGAATGCGCGTTCCGATGTCATCGAGGTGCGCATCGGTGGCCTGGCGATCGCCTTGATGGTCTCGGGGCTGCTGGCCGCATTGATGTTGCATCGCATGATGCCGGCTCGCGACCCGGCAGGAGAGGCGCCGGAGAATCCGCGCGCCATCAACAGGCTGCTCGAGCGTCGGGTGGAATTTCGCACCCGGGCGCTGGAACGCTCGATGCGAGAGCTCGAATCCTATTCCTACCTGGTTTCGTACAACTTGCGCGCGCCGCTGCGGGCCATCGACGCATGCGCCACGCTGATCGAGAGTCACCACGCCGCAGGCCTGGACCGGGAGGGCGCTGCGCTAGTCGTGCGTCTGCGCAGCAGCGCGCAGCGCATGGGCGCAATGATGGACGGACTGATCGAGTATGCGAGGCTGGGAAGCCGCCGGCTGGTGCTGCAGAAAGTGGACATGACCGATGTCGCCCGGGTGGCATTGGAGGACATGCGCTTGAGCGCGGAGCAGCTGGACCGCGTCTCGATCGGCAGCCTGCCCAGCGTACCGGCGGACGCCGGGCTGCTGGCGCAGGTGTGGCGCCACCTGATCGACAACGCGCTCAAGTTTTCCGCCCGTTCCGGCGATCCGGCCGTGCGCATCGAGGGGACGGTGCGCCACGGCGTAGCCGAGTTCCGCATCAGCGACAGCGGCATCGGTTTCGAGCCCGCGCAGGAGGCGAAGCTGTTCAGTCTGTTCGAGCGCCTGCACCGCGAAACGGAATTCCCCGGGCTGGGGATCGGGCTGGCGATCGTCAAGCGCATCGTGGAGCGCCACGGCGGCATCGTGTGGGCCGAAGGCACCCCCGGCAAGGGCGCGAGCTTCGGCTTTGCCCTGCCGCTGGGTGCGCCGGGCGAGGCGCCGCCGCTGCGCGCCCGCCATTGACGTTTACGTAAACGTCAACTAGGCTGCCGCCCGGATGACCGACCATTCGGAGTCGACCAGCCTCGTTTACAAGGCGCAGCACAAGATCCGCTTCGTCACCGCGGCGAGCCTGTTCGACGGCCATGACGCCTCGATCAACATCATGCGCCGCATCCTGCAGGCTTCGGGCGCGGAAGTGATCCACCTCGGCCACAACCGTTCGGTGGACGATGTGGTGAGCGCAGCGCTGCAGGAGGACGTGCAGGGCATCGCGATTTCCTCCTACCAGGGCGGGCACCTCGAGTACTTCAAGTACATGCTGGATCTGCTGCGCCAACGCGGCGGCGCGCACATTCAGGTGTTCGGCGGGGGCGGCGGCGTGATCGTGGCCGCCGAGATCAGGCAACTGCACGACGACGGCGTGGCGCGCATCTACTCGCCGGAGGACGGCCAGAAAATGGGCCTGCAGGGCATGATCAACGACATGCTGGCGCGCTGCGATTTCGACTTGGCGCGGCATGCGCCGAAGAAGCTGAACCCCGGCGACGCCAGGGCGCTTGCGCAGGTGATCAGCGCGCTGGAGCTCGGAGCGTTCGGCGATATGGCCGGGATGTACGCGGCGGCAAAAGCGAATCCGGCTCCGGTGCTGGGCATCACCGGCACCGGCGGGGCAGGCAAGAGTTCGCTCACTGACGAGTTGGTGCGGCGCTTCCGGCTTGACCAGGGGGACAAGCTCAAGATCACCATCCTGTCGGTGGATCCGACGCGCAAGAAGACCGGCGGCGCCTTGCTCGGCGACAGGATTCGCATGAACGCCATCGGCGGCACCAATACCTTCATGCGCTCGCTCGCCACGCGCGACTCGGGCGCCGAGATCGCGCGCTGCCTGCCCGATGCCATCGCCGCCTGCCGCGCGGCGGGCTACGACCTGGTGATCGCGGAGACTTCCGGCATCGGCCAGGGCAACGCGGCGATCGTGCCGCTGGCGGACGCCACGCTGTACGTGATGACGCCGGAGTTCGGCGCAGCGAGCCAGCTCGAGAAGATCGACATGCTGGATTTCGCCGACTTCGTGGCGATCAACAAGTACGACCGGCGCGGCGCCGAAGATGCGCTGCGCGACGTGAGGAAGCAGGTGCAGCGCAACCGCCAGGGCTTCGGTCAGTCGCCCGAGGCGATGCCGGTCTACGGCACCATCGCCTCGCGCTTCAACGACGATGGCGTCACCGCCCTGTACCACGCGGTGGCGCAGAAGCTGAAGGACAAGGGGCTGAAACTGGGCGCCGGCACCCTGCCCCGTGCCGCGGGCAAGGTGTCGTCCAACGTACACGTCATCGTGCCGCCCCAGCGCGCACGCTACCTGGCGGAGATCGCCGAAGGCCTGCGCGGCTACCACTTGCACAGCGCGGCGCAGGCAAAGCTCGCGCGCGAGCGCCAGCAGCTCGCCGAGGCAAGGCGCATGAGCGGCATCGACGCGCTCGAGCGCCTGGTCGCCGAGAAGGACGCCGCGCTGGATGCGCGCTCCAAGCAGCTGCTCGCCTCCTGGCCCGAAACGCTGCAGTCCTATGCGGCAGGCGAGTTGGTCACCTCGGTGCGCGACAAGGAACTGCGCACCAGGCTCACGACGGAATCCCTCTCTGGCACTCTGGTGCCGAAGGTCGCGCTGCCGAAATACGCGGACCACGGCGAACTCCTGCGCTGGCGGCTGCGTGAAAACCTTCCCGGCTCGTTCCCCTATACCGCAGGGGTGTTCCCGTTCAAGCGCGAAAACGAGGACCCGACGCGCATGTTCGCGGGCGAGGGCGATGCGTTCCGCACCAACAAGCGCTTCCACCTGCTCTCCAAGGACATGCCGGCCAAGCGCCTGTCGACCGCCTTCGACTCGGTGACGCTGTACGGTTTCGACCCGGACGAGCGGCCCGACATCTACGGCAAAGTCGGCAACTCGGGCGTCTCCATCGCCACGCTCGACGACATGAAGGTGTTGTACTCGGGCTTCGACCTGTGCGATGCGGCGACTTCGGTGTCGATGACCATCAACGGCCCGGCGCCCACCATCCTCGCGATGTTCTTCAACACCGCGATCGACCAGCAGGTGGAGAAGCTGGGACGAAAGCCAACCGAACAGGAAGTGGCGGAGATAAGGGCACGGACATTGTCCGCGGTTCGTGGAACAGTGCAGGCCGATATCCTCAAGGAGGACCAGGGACAGAACACCTGCATCTTCTCCACCGAGTTCTCGCTCAAGGTGATGGGCGACATCCAGCAGCATTTCATCGAACACGCGGTGCAGAACTTCTACTCGGTGTCGATTTCGGGCTACCACATCGCGGAAGCCGGCGCGAACCCGATCTCGCAGCTCGCCTTCACGCTCGCCAACGGCTTCACCTTCGTCGAGGCCTACCTCGCGCGCGGCATGAAGATCGACGACTTCGCGCCCAACCTGTCGTTCTTCTTCAGCTACGGCATGGATCCGGAGTACGCG
>CAZVZV010000139.1:0-1922 GCA_964631735.1 uncultured Enterobacteriaceae bacterium
CAGGAATGGGTTCCGCGGCACTACGCGGCAAGCCGGCGCCTGCCGATCGACGAGGCGCGCCAGGTAATGAAGCCGATTTTCGAGGCGAGCCGTGGCACGCTCGACTGGTACTGCATCGACTACTGGAGCCGGGCGCTTGCGCTTGATATCGCGGCGCTCAAGCGCGCGGCACGGCACCAGATCGCCTGGCTGCCAAAGGCGCGGGAATTCGTCGCGGGGATGCGCGCCTCCGGTCGGCGGGTCGTGCTGGTGACCAATGCCCATCCTGAGTCGCTCGCAATCAAGGATGCGCACCTCGGGGTCCGGCGTGAGTTTCATGCAGTTTATTCCTCACACGAACTTGGCGAGGCCAAGGAAAGCGCCGCATTCTGGCCAAGACTCGCCGCGCAGGAACCCTTCGACACGCGGCGGACACTCTATGTGGATGACAGCCTGCCCGTGTTGCGTGCGGCTCGGGGGCATGGCATCAAATGGCTCTACGCAGTGCGCCGGCCCAGCAGTCGCGCGCCTTTACGTGCGGTGAAGGATTTTCCGGGCGTCGATTCGGTGCACGAACTGGCGCAGGGGCTTGCGCCGCGCATTAGGGAGAGTCAACCGGCCGGCGGTGCCTGAGGCCCGCTGCCGGGCCCACCACCATGCCGGCGCCGCCGCCGCCGTTTCCTGGCGGGCGGCGCAGCGTCCGCCGGGGCTGCGACCGGCGCGGCAGGCGTCACCGCTACCTTGACCGCCGTTTGCGCATGCGGCCTGCCACCGCGATGGTCCTGGCGGCCTTGTTCGTGACCGCGCCGATGGCGCGGGGCTGGCGCGGGGCCGTCCTCCTCGTCGTCATCCTGGCGCGGCGCCAGGTAGCCGGACCTGAGTTGCGGCAATTCCGTCGGGTCAAAGCTGCCGACCGGAATGCGCTGGCCGATGAATGCCTCGATGTCGGGCAGCGAGACCACATATTGCTCGCAGCCGAAGCTGACCGCGTCGCCGGCCGCTCCTGCCCGCGCCGTGCGACCGATGCGGTGCACGTAATCCTGCGCGTCCTGCGGCAGGTCGTAATTGAACACGTGACTGACGTCTGGAATGTGCAGCCCGCGTGCGGCGACGTCGGTCGCAACCAGCACGGCGAGCTTGCCTTCGTGGAACTCGCGCAGCATGCGCATGCGCTTGCGTTGGGGCACGGCGCCGGACATCGCGGATGCGACGATGCCATTCGCGCGCAACACACGTTCGAGACGCTCCGCGAGTCGCTTGGTATTGACGAATACCAGGGTGCGCGTCGCGTCGGTCATCCGCAGGCGGTGGACCAGCAGCGGAGCCTTTTCCTCCATCGCGGGGTAATAGATGACCTGGCGGACGCGGTCGGCGGTGACGCGCTCGGGCTCGATGCGGATCAGCTCCGGGTCGTTCATGTGCTCGTAGGCTAGCTCGAGCACGCGATGCGACAGCGTCGCGGAAAACAGCATGTTCAGGCGGTATTCCGGCGCCGGCAGGCGGCGCAGCAGATAGCGGATGTCCTTGATGAATCCGAGGTCGAACATCCGGTCGGCCTCGTCGAGGACCAGCACCTGCGCATGGTGCAGGTCGAAGACGTGCTGCTTGAAGTAGTCGATGATGCGCCCGGGCGTGCCGATCAGCACGTCGACACCCGCCTGCAATTCCCGGCGCTGTTTGTCGTAATCGACGCCGCCATAGGCGAGGCCTAATGTCAGGCCGGTGAATTGCCCCAGGAGCTCCGCGTCGCGATGGATCTGAATCGCAAGCTCACGCGTCGGCGCCAGCACGAGCGCTCTCGGCGAGCTGCTGGGCCGGTCCGCCGAGGCGGGGTAGCGCAGCAAGTGGGTGTACAAGGCCACGAGGAAGGCCGCGGTCTTGCCGGTGCCGGTCTGCGCCTGGCCCGCCACATCGAGGCCCGCCAGCGCGCGTGGCAGCGCCTC
>CAZVZV010000140.1:0-8578 GCA_964631735.1 uncultured Enterobacteriaceae bacterium
GTCGGCCTCGCGCGCGTGCAGGAGCGCAATCGCGTACGGCGACAGCATCGCCAGGAACAGGGCGGGCAGGAAGAACATCAGCAGGGAGACGATCAACGGACCATCGACCAGCGAAAGCTTGTAGGCGATACGCGGCAACAGGGCTGCATTTAGAAACTGCAGCAGCAGGACCGAGAAGCCCGCCAGCACGATCAAGGAAAAAAACCACACTTCTGAGGGCCTGCGATCCGCCAGCGTGCCGCCGAGGTA
Source organism: uncultured Enterobacteriaceae bacterium (assembly GCA_964631735.1). Classification (GTDB taxonomy): domain Bacteria; phylum Pseudomonadota; class Gammaproteobacteria; order Burkholderiales; family SG8-39; genus JAABQT01. Next base: position 250 of record CAZVZV010000140.1, read on the forward strand.
GTAGCCAAGGCCCAGCGCAGCCAGCACAATGCCGATGACGCTCGAAATCGTGAAAATGGAATTACCAAAAAACGGCGCCAGCATTCGTGTGGCGGTGATCTCGATGATCAGGACCGCCATGCCGGCCAGCGTAACCGACAGCAACAGTCCGAATTTGTGACTACGGGCGCTCATCGATGGGTGCGTCTATGATGCGGGGAAACGGTCAAGGAGTCACGACATGAAACGCCACTTTTTCGGCATGGGAATGATCGTTCTGGGTCTTTGGCTGTTGCCGGCGATTGCAGGCGCTGCGACGCCGTCCATCGGACAGGTGTCGCGGATCACGGGCAGCCAGTTGGGCAACGCGGAGGCGCCGGGCGGTGCCGCGCGAAAGCTGGCGGCGGGAGATCCGATCTTTGCAGGAGAGCGCATCCGCACCGGCGCCGGGACTGTCCTGCAGATCGAGTTCACAGACAAGTCCCGCTTCGTTCTGGGGCCCAATTCCGAACTCGAGCTGGAGCGGTACAGCTATGCGTCCGGCGGCGCCGGTGAAGACGCATTTCATTCCAGGTTCATCAAAGGCGCATTTCGCTTCGTCACCGGGCTCATTGCGCGCTCGCAGAAGAAGAGCATGACGGTAAGCGTCGCTGTCGCCACGATCGGCATTCGCGGCACGAATGTCGGAGGCGAAGTGACCGAGCGGCAGGAGAAGGACGGGCAGACGGTGGACGCATCGGCCAAAGTGGTGCTGCTGGAGCCGGAAGGGTCGGACACCGGCAGCGCCATCGTCGTGGAGAACAAGTTCGGCAGCGTGGTCGTCGACAAGCCCGGCTACGGCACCGAGATTCCGGACGAGAAAAGCCCGCCGTCGCCGGTGAAGAGGATGCAGCTGCGCACCATCGACAATCTGCTGCGCGCGATTCGTACGCCCACGGGGACAGGCGGTCCGGCCCGGCGGCCTTAGCGGGCGGGACTTATAATGGGAGCGCTTTGTCGCTCCACCTCGAACACCTCAACCCGGAACAACTCGCCGCCGTCACGCTGCCCGAAGGGCATGCGCTGATCCTCGCCGGCGCGGGGAGCGGCAAGACGCGCGTGCTCACCACGCGCATCGCCTGGCTGCTCAAGCAGGGCGCGGTTTCCCCCTCGGGCGTGCTGGCGGTGACTTTCACCAACAAGGCGGCGCGCGAGATGACTTCGCGCCTCGTCGCGATGCTCGCGCTGAACCCGCGCGGCATGTGGATCGGCACCTTTCACGGCCTGTGCAACCGCATGCTGCGCGCGCATCATCAGGAAGCCGGGCTGCCGCGCGAATTCCAGATCCTCGACACGCAGGACCAGCTTGCCGCGCTGAAGCGCCTGCTGCGCTCGATGAACGCGGACGAAGACCGCTTCCCGCCGCGCGAGGTGCAGTACTTCATCATGCGCAAGAAGGAGGAAGGCCTGCGCGCGCGCGACGTGCCGCTCGCCGACGACACCACGCGCCGCAACGTGGAGTTCTACGCCGCCTACGACGAGCAGTGCCAGCGCGAAGGGGTGGTGGATTTCGCCGAGCTGCTGCTGCGCAGCTTCGAGCTGCTGTCGCGCAACGAGCCGCTGCGCGAACATTACCGTGCGCGCTTCCGCCACATCCTGGTGGACGAATTCCAGGACACCAACCGCCTGCAGTACCGCTGGCTGAAGCTGCTGGCCGGGCAGGGCGCGAGCGTGTTCGCGGTGGGCGACGACGACCAGTCGATCTACGCCTTTCGCGGCGCCAACGTCGGCAACATGGCCGATTACGAGCGCGAGTACCAGGTGGCCAAGGTAATCCGCCTGGAGCAGAACTACCGTTCGCAGGGCAACATCCTCGACGCCGCCAACGCGCTCATCGCGCGCAACAAGAATCGCCTGGGCAAGAACCTGTGGACCTCGATCGGCGCTGGCGAATTGCTGCGCGTGTTCGAGGGGCAGTCGGACGCGGATGAGGCGCGCTGGATGGTGGAGGAGATCAGGGCCTTGCAGCGCGAGGGCTCGCGCCTCGACCAGATCGCGGTGCTGTACCGTTCCAACGCACAGTCGCGCGTACTGGAGCATGCCCTGTTCAGCGCGGCGCTGCCCTACCGCGTGTACGGCGGCCTGCGTTTCTTCGAGCGCGCGGAAGTCAAGCATGCGCTCGCCTACCTGCGCCTCATTGCCGCGCCCGCGGACGACAACGCATTCCTGCGTGTGGTGAATTTCCCGGCGCGCGGCATCGGCGCGCGCACCATCGAGGCGCTGCAGGACGCGGCCAAGGCAGCCGGCCGCAACCTGTACGAGACGGCGCTGGCGACGCCCGGCAAGGTCGCGCCTTTCGTGGCGCTGATCGAGACCCTGCGCCAGGAGACCGAAGGCCTGACGCTCGCCGAGAGGGTGGAGCACGTGGTGGCAAAGAGCGGACTAGTGGAGCACTACAAGGCCGAGCGCGAAGGCGCCGAGCGCACGGAAAACCTGGGCGAGCTGGTCAACGCCGCTGCTACGTTCAACGTCGAGGACGTGGTGGTCGAATCAGGCGAGGATGCCGACCCGCTCACCGCTTTCCTGACCCATGCCGCACTGGAGGCGGGTGAGCACCAGGCGGGCGAAGGCCAGGACGCGCTGCAGCTGATGACCATGCATTCGGCCAAGGGCCTGGAGTTCAATGCAGTGTTCGTCAGCGGCCTGGAGGAGGGCTTGTTCCCGCATGAGCAGAGCCTGCTGGAGAAGGACGGCCCGGAAGAGGAGCGCCGCCTGATGTACGTGGCCCTCACGCGTGCGAGGAAGCGCCTGTACCTGTCTTTCGCGCAAACGCGAATGCTGCACGGGCAGACGCGTTACAACCTGCCGTCGCGCTTCCTGGACGAGCTTCCCCAGGGACTGCTGAAGTGGCTCACGCCGCGCCTGGCCGAGAAGCGCAAGCCGGTGGTGTCGCATTTCACCGCCGGCGCGTTCTCGCGCGCGCCCAAGCGCGACCCGCGCTTCGGCGGCGCGCCGGCCGGCACCGGCGGCGCGGCGAGCGGCCTGCGCATCGGCCAGAACGTGGTGCACGCCAAATTCGGCGCCGGCGTGATCGTGGATGCGGAAGGCAATGGCAACGACGCGCGTGTGCAAGTCAACTTCGGCCGCCAGGGCGTGAAGTGGCTGGCGGTGAGTGTGGCGAAGCTTCAGGCGGCGTAGGGTGGGCCAGCGGCCCACCGTTCGGTGCAGGCAGCAGGCACTGGGCAGGGAAGCGGACCGTGAAGCGGCTGCCGGCGCCAGGCGTGCTGTCGATCTCGAGCGTCGCCTGGTGCCGCGCGAGCGCATGCTTGACGATGGCGAGGCCCAGTCCCGTGCCGCCAGAGTCGCGCGAGCGGCCGCGGTCGACGCGGTAGAAGCGTTCGGTGAGCCGCGGGATGTGCTCGGGCGCGATGCCCGGGCCGCTGTCCTGGACGGCAAAACTCGCGCCCTCGGGCCCATCGCGCCAGATCAGCGAGATCTTGCCGCCCTGCGGGGTGTAGCGCACCGCGTTGCTGACCAGATTGCCGCAAGCGCTCGCGAGCTCGTGCTCCGAGCCCGAGAGGTCCAGCTCGGGGCTGGCGTCGAGCGAGAGTTCGTGTTGCCCGCCCGAGAGCGCCTCGGCATCGGCGAGCAGGCGCTCCAGCAGGGGCCCCACGCGCACGCGCTCCGCCGCAGGCGGCGGCGCCGACTCCAGCACCGACAGCGTCAGCAGGTCGTCGATGATGCGTTGCATGCGCGCGGACTGCTCGCACATCATGTCGAGATAATCGCGCAGCCGCTGCGGATCGAGCTTGAGCTCGCGCACCGTCTCGAGGAAACCGACCAGCACGGTGAGGGGCGTGCGCAGTTCGTGCGAGACATTGGCGACGAAGTCGCGCCGCATGGTCTCGACGCGCTCGGCCTGCGTCGTGTCGCGCGACAGCAGCAGCTTCTGCGAGCGCGCGTAGGGAATCAATTGCAGTGCCAGTGCGCGCCCGGGGCCACGCTCGATGCGCACCGCGGGCGCGCCTTCCGCGGCGGCCAGGTACTCGATGAAGATCGGCTCGCGCACCAGGTTGACCAGCGGCTGGCCGAGGTCCTTGCGGCCGTCGAGATCCAGGTGCCGCTCGGCGGTTGCATTGCACCACTCGATGCGGTTCTCCGCGTCGAGGATCACCACGCCGTCGGGCAGCGCCTGGGCGGCGCGTCGCAAGCGCGCCAGCGCATCGGCGAGCATCGCCTCGCGCTCCGCGGATGCGCGCTCGAAGTGGTGCAACCCCGTCAGCACCTCGTCCCAGCTTCCCGCGCCTTCGGGCACTTTGCCGGGAACGGGATGTACGAGCCAGCGGGCGAGGCGCGAGAGTTGCCAAACATGATGCAGCAGCTGTGCGGCAAGACCGGCGGCGAGCGTAGCCCAGCCCCAGGCGGGCCCCGCAAGCAGCCAGACGACGCCGGCAAGCCCGGCGATCGCCGCTGCCTTCGCGGCGGCGGCAATCGCGATGCGGCTCAAGCTGCCCGCAGCGCGTAACCCGAGCCGCGCACGGTGTCGATCAGCCGGTCATGGCCCGAGGATTCGAGCGCCTTGCGCAGGCGCCGGATGTGCACGTCCACCGTGCGCTCCTCGATGTAGACGTGGTCGCCCCATACCTCGTCGAGAAGCTGGCCGCGCGAGTACACGCGGCCCGGGTGGGTCATGAGGAAATGCAACAGCCGGAACTCCAGCGGCGAGAGTTCGAGCTGCAGTTCACCGGCGCTGACGCGGTGGGCGGCCGGATCGAGCCGCAGGCCGTCGATCTCGACGCTGTCGCCGGAGAGCTGCGGTGCGCGCCTGCGCAGCACCGCCTTGATGCGCGCCGCCAGCTCCTTCGGCGAAAACGGTTTGGTGAGGTAATCGTCGGCGCCCGCCTCCAGGGCCGCGAGCTTGTCCTGCTCCATGGCGCGCGCGGTGAGCATCAGGATCGGCAGCTCGCGCGTGCGGTCGGAGGCGCGCAGCCGGCGCGCGAAGGCGAGGCCCGATTCGCCCGGCAGCATCCAGTCGAGCACCACCGCATCCGGCAGCTGGTCGCTGATCGCGGTTTCGGCCTGCTCGGCGCTCGAGGTCCGCACCACCCGATAGCCGGAATGCTCCAGATTGACCGCCACCAGCTCCAGGATCTGCGGCTCGTCCTCCACCACCAGGACGCTGGCGCTCACTCGATTCTCGTGTGCCGCACGTCGGTGCCCTTGACGATGTAGATCACGTATTCGGCCATGTTCTTCGCGTGATCGCCGATGCGCTCGACTGCTTTCGCGATCCACACGATCTCCAGCGCGGTGGAGATGGTGCGCGGGTCCTCCATCATGTAGGTGATGAGCTGGCGCAGGATGGCGCGGAATTCGCTGTCGATGCCGGCGTCGTCGCGGATCACCTCGGCGGCGGTATCGCAGTCCAGGCGGGCGAACGCGTCCAGCGAGCGGCGCAGCAGGGAGATGGCGAGCTCGGCGGCATGGCGCACGTCGACCGCGAGCGGCACTTGCGCCGCGCCGCGCTGGTGGATGCTCTTGGCCATGCGCGCCATCTTCTGCGCCTCGTCGCCCATTCTCTCCAGATCGGTCACCGTCTTGGCGATGGCGAAGATCATCCTCAGGTCGGAGGCGGCCGGCTGGCGCTTGACGATCAGCTGGCTGCAGTCGCCGTCGAGCGCGACCTCCATGCCGTTCACGCGGTGGTCGTCGGCGATCACCTGGTCGATGAGAACCATATCGCCCGAGCCGAAGGCGTCGATGGCGCGCCGGATCTGCGACTCCACCAGGCCGCCCATCTGCAGCACGCGCGAACGGATCGAGCCGAGGTCGAGGTCGTACTGCTTGGAGGCGTGCTCGGTCAACCGAATCTCCCGGTGATGTAGTCCTCGGTCTGCTTCATCTGCGGCTTGATGAACAGCTCGTCGGTGACGCCGAATTCGATCATCTCGCCCAGGTACATGTAGGCGGTGAAATCGGAGACGCGCGCCGCCTGCTGCATGTTGTGCGTCACGATGAGGATCGTCACCTGCTTCTTCAGGTCGTGGATCAGCTCCTCGATCGAGGCGGTGGCGATCGGGTCGAGCGCGGAAGTCGGCTCGTCGAACAGCAGCAATTCGGGATCCGTGGCGAGGGCGCGCGCGATGCACAGGCGCTGCTGCTGGCCGCCCGACAGATTGTAGGCCGGTTCGTGCAGGCGGGACTTCACCTCGTCGATCAGCGCCGCATCCTCGAGTGCCTGCTCCACCTTCTCCTCCAGGCGCCGGCGCGAGCGCTCGCCGCGCACGCGCAGCCCGTAGGCGACGTTCTCGAAGATGGACTTGGGGAAGGGGTTGGGCTTCTGGAACACCATGCCGATGCGCATGCGCACCTCGATCGGGTCGACCTCGCGCGCCAGCAGATCGGTGTTGTCGGGGTGCAGCACGATCTGGCCGCCGTAGCGGTTGCCCGGATACAGGTCGTGCATGCGGTTGAAGCAGCGCAGGAACGTGGACTTGCCGCAGCCCGACGGGCCGATCAGCGCCGTGACCTTGCGCTCGTGCACCGCCATGCTGATGTGTTTCAGCGCCTGGAAATCGCCGTAGTAGAAGGACAGATCCTTCACGTCGGCCTTGGCGGTGATTGCCGCGACAGGGAGATCGTTCACCACTTGATGTTACGGCGCAATCGGTAGCGCAGCCAGATGGCGAGCGCATTCATGGCGAGGGTCATGACCACCAGCACGAAGCCCGCCGCCGCGGCATTGGCCTGGAAGGCAGCCTCGGGACGCGAGGTCCAGTTGAACATCTGGATCGGCATGACGGTGAACGGCGACAGCAGCCACTCGAAGGACAGGAACGGCGGCGCGGCCTGCAGCGGCGAGGGCGGCAGGAAGGCGATGAAGGTCAGCGCGCCGATGGTGATGATCGGCGCCGTCTCGCCGATGGCACGCGCCATGCCGATGATGATCCCGGTCAGGATTCCGGCCGACGAATAGGGCAGCAAGTGGTAGCGCACGGTCTGCCACTTGGTCGCACCGAGCGCGTAGGAACCTTCGCGGATCACCTGCGGAATCGAGCGGATCGCCTCGCGCGTGGCGACGATCACCACCGGCAGGATCAGCAGCGCGAGCGTGAGCCCGGCCGAAAGGATGCTCTGCCCGAAGCCGAACTGGTAGACGAACATGCCCAGCGCCAGCAGCCCGTAGACGATGGAGGGGACGCCGGCCAGGTTGGTGATGTTGATCTCGATGATGTCGGTGACCCAGTTCCTGGCGGCGTACTCCTCAAGGTATACGCCCGCCGCCACGCCCAGCGGCACGGCGAAGAACGCGGTGGTGAACATCACCAGGCAGGAGCCCACCCACGCGGAAAGGATGCCCGCCTGGCCCGCGCGGCGCGAGGGGAAGTTGGTGAAGAAATCCAGGTCCAGGCGCGTGACGCCCTTCATCGCCATGTCGGCGAACAGCGCCGCGAAGGTCAGCAAGCCGATCATCAGGGCCAGCACGCCGACGCAGGCGAAGAACAGGTCCCAGCGCTTGTGGCTGGCGATGAGCGCCCTGAGCGCCTCGAGGTCTTTGGCGTAGGCCATCAATAGGCTTCGCGGTAACGCTTGCGCAGCACGTGGCCTGCGATGTTGAAGAACAGCGTGCACAGCATCAGCGTGAGGCCGGCGGCGAAGATGGTCTGGTAGCCGATCGAGCCGTGCGGCAGGTCGCCCAGCGCCACCTGCACGATGTAAGCGGTGATGGTCGCCGCGGGCTCCAGCGGGTTGAAGCTGAGGTTGGGCTGCATGCCCGCCGCCACTGCCACGATCATGGTCTCGCCTACCGCGCGCGAGATGCCCAGGATGTAGGCCGATGCAATCCCCGAGAAAGCCGCGGGCACCACCACCCGCGTCGAGGTCTGGAAGCGGGTCGCGCCCATCGCATAAGACCCCTCGCGCAGCGCCATCGGCACCGCGCGCATCGCGTCCTCGGAGATCGAGCTGACGTAGGGAATGATCATGATCCCCATGACGATGCCCGCCGACAGGATGTTGAAGCCCGGCAATGCCGGGTAGAACCACTGCAGGATCGGCGTGACGAACAGCAGCGCGAAATAGCCGTAAACGATGGTCGGCACGCCGCCCAGCATCTCCAGGAACGGCTTGGCGATCTCGCGCACGCTGAACGGCGCGAACTCGGAGAGATAAATTGCGATGACGGTGCCCAGCGGGATGGCGATCGCCAGCGCGACGGCCGAGCTGGTAAATGTTCCCGACAGCAGCACCATGATGCCGAAATGGGCGTCGTCGAACAGCGGCGTCCACTGCGTGTCGGTGAGGAAGTCCCACAGGGACACGTGGGTGAAGAACAGCACCGATTCCTTCACCAGTACGTAGACGATGCCGA
>CAZVZV010000141.1:0-14520 GCA_964631735.1 uncultured Enterobacteriaceae bacterium
TGCAGCTTGCCCTGCACGCCCTGGCGCGCGCCCCAGGCGCTCAGCTGACGCTCAACCACGCCAGGGGCGATGCGCCGCCCGCGCGCGCCGACGAACAGCGCTTTCTCCTCGGGCGCGGCGACCAGCGCCCGCGCCGCGATCCATGCCTGCAGCGCCTGCCTTGCGCGCGCGCCCACCGGCACGGTGCGCGTCTTGCTGCCCTTGCCGGTGACAGTCACCTCGCCCTCCTTCAGGTCGAGCCGGCCGTCGCCGACATCCATCGCCACCAGCTCGGCGAGGCGCAGGCCCGAGGAGTACAGCAGCTCGAACATCGCACGGTCGCGCGCGAGCATGGGTGAATCATCCGCAGCAGCTTCCAGCAGCCGCTGCACCTGCTCGACGGACAGCGCCTTGGGCAGGCGCTTGGGTGGCCTGGGAGCGCGCACGCCTTCCACGGGGTTGGCCTGGTAACCGCGGTGCCGCGCGAGCCAGCGGAAAAGGCCGCGCCAGGCGGACAGCAGGCTGGCGAGCGAGCGGGGCGCCAGACCGCGCGCGTGCAGCTGCGCCACGAAGCGCCGCACCTGCGCTGACTCGAGCGACGCGAGCCTGCCCTCGCCGAGCAGCCGCAGCAACACCGACAGGTTGGCGCGGTAGATCACCAGGCTGCGCGGCGCAAGGCGCCGCTGGTGCTCGAGCGCGCCCAGGTACTCCCGGACCATTGCCTCGTCCGGATGCGTGGCGGGCACCTAGAGACGCGCGGCAAGCGCGGCCGCAGTCAGTTCGCCGATGCGGCGCAGGTACAGCGTGCCCATCTCGGCATAGAAGCGCTGCGCGTCCTCGCTGCCCAGCGCGAGCAGGCCGAAGCTCTTGGTCTGCCCGAGCGGCACCAGCGCGATCGAGCGCACATGTTCCTTCGCGTCGCCGAACCAGGGCAGGAATGGGTTGCCCGAGGCGGCGCCGCACTGCGGCGCGCCCAGCGTCTCGACGCGCGCGCGCAGCTCGTCGCTCACCGCCGCACCCTCCGGGGCGCCCAGCGGCAGGGACTTGTCCCACACCCGCAGCGCCACATGCGGCACCGAGAAATCCTCGCGCAGGTGGAAGGTCAGCATCTGCGCGCTGCCAGCGAAATCGCGCGCGCCAAGCAGGGCCGCGGACAGGCGGTGCACTTTCTCGCCGATCGCGTCATTCTCTTCGCCGAACTGGATCAGCTCGCCGAGCTTGCCCTCGAGCAGCTTCAACTTGTCGCGCAGCGCGAGGATCTGGCGCTCCGACAACGGGATGGCGCGCCCGCCGTAGGGATGCGGCACGAACACCGATTCGAGAAGCTCGGGATGCTGGTCGAAGAACTGCGGGTGGGTCCTGAAGAACTGGGCGACTTCTTCTGCGGTCATGGGCGGCCTTGTCATGCACTGCTACAGTTCGATGCTTCCCTCGAACACCGTCTTCGCGGGGCCTTTCATCCAGACGGCATTGTCGCCGCCGGCCCAAGCGATGGTCAACGTTCCGCCGCGCGTCTGCACGCGCACCGGCGAGTCGAGCAGGCCACGCGCGATGCCCGACACCACCGCCGCGCAGGCGCCGGTGCCGCAGGCGAGCGTCTCGCCCGCGCCGCGCTCGAACACGCGCAGCTTGATGGCGTGCCGGTCCACCAACTGCATGTAGCCGGCGTTCACGCGCTGCGGAAAGCGCGCATGGCGCTCGAGCAAGGGGCCCTGCGTCGTCACCGGCGCCGTCTCCACATCCAGCGCCAGCTGTATCGCGTGCGGGTTTCCCATGTCGAGGATCGCCAGCTCGACGCGCAAGCCGTCTACCTCCAGCGGCTGCACCAGCGGCGAGGCCAGTTTCGGCGGGCCCATCTCAACGCTCACCTCGCCGTCGTCCTCCAGCCGTGGCGCGATCATGCCGCCCAGCGTCTCGAGGCGGATCTCGCGCTTTTGCGTCAGGCCTTTCAGGTGCACGAACTTCACCAGGCAGCGCGCGCCGTTGCCGCACTGCTCTACCTCTCCGCCGTCGGCGTTGAAGATGCGATAGCGGAACTCCGCGTCCTGCCGCGTCGCGCGCTCCACCACCAGCACCTGGTCGCAGCCGATGCCGAAATGCCGGTCGGCGAGGCGCCGCAACTGGTCCCGGGACAGCGCGAAGGGCGCGCGCGTGGCGTCGAGCACGACGAAGTCGTTGCCCGCCCCCTCCATCTTGGTGAACGCGATCAGAGGCAAGCGCGCAGCGTCGCCGCGATGTGGCGCAGTTGCTCGTCGGAGAGCTGCGGGTAGATGGGCAGCGACAGCACCTCGCGCGCCGCCGCCTCCGATGCCGGGAGCGAAAGCCGCCCATACTCCCTCTCGAACACCGGCTGCTTGTGCAACGGGATCGGGTAGTACACGCCGCTCGCGACGCCCGCGTCGGCGAGCGCCTTCCTCGCCGCGTCGCGCTTCGCTGTGCGCACGGTGAACTGGTGATAGATGTGACCGCCCTTGCCATGCTCGAAGGGCAGCTCGAGCTTTGCGCCCGCCAGCAGCTCGCGATAGCGCGCCGCATGCGCGCGCCGCGCGGCGGTGAAGCGCGCCAGGTGCTTCAACTTCACGCGCAGGATCGCCGCCTGCATCTCGTCCAGGCGGCTGTTCAAGCCGATCACCTCGTGGGAATAGGTGATCTTGCTGCCGTGATGGCGCAACATCCTCAGCATTGCGTCGTGCTTCGCTTCGCGCGTCGTCACCAGGCCCGCGTCGCCGTAGGCGCCGAGATTCTTGGTCGGGTAGAAGGAGAAGCAGCCGAAGTCGCCCCAGGCGCCGGCCTGCGTGCCTTGCCAGTCGGCGCCGATCGCCTGCGCGCAGTCCTCGATCAGCACCAGACCGCGCTTCGTGCACAGCTCGACGATCGGCGGCATATCCGCGCACTGGCCGAACAGGTGCACCACGATCACCGCGCGCGTGTGGGGCGTGAGGGCTTTCTCCAGCAGCGCCGCGCTCATGTTGAAGGTCGCGCCGTCCACGTCGGCGAACACGGGCCGCGCGTGCACGTAGGCGATCGCTTCAGCCGTGGCGATGAAGGTGAAGGAGGGCGTCACCACTTCGTCGCCGGGGCCGATGCCCGCGGCGCGCAGCGCGAGGTGCAGCGCGTCGGTGCCCGAGTTGCAGGCCACCGCGTGCGGCACGCCGCAGAGCGCCGCGATCTCTTTCTCCAGCGCCGCGCCTTCGGGGCCGAGGACGAAGTGGCCGGAGACGAGCACGCGCTCGAGCGCTTCGCGCACTGGCGCCCCAAGTTCGCGCAGCTCCGCCGCAAGATCGAGGATCGGGACTTTCATCGGGCCACCGCCGCATAGCGTTGCAGTCGCGCGTGAACCAGGCGTGACACCTCGAGCGCGAGGGCGAGCGCCGCGCGCCCGTCCTCGCCCGTCACCAGCGGCGGCCGCCCGCTGCGCACCGCCGCAACGAAGTTCTCGATCTCTGCGCGCAGCGCGTCGCGGTCCTCGAACGCGGACTCGTCCTGCGCGATCTCCCCGCCGCGCGGGTCGCGCCGCACCACCCGCAATTTCCCCGCCTGCAGGTCCGCCGAGGCGTACTCGCCGCTCTGGAACACGCGCAGCTTTCTCACCGGCGCCTGGCTCACGCGGCTCGCCGAGAGGTTCGCCACGCAGCCGTTCGCGAATTCGATCCTCACGTTGGCGATGTCGATCGCGTCGGTCATCACCTGGAAGCCGCAGGCGCTCACCTGGCCGATCTCGCTGCGCGCCAGCGCGCGTACCAGGTCCAGGTCGTGGATCATGAGGTCGAGCACGACGTCCACGTCGATGCCGCGCTGCTTGAAGCCGGAGAGCCGCTCGCAATCGATGTATAGCGGCCGCTCGAAGGTCTGCGCGAGCGCGCGGAACGCGGGGTTGAAGCGCTCCAGATGGCCCACCGCGAGAAGCGTGCCTTTCGCGCGCGCGGCGCCGAGCAGCGCATCGGCTTCCTCAAGTGTCTTGGTCACTGGTTTCTCCACCAGCACATGCACGCCCGCGTCGAGAAACGCCAGCGCGACCTGGTGGTGGTGCTCGGTCGGCACCGCGACGCTTACCAGGTCCACGGTGCCGAGCAGCGCGCACGGGTCCGTGTGCGCTGCGCAGCCGTGCTTCGCGGCGACGTGCCTGGCGCGCGCCGGATCCGCATCGACCACGCCCACCAGCTCGACGTCCTGCAGCGCGGCGAGCTTCTCGGCGTGGAACTGCCCGAGGTAGCCGACGCCGACCACCGCGGCGCGAAGTTTCCTCTTCATGACGGCATTGTAGTCAGTAGAAGCTAGCCTCGCCTTCGGGCCGCGTCTTGAAGCGCCTGTGCATCCACAGGTACTGCTCCGGCATGGCGAGCGCCGCCTGTTCGATGTAGCGGTTCATGCGCAGCGTGTCGGCGGCCGGGTCGGCGGTCGGGAAATCCTGCCAGGGCGCCTCGATCCTCACCACATAGCCTTCGCCCCCGGGCAGCATCTGCGTCACGCAGGGCAGCACCTTCGCCCGGGCGAGCCGCGCGATGCGCGACAGGCCCGGTATCGTCGCCGCGGGAACGCCGAAGAACGGCACGAACAACGCGTCGCGCGCGCCGTAGTCCTGGTCGGGCAGGTAGTAGAACGGCCGGTCCTCGCGCATCATGGCGCGGATCGCAACGCGCACGCCTTCCTGCCGCGACACCTGCCGCTGCTCGCCGAAGCGCCCGCGCCCATGCGCTAGCAGCTCGCTGAACAGCGTGTCCTTGTGCTGCGAAAAGATTCCGACGCAATTGCGCTCTAACGCGATGCGCGTGGCGCAGGCGTCCAGGCCGACGAAATGCGGCACGAGCAGGATCACCGGCGTGCCGCGCAGCGCCAGCAGGTGCTCGAGGCCCTCGATGCGGATCAACCGCCGGATGCGCGCCTCCGGCGCCCACCACAGCAGCGCATGCTCGACGATGCCGCGGGTGAAAGCGCGGAAGTGCGCGCGCGCCAGCCGCTCGCGCGCCTGCGGCGCCATCTGCGGAAAGCATTTGGCGAGGTTGACGCGCGTCACGCGCCGCCGCTCCGGGATCAGCCAATAGAGGACGCGGCCGAGGCCGTTGCCGAACGCGGCGAGCGCGCCGAGCGGCAGGAAATGCAGCAGCCACAGCAATCCGACGAGGAAGCGTGTCATGGCGGGGGCGAAGCCCCCGCGGGCGTCTTGTAGCGGTTGTATCCCCACAGGTACTGCTCGGGGGCCATGCGCACCACGGTCTCGATGGCGCGGTTCATGTGGCGCGGCCCGGATTCCCCCGGCAGGGCCGGAGGCAGCGGCCGGATGCGCAGCACGTAGCCGGCGCCGCGCGGCAAGCGCTCGCCAATGAACAGCAGGCAGACCACGTCAGGACGCTGCGCGAGCTTCGCGGCGAAGGTCATGGTGTAGGCGGGACTGCCGAAGAACTCGGCCCACTCGCCCTCGCCCACTCCCGGCACCTGGTCGGGCAGGATGCCCACCGTCTCGCGGCGCTTCAGCGCGGCGAGCAGCAGCCGCACGCCCGCGAGGTCGGCGCTCGCGATGCTCATGCCCGGCTGCGCGCGGCCGCGGTCGATCAGCGGCTGCAGCCACGCCTGCTTCGACGGGCGGTAGAGCACGGTGATCGGGTGGCGCACGGCGAAAGCCTGCCCGCAGATCTCGAAGCAGCCGATGTGCGGGGTGAGAACCACGATGGCCTTGCCCGCGGCGCGCGCGGCTTCGTAGTGTGCCAGCCCGTCGATCTCGCGCAGCAGCGCCAGGTTCTCGGCGCTCGGGCGCAGCCAGAGGCGCGGCGCCTCGAGCAGCATCTTGCCCGCCTCGGCGATAGCCGCGCGGCGCAGCCTGGCATCGCGGTAGCCGGCACGCGCCAGGTTGTCCTTCAGGTGGCGGCGGTAGGTGGGAGACATGCCGTAGATCGCCCAGCCAAGCAGGCCTCCCAACGCGTGCACAACGCGCAGCGGCAGGCGCGCCAGCAGATGCATCATCTGCTATCCTTGCAGCCTTTTTTCAGGCGAGCTCCATGAGCGATTATCTCTTCACTTCCGAGTCGGTTTCCGAGGGACACCCGGACAAGGTAGCGGACCAGATATCCGATGCAGTCCTCGACGCGATTCTAAAACAGGACAAGACCTCGCGCGTCGCCGCCGAGACGCTGGTCAAGGACAACCTGGTGGTGCTCGCCGGCGAGATCACCACCAGTGCCCGCGTGGACTACCAGAACGTGGTGCGCAAGACCATCAAGCGCATCGGCTACGACGACCCGCAGATCGGCTTCGACACGCACACCTGCACGGTGATCGTGGCTTACGGCGAACAGTCCAGGGACATCGCGCAAGGCGTGAACCGCGAGGTGGACATGGACCAGGGCGCGGGCGACCAGGGCCTGATGTTCGGCTATGCCTGCGACGAGACCCCGGGCCTGATGCCGCTCGCCATCTACCTCTCGCATCGGTTGGTCGAACGCCAATCCGAACTGCGCCGCGACGCTCGCCTGCCCTGGCTGCGGCCCGATGCCAAGTCGCAGGTCACCATCCGCTACGTGAACGGCAAGCCCGACGCGATCGACACCGTCGTGCTCTCCACCCAGCACGCCCCGGGCATCAAGCAGGCAGACATCAAGGAAGCGGTCATCGAGCAGATCATCAAGCCGGTGCTGCCCAAGAACTACGTGAAGGGCAAAATCAATTTTCTGGTCAATCCGACCGGCAGTTTCGAGATTGGCGGACCGAAAGGCGACTGCGGCCTGACCGGGCGCAAGATCATCGTGGACACCTACGGCGGCTCGGCGCCGCACGGCGGCGGCGCGTTTTCCGGCAAGGATCCCTCGAAGGTGGACCGTTCAGCCGCCTATGCGGCGCGTTATGTCGCGAAGAACATCGTCGCCGCGGGCCTTGCCTCCAAGTGCCTGGTGCAGGTGTCCTACGCCATCGGCGTGGCACAACCTACCAGCGTGATGGTCACCACGCAGGGCACCGGCAAGATTTCGGATGACAAGCTATCGCAGCTGGTGCTGGCCAACTTCGACCTGCGGCCGAGGGGCATCATCCAGATGCTGGATCTGTTGCGCCCGATCTACGAGAAGACCGCCGCCTACGGCCACTTCGGCCGCGAGGAGCCGGAGTTCACCTGGGAAGCAACCGACAAGGCCCTGGCGCTCAAGCAGGCTGCCTGACCCACGGTGGGCCATGGGCGTACGGTGGGCCATGGGCGTACGGTGGGCCATGGGCGTACGGTGGGCCATGGGCCCACCCTACGCGTGCTGCGCGCCCCTTAGCGCGCCGCCACCGTCCACCGGAAGCGCGACACCGGTGATGAAGCCCGCCTCGTCCGAAGCGAGAAACAGCGCCGCGTTCGCGACATCCCAGGCGCTGCCCATCTTCTGCCGCAGCGGCACGCGCCGGTCGCGCGCGGCAGCGATCTCGGCTCGCGGCCGGCCGGTGCTGCGCGCGCGGGTATCCACCGCCATCGGCGTGTCCATCAAGCCGGGCAGGATCACGTTGGCGCGCACGCCGTAGCCGGCATTCTCCAGCGCGAGCTGTCGCGTGAAGGCGATCATCGCCGCCTTGCTCGCCTTGTAGGCCACCAGCGGATAATCCTCCAGCGCGGCGAGCGAGGAGATCAGGAGGATCGATCCAGAACGCTGCGCGCGCATCACCGGCACCACGTGCTTGCAGGCCATCACCGCACCGCGCAGGTTGATCGCGATTACGCGGTCGAATGCTTCCTCGGTGATCTCGAGGAGCGGCTTGTCGCCCCCCGCGATGCTCACCCCGACGTTGTAGTGCAGGATGTCGATGTGTCCCCAGCGCTGCTGCGCCGTGCCGACCATCGAGGCCAGCGCAGCCTCGCGCGTGACGTCGGCTTCGAAGGCGCAGCAGTCGCCGCCCGCCTTGCGCACCATCGCCACCGTCTCCTCGGCCGAAGCGAGGTCGCGATCTACCGCCATTACCTTTGCGCCTTCTTCGGCGAAGCGCAGCACCGTGGCTCGGCCGTTGCCCATGCCCTCGCCCGGGCTCTGGCCGGCGCCGATGACGATCGCGGTTTTGTCCTTCAGGCGCATGACGTAGTGTGGGCCGTTGGCCCACCCTACCCGAAGGCGATGTAAGTGCCGGCGAGCGCCGCCACTACCGATGCGGCGAACAGCCGGCGCGGCAGCCGGTCGCGCCAGATTCGCTTGAACAATCCCACCGGCCGCGGCGCGGCCGCAAGGCGCTTGCGGTCGCGCTTGCCGGGCGCGGCAAGCCGCTCGAGCGCGGCGTCGCTGCCGAACAGGCGCGACAACGGCAGGCGCGTATCGCGCGCGATGGCACTCGCCGCAGGCGCGAGCGGCAGCCTCTCCGAGCCCGGCTCGAGCTTCAGGGTATGCGTCGCCTCGATGTCGGTGCTGCGCGGCGCCGGGCTGCGCCCGCGCATCTCGGCGAGCGCGTCGCGCAGGTCGGCCGCCATCTCGTAGGCGTCCTGGTAGCGCACCGCCGGGTCCTTCTTGAGCGCCCGCGCCACGATGAAATCGACGATCTGCGGAATCCCGGGGTTGCTGCGCGAAGGCGGCGCCGGCTCCGCATTGGCGACGTTGTGCGCGATCTGGTTCACGTCATCGCCGGCGAAGAGCTGCGTCCGCGTGAGCATCTCGTACAGCACCGTGCCCAGGGAAAAGACATCCGAGCGCTGGTCCACCGGCTGGCCGCCGATCTGCTCGGGCGACATGTAGCGCGGCGTGCCGAGCACCATGCCGGTGCTGGTCTTGTGGTCGGCGTGGCGCATACGCGCGATGCCGAAGTCCATGATCTTCACCGCGCCGCGCTCGAGCAGCATGATGTTGCCGGGCTTGATGTCGCGGTGCACGACGCCGGTCTCGTGCGCGAAGCCCAGGCCGTCGGCGACCTGCAGCGCGATCTCCACCGCCTCCATGGCCGGGATGTCGCTCTGGCGCATGCGCGTGCGCAGGTCGGCGCCTTCCAGCAGCTCCATCGCCATGTAGGCGAGGTCTTCCTCCTCGCCGAAGTCGAAGATGGTGACGATGTTCGGGTGGGTGAGCTTGCCGGCGGCCTTCGCCTCGAGCATGAACCGCCGCTCGTACTCCTTGCGGCCCTCCACCTCGTCGCCCAGGCGGATGGTCTTCAGCGCGACGATGCGGTCGAGCGACGGGTCCTCGGCCCTGTAGACGACGCCCATCGCGCCACGGCCGAGCTCACCGAGGATCTTGTAGCGCCCGATCTGATTTTCTTTTTTCTTCTTCGCCATCAGATCCCCTTCTGCTCGAACAGCCGCTCGGCGTACCCTTTCACCTGCGCCGCTCCGCTTTTCATCGCCAGGGTCATGCGGTCCGCGTAGGCCTGAGGTCCTTCGATCGATGCGCGGTACCCGACGCTCGCTCCGAGCAGGACGACCACCGCGAGGGCAGTGACCGCGGCGTATTGCTGGCCACGCCGCCGTGCCGCGCCCGGGTCGGGCTTGTAGAGCTCGTGCGCCCTCAGGCTCGCATCGGTGTGCGTGCCCGCGGCCGCCACCGCGGCCTCGGCGCCTGGCGCGGCGTCCGCGAGCGCGAGCTGGAACTCACGCGTCAGAAGCAGCTTTTGCGGCCCGGCGAGCTCGGCGATGGCCGCCGCCACCGCGATGCCGTCGCCCAACAGACCTTCTGCGCTGCCTTTCCCGGTCTGGCGCACCGCGCCGTGCGTAATGCCGATGGCGAGGGGCAGACCTGCCACGCCCGCGGCGAGCGTGCGCTCGGCAATCAGCAGCGCGCCGCGCGGGTTGCCGAGGACGACCAGCGCGACGCCATCGGCGGCGTCTAGCACGATGCGGCTGTCTTCCTTCAGCTCGCCGAGGGTGACCGCGACCACTGCCTCGAGCTGGGCACGCAGGCGCGCCTGCTCCACCACCGGCCGGCGGCCGAAGTCATGGATCTTGAGGAATGCGACGCTGGCGAAAACAGAAGGCTGGGCGGTAGCCATCACCGCCAATTTACCGGGTTTCGCTTCGCGCAGGTGCGGCGCACGACTGGCCTTGCACCCGGGCAGCCGGCTGGAGGATAATTGCGCCCGCTGAGGAGCGTTGCGTCCCCGACGGGCATCCGAGGGGGTCAGGCTCAGCTTAATTCAACGGCGCTCGCACTGGAAACGGTGCGGGCGCTTTTGCTTTCTGGAGGCTGGAAAAATGAATACTGCCGTGATGAATACCAGGACCAACGACTTCCACGTCGCCGACCTGAAGCTGGCCGCCTGGGGCCGCAAGGAAATCGCCATCGCCGAATCCGAGATGCCGGCGCTGATGGCGATCCGCGAGGAGTACGCCGCCCGCCAGCCGCTGCGCGGGGCGCGCATCACTGGGTCGCTGCACATGACCATCCAGACCGCGGTGCTGATCGAGACGCTCAAGGCGTTGGGAGCAGATGTGCGTTGGGCATCCTGCAACATCTTCTCCACCCAGGACCACGCCGCGGCGGCGATCGCCGCCGGCGGCACGCCCGTTTTCGCCTACAAGGGCGAGTCGCTGGACGAGTACTGGGAGTACAGCCACCGGATCTTCGAGTTCGGCGCTGGGGCTGAGATGCGGG
This sequence comes from uncultured Enterobacteriaceae bacterium, assembly GCA_964631735.1. Lineage (GTDB taxonomy): Bacteria > Pseudomonadota > Gammaproteobacteria > Burkholderiales > SG8-39 > JAABQT01. The sequence goes on from CAZVZV010000141.1 coordinate 10,506, forward strand.
GCCCCAACATGATCCTCGACGACGGCGGCGACGCAACGCTGCTCGTGCACCTCGGCCGGAAGGCCGAACAGGATCCGTCGGTGCTGGCCAAGCCCGCGAGCGAAGAGGAAACGTCCCTGTTCAACGCCATCAGGAAGAAGCTCGCCGCCCAGCCTGGCTGGTACACCAAGGTCGGCAAGGAAATCAAGGGCGTGACCGAGGAGACCACCACCGGCGTGCATCGCCTGTACGAGATGGCGAAGGAAAAGCGCCTGCTGTTCCCGGCGATCAACGTCAACGACTCGGTGACGAAATCCAAGTTCGACAACTTGTACGGCTGCCGCGAGTCGCTGGTGGACGGCATCAAGCGGGCCACCGACGTGATGGTGGCCGGCAAGGTCGCCGTGGTCGCCGGTTATGGCGACGTGGGCAAGGGCTCGGCGCAGGCACTGCGCGCGCTCTCGGCCCAGGTGTGGGTCACCGAGATCGATCCCATCTGCGCGCTGCAGGCGGCGATGGAAGGCTATCGCGTGGTGACCATGGACTATGCCGCCGACAAAGCGGACATCTTCGTCAGCGCCACCGGGAACTTCCATGTGATCACGCACGCCCACATGAGCAAGATGAAGGACCAGGCCATCGTCTGCAACATCGGGCACTTCGACAACGAGATCGACGTCGCGTCGCTGTCGAAATGCACGTGGGAGGAGATCAAGCCGCAGGTGGACCACGTCATCTTCCCCGACGGCAAGCGCATCATCCTGCTGGCCAAGGGGCGCCTGGTGAACCTGGGCTGCGGCACCGGACACCCGTCCTACGTGATGAGCTCGTCCTTCGCCAACCAGACCATCGCGCAGATCGAGCTCTACACCAACACTGCGAAATACCCGGTGGGCGTCTACACCCTGCCCAAGCACCTCGACGAGAAAGTCGCGCGGCTGCAGCTGAGGAAGCTCAACGCGACCCTCTCCGAGCTCACCGACCATCAGGCGAAGTACATCGGCGTGCCGAAGAGCGGCCCGTACAAGTCGGATCATTACCGGTATTGAAAAAAGGGGTCTGACCCTATTTTCCGGAGGCGAGCATGCGCATTGCGGTGATGGGAGCGGGTGGCGTCGGCGGGTACTTCGGCGGCAGGCTCGCGCAGGCCGGGCATGAAGTGTCCTTCGTGGCCCGCGGCAAGCATCTCGAGGCCATTCGGGCCAAGGGGCTCACGCTGAAGAGCCCGCTCGGCGACGCGGTGATCAAGGTGCGCGCCGCCGAGGACCCGGCCGAACTCGGCATTGCGGACGTCGTCCTTTTTGCCGTGAAGTTGTGGGACACCGAGAGCGCTGCGGAGCGCATCCGGCCGCTGATGGACAAAGGCGGCGTGGTGATCCCCTTCCAGAATGGCGTCGAGTCGATCGAGCGCGTCGGCAAGGTGCTGGGGCCCGAGCGCGTGATGGGCGGCGCCGCCTATATCGCGGGCAGGATCGGCGAGCCGGGCGTCATCGTGCAGACCGGGCAGATGGCGCGCCTGCGCTTCGGGCCGGTGCTCCCCGCACAGAAGAAGGCTGCGGAAGCATTCCTTGCCGCCTGCAAGGATGCGAAGATCGATAGCGAGCTCACCGACGACATCGTGCGCGTGCTGTGGGAGAAGTTCGTGCTGCTGGTGGCGATCTCGGCGACGACCACGGTGACGCGGAAAACCGTCGGCGTGGTGCGCGCCGATCGCGACCTGCGCTGGCTGCTCGAATCGGTGATGCGCGAGACCTGGACGGTCGCGAGGAAGCGCGGCATCGCGCTGCCGGAGGATTTCGTGGCCAAGACACTTGCTTTCGTCGACGGCCTGCCGGCGGAGATGCGCGCCTCGATGGCTGCCGACCTCGAAGCGGGCGGCAAGCTGGAAGCCCCCTGGCTCTCGGGCGCGGTCGCGCGCATGGCACAGGAGGCGGGGCTCGAAGCTCCCGCCAACCGCGCTGTGTTCGCCGCACTGAAGCCCTACCTGAATGGCAAATAACAGCTTCGAGTTCTTTCCGCCGCGCACGCCGGAGGGCAAGGAGAAGCTGCGCGCCGCCTGGCAGGCGCTGGCGAAACTCAAGCCGCGTTTCTTCTCCTGCACCTACGGCGCCGGCGGCTCCACGCGCGAGGGCACGCTCGAGACAGTGATCGAGATCCGCAAGGCCGGCCACGAGGCCGCGCCGCACATTTCCTGCGTCGCGTCGACGAAGCACGACATCGCCGAACAGCTCGAGCGCTACAAGGCGAACGGCATCCGGCACCTCGTCGCCCTGCGCGGTGACTTGCCCTCGGGACTCGCCGCCTCGGGCGAGTTCCGCTACGCGAACGAACTGGTCGCCTTCATCCGCCAGAAGACCGGCGACTGGTTCCACATCGAAGTGGCCTGCTACCCCGAGTACCACCCGCAGACGCGCAGCGCCGCCGACGAGGTGGAGAACTTCAAGAAAAAGGTGGACGCCGGCGCCGACTCTGCCATCACCCAGTACTTCTACAACGCCGACGCCTATTTCCGCTTCGTCGACGAATGCCGCGCGGCGGGCCTGACGCTGCCGATCGTCCCCGGCGTGATGCCGATCGGCAATTACTCGCAACTGGCGCGCTTTTCGGACGCCTGCGGCGCCGAGATCCCGCGCTGGATGCGCATCAAGCTTGAGGGCTACCGCGACGACAGCGCGTCGATCCGCGCCTTCGGCCTGGATGTGGTGACGGCCCTGTGCGCGAAGCTCCTCGCGGCCGGCGCGCCTGGCCTGCATTTCTATACCCTGAACCAGGCGGCGCAGAGCGGCGAGATCTGGCGCCGCCTCAAGCTGTGAGGCGCCTGCTCACGGGCTTCGCCGCCGCCGCGCTCGCCCTCGCGGCGCTCGAGATCTTCCCGCTGCAACTGCTGCAGCCGCTGGAGAACCGGCTGCTCGACGCCTTCACGCGCTGGCACGCGGCGCAACTGGCGCCCGACCCCGAGGTGGTGCTGGTCGAAATCGACGAGCGCAGCCTCGCCGCGATGCAAGTCGAGGCCGGGCGCTTCCCCTGGCCGAGGGAAGTCTATGCGGAGTTGCTGCGCGGATTGATGCCGCAGAAGCCGCGCGCCGTGGTGTTCGACATCATGTTCTCCGAGCCGGACAGGTTCCGCCCGCAGAGCGACCAGGCCTTCGCCGAGGCTGCCTTGCCGTACCGCGGCAGCCTGTACTTCCCCATGCTGCTGCTGGATGCGCGCGACCACGCGAGCGGCGCAGCCGCGGCCGAGCTTGCGCCGCTCATCGGCCTGGTGCGCCGGCCCGGCGCCGATCCCCACGCGCGCATCGCGGTGGTGCCTCCCCTCGCCTTGCCCTCGGAGCTTTGGCGCGGAGGCACCATCAATTTCCTCGAGGACCGGGATGACGTCGGCCGGCGCTATGCGCTGCGCTCCACGGTGCGCGGCTGGGAGCTTGCCTCGCTGCCGGCGCGCGTCGCTTTCGATCTCGGTTACGGCGTGCCGGATACCGAAGATCTGCGGCTCGCCTGGCGCGGCCGCGCGCGCGGCCTGCCCAGCGTTTCCTTCAGCGACCTGTACGAGGATTTTGGGCGCGCCAAGCGCGCGCGGCCGCAGAACGAGTTCGCCGGCAAGATCGTCGTGATCGGCGCCGCGGCGGCGGGCCTGGGCGACCTGCGCGTGACGCCGCTTTCCGGCACGCAGCCGGGAATGGAGATCCTCGCCACCGCGATCGAGAACCTGAAGAACGGCCGCGCCATGCGCGCCGCCCCGGCCTGGCTGCCGTTCGGCGTTGCGCTGCTGCTGATCGGGCTGTTGTACGCCGCCTTCGCGCGCAACGTGAACGCGAGCCGCACCGCAGCGGGGCTCGGCGGCGCAAGCGCGGCCTTGCTCGGTGCGAGCTGGTTCGCTGCAGGCAAGCTGTTGTTGCTGCCGCTCCTGGCGGCACTCCTCGCAGCTTGGCTGTTCTACTTCGCCGCCGCCATCGCCGCCTACCTGAAGGAGCGGCGCGCGCGCGAGGAGGCGATCGCCATGTTCTCGCGCTTCGTCAACCCGCACGTGGTCAAGCAG
>CAZVZV010000142.1:0-1168 GCA_964631735.1 uncultured Enterobacteriaceae bacterium
CGGCAATGCTGCGGATTTTTGTCGTGACAATCGCCTGGAATTTTCTGCCGATCTCGACAAAGTCTTGCACGATCCCGCCGTTGAAGCGCTAATCCTCTGCACGCCCCATTCGCTGCATTTCGAACAGATCGTGCGCTCGGCGAACGCGGGCAAGCACGTGTTCTGCGAGAAACCGCTGTCGCTGTCGCGCGCCGAGGTGCTCCGGGCGGTCGCGGCGTGCAATGCGAACGGCGTCGCGATCGGCGTCGGGCACGAGAAGCGCTTCGAGCCGCCGGTGCAGGAGATTTTTCGCCTGGCGGCAGCCGGCGAGCTTGGAACATTGCTGCAGGTCGAGGCGAATTTCAGCCAAGACAAGTTCCTCGCGCTGCCGCCGGACAACTGGCGTCTGTCCGAGCGCGAAGCGCCCGCCGGTCCGATGACCGCCACCGGCATCCACCTGCTCGACCTTGCGGTCGGATTGCTCGGCCCGGCGGAGAGCGTCCTCGCGCGCGTGCGCCAGCTCGGCAGCGGACTGAAGAACGGCGACACCCTTGGCTTGCTGGTGGCGCACAAGGCCGGCAGCAACTCGCTGATCAGCGCCATTCTCGCCACGCCCTTCGAAGGCCGCTTCGCGGTCTACGGCAGCAAGGGGTGGGCGGAGGTGCGCGACAAGGCGCACCCCGAAGCACCGGAGGGGTGGACGCTGACCAGCCATATCCGTGGCCAGCGCCGGCAGAGCCGGGAATTTCCGCCTGCCGCGGCCGTGCTGGCCAACCTGGAGGCGTTCGCCGACGCTGCCGCCGGGCGCGCGCCGTATCCGGTGCCGCAGGCGCAGATGATCGCCAATATCTCGGCGCTGGAAGCGGTGTTCAGGTCCGCGCGCAGCGGCGACGTCGAGCACGTCGACAACTGACAACGGAAAAGCAATGAAGCTTGCGACGTTCATGATGCCGCTGCATCCGCCGGGCAGGCAACCGTGGGAGACGCTTGCCGAGGACCGCGAGGCGATCCTGCTGGCGGACCGGCTTGGCTACAGCGAGGCTTACGTCGGCGAGCACATTACCGATCTCGCCGAGAACGTCACTTCCTGTCTCATGTTTCTCGCCAGCCTTGCGCACGACACGAAGAACATCGTGCTTGGCAGCGGCACGATCAACATGCCCAACAGCCATCCGGCGGCGATCGCGGC
>CAZVZV010000143.1:0-19811 GCA_964631735.1 uncultured Enterobacteriaceae bacterium
GTGCACGGCGACACGCACATCCACCGCGACGACGAGCCTCTGCCAGGATTGCGCCGCATCGAGGTGTGGGGCTCTCCCTTTGTGGCCTGGCTGCGCGCCTCGGTCGAACGCGGCGAATTGCGCGTGCAGGCCGGTTGGTAAAAAAAGGGGTCAGACCCCTTTTTTTAGTTCACCACGGCGTCGATCACCACGTCGACGCCCTTCGCATCGTTCGCCACCGGCTTGCTCGCGCCCTGCAGGTCCCCGGGCTCGGGCTTGGCATTGCCCGAGCGCGAGATGCGCGCCGTGATCACCACGCGCGGGTGCGCGGAAAGTGCCATGCCGGGTGCCATCGCCATCGAATCGTCGAGGGCGAACTCGACCGGCAGCTCCTGCGCCCGCCGGCGCAGTACGGCGAGCGGCATCGCGGGTCCTTCCGCGGCGCGCGCGTAGATGAACACGACGTCGTCCGAACCGAGCTTGTCGCGCAGCTTTGACGAGATGCGCACCGTGCCGCGAATCCCTGCATGCAGCCCGGCGTCACCTGCTCCGGCCAGCTTGCGCGCTTCCTCCACGTTGTCGCGGATGCTGCGCGCATCCTCTGAATCCGGCGGCACCAGCGGCAGCATGCGCTGCCAGTAGTCCGCGGCTGCCTTGAACTCCTTGCGCTCGAAGGCCACAGTGCCGGCGAGCGCAAGCGCCTTGAGGTTCTTCGGGTCGATCTCGAGCGCGCGCCGGATCAACTGCTCCGGTTCGCCCTGCAGCTTCTGAGCGCGCGTCATGGCGAGCGCGTCGGCGAAATCCACGAGCAGCTGCGCATCACGCGGCGCACTCGCCACCGCCTTGGAATAGGCGTCGACGGCCTCCGGGAAGCGCCCGAGCACCGCGTAGGAGCGCCCGAGCATCTTCCAGCCGTCGGCATCCTCCGGGTTCTCGCGCAGCCGCGCCGCCAACCGCTCCACCATGGCCTGGATCTGGGAAGCGCTCCCCGCATCGTGGTCGGCGCGCGGATCCACTGCGCGCGGGCTGCCGATGAGAAAGTAGATCGCGAGCGCGCACGCCGGGACTGCGATGCCGACCAGGAAGGCGACGCCGCGCCCGCTGCGCTGCGGCGCAGCCCCTTCCGCCGCGTCGACATCCTCCAGCAAGCGGGACTCGAGCTCGGCGCGTGCACGCTCGTGGTCGGCCGTGGAGAGTTTACCTGCCGCGAGGTCGGCGTCCAGCTCGCGCGACTGGTCGCGGTAGATGGCGATGTTGGCGGCCTTGCGGGACACGCCCTCGCCTTTGCGCCGTGCCAGCAGCGGCCGCAGCACCAGCGTCAGCGCCAGCACGACGAGCGCACCGCCAATCGCCCAGAACAGGATCATTCGAGCAGCTTCGCCGCGCGCACGCGTTCGGCCTCGGACAGCGCCGGCTCGGGCGCGCGCCGCCGCGCCAGGCGCCGCAGCAGCAGGAAAATCCCCAGCGCGAGCAGCACGAACGGCCCGCTCCACAGCGCGAGCGTGCTCGCCTTGAGCGGCGGCCGGTACAGCACGAAATCGCCGTAGCGCGCCACCATGAAGTCGATTACGTCGCGCTCGCTGGCGCCGCCCTTGAGCTGTTCGCGGATCTGGTTGCGCAGGTCCACCGCCAGCGGCGCGTTGGAGTCCGCCAGCGTCTGGTTCTGGCACACCAGGCACCTCAGCTCATGCGCGAGGCCGGCCACGCGCTTGTCCAGCGCCGGGTCGTCCGCCGCCGCCGCCCCGGCGAGCAGCGCCAGCAGCAGGAGGCTAGCCCTCACGCGCGAGCTCCTTCAGCAGCGGCTGCACCTTGTCGCGCGAAATCTCCGGCGTGAGCGGGCCGATGCGCTTGTAACGGATCGTGCCGCGCCGGTCGATGACGTAGGTCTCCGGCACGCCGTAGACGCCGTAATCGATGCCGATGCGCCCCGTGGCGTCGAACACCGAGAACTGGTAAGGATCGCCGTTCCGTTTCAGCCACGGCAGCGCGTCCTCGCGCGCGTCCTTGTAATTGAGCCCCACCACCGGCGCGAGGCCGGATTTCGCCAGCGCGCTCACCACCGGGTGCTCGACCAGGCAGGGCGCGCACCACGAGGCCCAGACGTTCAGAATCCACACCTTGCCGAGCATCTCCTTATGCGAGAACTTCTTCTCCGGAGCATGCAAGAGCGGCAGCTCGAACGCCGGCGCCGGCTTGCCGATCAGCGGCGAGGGCACCTCGCGCGGGTTGAGCGTGAGTCCAACCGCGAGCAAGATCACCAGCGCGGCGAACGCCGCCGCCACCCACGCCATCCTCACGCCGCGACCTCGGCGCCGCGGCGCGCCTGCAACGCCAGCCGGTAACGGCGATCGCTCGCCGCCAGCAGCCCGCCGAGCGCCATGATCAGGCAGCCGCCCCAGATCCAGTCGATGAACGGCTTGTGCTGCACCTTCACCAGCCAGGCGCCGCCCTCGAGCGGATCGCCGAGCGATACGTACAGGTCGCGCGTCAAGCCGGTGTCGATCGCCGCCTCGGTCATGGTCTGCTCCTGCACCGAGTAGATGCGCCGCTCGGGATACAGCAGCGCGACCGGCTTGCCGTCTCGCGTGACGGATACCTTCGCCTGCGCGGCACGGTAGTTCGGCCCGTCGACCGGCTGCACGGACTCGAGCCGGAACACGTGGCTGCCGAGAGCGACCGAGTCGCCCGGCTTCATTTTCGCGTCCTGCTCGCTCTCGTAGCCCTTGACCAGCGTCACCCCGACCACGAACACCGCCACGCCGAGGTGCGCCAGCACCATGCCGTAGTGCGAGCGCGTCTGCTGCAAGCCCCTGCGCAGGCTCAAGCAGCAGGTGGCCGCGATCCAGATGGCGAGCGCCAGGCCGCAGCCCACCAGCGCATGCCACTGGCCGAAAGCGAAGGGCAGCAGCAACCCGAGCGCCAGGCTCACCGCCAGCGACCAGCGCAGCAGCACCGCGAGCTCGGGCAGGCTCGCCCTCTTCCACCGCGCCAGCGGCCCCACGCCCATCAGGAACAGCGCCGGCGCCATCAGCGGCGCGAACACCGTCTCGAAATACTGCGGCCCAACCGAGATCTTGCCGCCGCCGACCGCATCGAGCAGCAGCGGATAGAGCGTGCCCAGCATCACCGAGCCGGCCGCCGCCATGAGCAGCACGTTATTGCCCAGCAGCAGCGACTCGCGCGACACGGGGGCGAACGACCCGCCCAGCCCGATGCGCGCCGTGCGCCAGGCGTAAAGGAGTAGCGCGCCGCCGATGGTGACGGCGAACAGCCCGAGGATGAATACCCCGCGCTTGGGATCCACCGCGAAGGCGTGCACCGAGGTGAGCACGCCCGAGCGCACGAGGAAGGTGCCGAGCAGCGACAGGCCGAAGGCGACGATGGCGAGCAGCACCGTCCAGCTGCGGAACGCCCCGCGCTTCTCGGTCACGGCGAGCGAATGGATCAGCGCCGTGCCAACCAGCCAGGGCATGAAGGAAGCGTTTTCCACCGGATCCCAGAACCACCAGCCGCCCCAGCCGAGTTCGTAGTACGCCCAGGCGCTGCCAAGCGCGATGCCCAGCGTGAGAAACACCCAGGCCACCGTGGTCCAGGGCCGCGACCAGCGCGCCCAGGCGGCATCCAGTTTTCCGGAAATCAGCGCGGCCACCGCGAACGCATAAGCGACCGAAAACCCCACGTAGCCCATGTAGAGCATCGGCGGGTGGATCACCATGCCCACGTCCTGCAGCAGCGGATTCAAGTCGCGCCCGTCGGCCGGCACCGGGAACAGCCGATCGAACGGGTTCGAGGTGAACAGCATGAAGGCGAGGAAGCCCGCGCTCACCAGCCCCAGCACCCCGAGCACGCGCGCCACCATCTCCTCGGGCAGCTGCGCGCTGAACAGGCTCACCGCCAGCATCCACACCCCGAGCATCGTGCACCAAAGCAGGAACGAGCCTTCGTGCCCGCCCCAGGCGCCGGCGATGCGGTAGTGCAGCGGCAGCGCGGTATTGGAGTGCATCGCCACGTACTGCACGGAAAAATCGTTGGCGACGAAGGTGTAGACGAGGCAGCCGAAAGCGAAGGCGACGAGCAGTGCCTGCGCTTGCGCGGCAGGACGCGCCACGCCCATCCAGGCGGCATCGCCACGCGCCGCGCCGGCGAGCGGCAGAATGCCCTGCACCAGGGCCACCACCAGGGCGAGCGACAGCGCGAGTTGCCCGAGTTCGGGAATCATTTGAGCGTCTTGGCCGTCTTCTGCGCCTGCTCGACGGCATGCGCCGCCTCGGGAGGCATGTAGTTCTCGTCGTGCTTGGCGAGCACTTCGCGCGCGCGGAACACGCCGTCGGCGCCAAGCTGCCCTTGCGCCACCACGCCCTTGCCCTCGCGGAAGAGATCGGGCAATGCGCCGCTGTAAATCACCGGGATGGTCTTGGCCGTATCCGTCACAAGGAAACGCACTTCCACGCCGTCGCGCTTCACGCTTCCCTTCTCCACCATGCCGCCGATGCGGAACGTGCGGCCCTGCGGTGCCTCGTTGGCGGCGACTTGCGAGGGGGTGAAGAAGAACACCAGGTTCTGCTCGAACGCGCTCAACACCAGCGCGGCCGCGATGCCCAGCGCGGCGACGCCGACGGCGATTGCAGCCAGGCGCTTATGCCTTGGTTTCACGCGATCGCTTCGCCAGTAACAGGACTTCGAGCGCGAGCGCAGCGAACGTTACTGCGTACGCGCCCCAGACGTAAAAGCCGTAGCCACCCATGGCCCAGAACTCGCTCCAGCCGCCCCAGTTCATTCCCGCTCCCGGATGATGCAGCGCACGCGCGCGAGCGACGCGGCGATGCTGTAGAACCAGAACGACAGCGCCATCAGGATCATTCCTGCGAGCATCGCCGCGGCCATGCTCGGCGCCTTCGTCAGGCTCACCGAGGCGCCCTGGTGCAGCGTGTTCCACCACTGCACCGAGTAGTAGATGATCGGGACGTTGACCACGCCGACGATCGCGAGCAGGGCCCCGGCGCGGTCGGCGCGCCGCGGGTCATCGATCGCCGCCTGCAACGCCATGAAGCCTAGATACAGGAACAGCAGGATAAGTTCCGACGTCAGCCGCGCATCCCACACCCAGTAGGCGCCCCAGGTCGGCCGCCCCCACAGTGCGCCGGTCCATAGGGCCACAAAGGTGAACATTGCCCCCGTGGGCGCCAGTGCGCTCGCCATCATCGCCGAGAGCCGGGTGTTGAAGGCCAGACCGATCGCTGCCCAGCCCGCCATCACCACATAGAGGAACATCGACATCCAGGCCGCCGGCACGTGGATGAAGATGATGCGATAGGCCTCGCCCTGCTGCGCGTCGGTCGGCGCAACGAAAAAACCAACGTACAGTCCGGCGGCAGCAAGCAGCGCGGCCGCGAACGCGAACCCGCGCGCCAGGGTCCCCGCGAGCGGGTAAAACGTCTGCGGCGACGCGAACCAGAACCACCTGATGGTTGCACTCATTCCGTGGAAATCCTCAAAGCCGCGGCGATGGCCCAGGGTGCGAACGCCGCCGACACGACCAGCAGCGCCGCGATCAATTGCAGCTGCCCCTGCGGCGAGAGCCCCGCGGCGGCCATCTCCACGCTGCCGGCGCCGAGGATCAGCACCGGCACGTACAGCGGCAGCACCAGGAGCGACAACAGCACGCCGCCGCCCCTTAAACCCAGCGTCAGCGCGGCGCCGATGGCACCGATCAGGCTCAACACCGGCGTGCCGAGGAGCAATGATAAAGCAAGGACGCCGAACAAAGACGCCGGCAAATCGTATTGCAGCGCGATCAGCGGTGCGATCGCGACGAGCGGCAATCCTGACACCAGCCAATGCGCCAGCACCTTGGCGCCGGCCATCACGCCGAGCGGCGCCGCGCCGAGCAGAATCTGCTCGAGCGTGCCGTCGGCCAAGTCGGAGGCGAACAGGCGCCCGAGCGACAGCATCGAGGAGAGCAGCGCCGCCACCCAGATCACGCCGGGGGCGATCGAGCGCAACAGGTTCGGCTCCGCGCCGATCCCGAGCGGGAACAGGCTCGCCACGATGACGAAGAACAGCAGCGCCGTGGCGACGTCGCCGCGGCGGCGCATGGCGAGCAGCAGGTCACGCCGGACCATGCAGCGGGCGGCGGCGATCATCCGAGTTCGACCAGGCGCTGCACCGGGGCGTCGATGCTGGCATCCTGGTGCGTGGAATAGACGACGGCATTGCCGCGCGCCACGTGTCGCGCGATCAGATCCTCGGTGAGCCGGGCGGCCGCGGCGTCGAGCGCCGCGAACGGCTCGTCGAGCAACCACAGGGGCACCGATTCACTGAGCAACAGACGGGCGAGCGCTGCGCGCCGGCGCTGCCCCTGCGAGAGCTTCCTCACCGCGTCGCCGCCGGGCAACCCATAGCGCGCCAAGGCTTCCTGCACGGATTGCGCCGACGCCGGGACCCCGGCAAGCGTGCAGGCGATCGAGAGATTCTCGGCGGCAGTGAGGTCGTCCTTCACCGCCGGGGCGTGGCCGAGGTAAACCAGATGGCGCGAGAAGTCCTCGCGCAACCGGTGGATGGTCGTGCCCTGCCAGCGCACCTCGCCCGCGTCCGGCGCGAGAAGCCCGCACAGGACTTTCAGCAGGGTGGTCTTGCCGCTGCCGTTGGCGCCGGCGATGCGCAGCAGCTCGCCGCCGGCCAGCGCGAGCGAAAGATCGCGCCATAGCGCCCTTCCGCCGCGCTTGAATTCCAGGTGGTTCGCCTCCAGCACGCGGCTATTGTCGCAGAGCCGGCGCGGCCCACCGTGCTGAACCGACGCAGCTACTGGAACCTGACCGTGTACCGGACGCCAACGTAGTTGGCGGTCTGCTTCGGGCTCTGTGTCACCTGGGTGCCGTCGGTGGTGATCCCATAGGTGAAGGTCGTGCCGTTCGCGAACAGCCAGCTCCAGTCGTCGGTCTTCCAGTACTCGTAGATGTAGTCGAAGCGCAGGTCGGCATTCTTCTCCAGCGCGTAAACCGCGAACAGCTTGAGGCGAGTCAGCTGGTTGGTGATGTCCGGCAACGGCCCAACCACCGTTTGACCGCCGGCGGACGGAAACTGCGCGCCCGCTCCTGCCAGCGTGACGGTTTCAGGGTACTTGTTGACGTTCTTGCTGTAGAGCACGTCAGCACCCACCTTGAGCTTGGGGATGATGACGCCGCGCAGGCCGGCCCCGAACGTGTTGCCGGTGTCTTCGAGATGCGCCGCTTTCTCGGCGGCTCCGGCACCACCGGTGGCTGCGCGCTGGCCGAACTGGTTGGCCTCGGTGCGGTCGCGGGTATACCAGGCAGACACCTGCCACCGCTCGGTGACGGAGTAGGTGCCGTCAATCGAGTAGACACTCGCAGTGCCGTCCTGCAGTCCGTAGGGGCGCGCCGCGCTGCTGCCGTACTTGTCCTTCGCAGTCTCCAGGTTTAACGTGAACGACAGCGGCTCGATCGGCGCCCAGTCGAGCACATAACGCAGCTTGTCGCGCCTGCGGTCGGCGATGTGAATCGGGTTGATCTCATCCGATTCTGCTTCGTTGGTCCGCGTGTATTCGGATCCAGTGCGGTCGCTGTGCAGGTAGGCGAGCGAGCCGTTGACGGTGTCCGCGAGCGAGCGCCGCAGCTGGACGCGATAGGTAGTCTCATCCAGCTTGGCCCGCAAGGGTACCCAGCGCTGCAAATCGACGCCCGTGCCGCTCACCGTACCGACCGGCACGTTGCGGTCCTGGTTCGCCTGCTCGATGCCCCCGATCAGGCTGATCTGCTGCGGCAGCCGGTACGTTCCCTCGAGCTTTCCGGTGAGCGTCTTGAAAGTCAACGGGGTGTTGTCCACGCACTGCGTGGAGGTCAAACAGGCAGGGTTGGTCTCGATGACCCGTACTTGCGGCGTGTTCTCCTTGGATTCGAAGTAGCGCAGGTTGGCGAGCCAGGAAAAGTCGCTGGTCGCCCGCGACGTCACGCCAACTTGAAGCAGCGTGTTGTCCAGCTTGCCGTCGAGGTTGGTCGGCGCGCCGGCGAACTTTGGAATGGCCGCGACGTCGGCGGTTGGAATGCGCTCATTCTGGGTCGCATGCGTGTAAGAGGCTTTGAAGGCGCCACGGGTGCTGGGGGTGAAGTTGTAGCCCCCGTTCACGAACAGCTGGTGCGCCTGGTTGTCCAACGGCAGGCTGAGGAAGTACTGGGTCGCGGCTGCGAAGGGGGTGTACGCCGTATCGACGAGTTGATTCGTGTTCTTGTACCAGCTGCCGTAATAGCCGCCAGAGACCTGCAGCTGCTTGCCGAGGTAATCCAGCACCGCCTCGAGTTGCTGCGTGGTGCTGCTGATCGGCTCGACCGAGAACTCCGCCGCTCCGCCCCGCCCCCACTGCCGCGTGCCGCTCTTGTCCTCGTTCCTGAAGTTGACGCGAAAATCGACCCCCGAAAACAGATTCTTGTAGACCCCGGCATGGAACAGGTCGCGCACCGTGCCCAGATGCACTTCGCTGAGGGTCGGATTCGCCGTGGCCGGGGTTCTCAGGGTCGTACTCCCGATGCCTTGCACGCCCGTCATGAAGGTGTACGGATTGTCGCGCGGCGTACGGCTGTACTCGAGGAACGCGCCGATATTGCCCTGGCGCAGCCAGTCGGCACGCAGCTCGCGTGTCTCGAGCCCGAGGTTCTGTGCACGCAGGGAGAACCACGTGCCCGTGGCGTCGTCGCGCCTGATCACGGAAGCGTCGAGCAGACCGTAGCCGCCCTTCTCGTTCATGCCGTCATAGATGCCCCCTTGCGGGCGATCTTTCGACCACGCGCCGGCGCCGAGCGAAATCGAGCTGCTCGGTTTGGTCAACTCGGTGACCGGCGCGTCCTGCGCCAGGGCGGCGCCGGTAGCGGCCGCCAAAGCCGCGGCCAGCACCGTCAGTCCGCAGGCCTGCTGGATCTTGCTCATGATCGATCTCCTCTAACCCGGTCAGCGACGGAAACGCCCGGCGGTCGCGCTGTTCTGCGTGCTGTTGCCGCCGTGGATGTTGACGTGGCAATTGAGGCAACCCCGAGCCACGCTCCCCAGCAGCGAGGTGCTCGTCGCGCGTCCCGTGGGCAGGCCACTGGCCTGGCTCGGGTGGCTGGTATGGCTGTGGCATTCCTGGCACAGGAACGGCGGCCGCGCCTTGAGCAGGTTGGAGATGGTCGTGCCGTGCGGCTGGTGGCAGATGGAGCAGTCCTCCTGCACCGGCGGGTGGTTGTGCACGAACGGGCCGCGCTTCTCCATGTGGCAGGTGAAGCAGGTCTCGGTGACGCTGGCGCGCAACAATTGCTTCGGATTGTCGCCGTGCACGTTATGGCACGAGGAGCAGGACATCTTGCCCTCGATGATCGGGTGGTGCGACGGCCGGTTCACCTGCACGCGCTGCTCCTTGTGGCACGTGAAGCAGGTGTCGGTCTGGGTGAGCTTGTCGCGCACCGAATCATTCGCCGTGTGGACCTTGTGGCACGAGTTACAGGCAACGTCGCGGTTGGCGTGCGTGCTCGACTGCCAGCTCACGCGGTTGCTGCCCTGATGGCAGCTCAGGCACGCGGCGCTGCGCTCCACCATCGGTGTCTTCGCGCCCTTGCTGAAAGCGCGCCCCGGCGCTGGCCGCACCTTGGCATCGGCAGGCTTGTTGGCGTGAGAATCACTCTCGCCGTGGCAGCTGGTGCAGCCCGGCGTGCGGCTGTCGGCCAAGGTGCCGTGCCTGGTCTTGCCGATCGAGAGCACCGGGAAATCCTCGGTCTCGTCGTGGCAACGCGTGCATTGCGCGTCGCCCTTGAGCACCAGGTCCTTGCGCGCCGTCTGCGCCTGCGCCGGAAAAGCGAACAGCAGCCCGAGAAGTACTGCGGCAAACGCTGCGGTCGGTCGTTTCATCTGGCGGCTCCCGTGTCTACTTCGCGAGCTTCAGCTCCTGCGGCCCGGGCCCGTCGGGCTCCTTGTGCGCGATGCCGAAGTGGCAGTCGATGCAGGTCAGCCCCTCGGCCTTCGCCTTGGTGTGCCGCGCCTGTGCCTTCTCGGTCTGTTTTTCCGGATCCATCGCGTCGGCGTGGTGGCAGTTGCGGCACTCGAGCGAGTCGGTCTGCTTCATGCGCGTCCATACAATCTTCGCCATGTCGTAGCGATGCTTCTCGAACTTCTCCTTGGAGTCGATCACGCCCGTGACGAAATGTCCCCACAGCTCGAAGGTGGCCTGCACCTTGCGCTGGAGCATGGCGATGGGCTCCCGCGGCACGTGGCAGTCGGAGCAGATGGCGCGCACGCCGGAGCGGTTCTTGTCGTGGATCGTGTCCTTGAACTCGGCGAACACGTTGTCCTTCATCTCGTGACAGCCGATGCAGAATTTCTCCGTGTTGGTCCAGGCCAGCCCCGCCGCACCCGCCGCCATCAGCGAGCCGGCCACCAGCACCGCCATCAGCGCCACGCCCAGGCCCAAGCGGATGCGGGAGCAGGTCTGGCATTTGCGGGTCAGGGCTTCCCAGGCGCGCCGGAACATCGAGGGCTCACCGCGTGAGGATGTAGCGCACGAGGTTGCGGATCTGCGCCTCGTCCTTGGACTTCGGCGAATCGTGCAGCTCTTCCTTGCCGTCGACTTTTATTTTCGGGTTGGACGTCAGGTGCTTGAACAACTCCCCTTCGGGATCCGCCTTGCCTTTGTACTTGGCCGCGGTCTCCTTGAACGGAGGCCCTTCCTTCTTGGCGGAAACCGAGTGGCATTTCGTGCAACCGCTCTTTTTCGCCAGCGCTTCCGCTGCGGCGACGTCGACAGCGGGCTGCGCCAGCGCCAGCCCCGCTGCGGCGAGCAGCAGCGGCAGCGCGAGCAATGCGATCTTCTTCCCCTTGTTTTCCATCGACGCTTCACATTTGAAGCCAAATTTGGCGATGCCGATTGACCTAGATCAAACGGCAGCCGGGCGCGGCCGATCCTTTGACCTGCGCCAGTCCTGGGGAAATCTGTCTAGTTAAGGTCGAGCGCGCGCTGTTTGAGCGCCGCGAGCGCCACGTACTCGAGAACGCTCTCGTGCGTCGCCTCGAGCACCACCTGCGGCGCAGCACCCGCGCGCCAGGCCTCCACCCAGCGCAGCACGTGCAGGCACCAGCGGTCGCCCACCTTCAGGCCGCGGAAGCGCATCTCCGGGCGCGGCGTGACCAGGTCGTTGCCTTTCGCCACGCTGAAATCGAGGAACTCCTGCGTCGCCTTGATGCACACCAGGTGCGCGACGCCGTCGGCGCCGTGCGTGGCGCAGCTGCCGTCGCGGAAGTAGCCGGTCAGCGGCGAGAAGCTGCAGGCCATCAGCTCGCCGCCGAGCACGTTCTTTTCCTGGCTCATGCGGCGTGCGCCTCGATGGCGCGCTTCACTGCCTCGGCGCGCGGCTCGATCAGCTCGTAGCGCTGCGGCAGTTTTTCCAGGTCTGCGAATCTCTCGGGCCGTTTCGGCTCCGTCCCGAGCGCCTCCTTGATGGTCGCGGCGAACTTCGCCGGCAGCGCCGTTTCCAGGCAGATCAGCGGCACGCCAGCCTGGCGATGGGCGAGCCCGACCTTCACGCCGTCGGCCGTGTGCGGATCGATGGTGACGCCGTATTTCCGGTGCACTTCGCGGATCGTCGCCAGCCGGTCGGCGTGGCTGCTCTTGCCGGACACGAAGCCGGTGCTGCCCTGCATTTCGAACCCGCCGTCGCGCTCGAGCTTTCCCCACAACTCGACGATGCGCCTGGGGTCGCGCCCGACCAGGTCGAAAGCGTAGCGCTCGAAGTTGGAGGCCTTGGAGATATCCATCGAGGGGCTGGAGGTCGCTTGCGCCGCGCGGCGCACGCGGTAGCGCCCGCTGCGGAAGAATTCATCCAGCACGTCGTTTTCGTTGGTGGCGAGGATCAGGCGCGCGACCGGCAGCCCCATCGAGCGCGCGACGTAGCCGGCGTGGATATTGCCGAAGTTCCCCGAAGGCACCGCGAACGAGACCCGCTCGGCGTCGCTGCGCGTGGCGCGGAAGTAGCCCCCGAAGTAGTACACCACCTGCGCCGCGACCCGCGCCCAGTTGATGGAGTTCACCGCGCCGATGCGGTGGCGCGCCTTGAAGGCGGCATCTGCGTTCACCTGCTTGACCAGGTCCTGGCAATCGTCGAACACGCCCTTCACCGCCAGGTTGTGGATGTTGGCATCCTGCAGCGCGTACATCTGCGCCGCCTGGAACGCGCTCATGCGCCCGTGCGGCGAGAGCATGAACACCTGCACGCCCCGCTTGCCACGCAACGCGTGCTCGGCGGCCGAGCCGGTGTCGCCCGAGGTGGCGCCGAGGACGTTGAGCGCCTGCCCGCGCGCACGCAGCACCTGCTCGAACAGTTGCCCGAGCAGTTGCAACGCGATGTCCTTGAAGGCGAGCGTCGGGCCGTTGGACAGGCCCAACAGGTGCAGGCCCGGCTCGAGCGTCTTGAGTGGTGCGATGTCGTCGCTGCCGAAGGCGTCCCGCGTATAGGTCCTGGCGACCAACGCGTCGAGGCCCGGCACGTCATCCATGAACTGCCGCAGAATCGCCGTGGCGAGTTGCGGGTAGCTCATTCCCCGCCAGGCGGCGAGATCCGCTGCTGGGTAATCCTCGGGGACGTACAGCCCGCCGTCGGGCGCCAGGCCCTCGAGCAGGATGTCGGAGAAGCGCTGCGGCGGCACGCCGCCGCGGGTGCTGAGGTAATGCACTACAGCAGTTCTTCGAGCCGGATGCGCGTCACCTTGCCGATTACCGTCGGCAATTTCTCGATGCGCGCCAAGGCGGCGTTCACGTTCTTCTCGATGGCGCGGTGCGTGAGCATGACGATGTCCACGCGCTTCTCGCCCTCGCCGGGCTCCTTCTGCACCATGGCGCCGATCGAGATCCTCGAATCGGCGAGGATGCGGGTGATGCGCGCCAGCACGCCCGGCTTGTCCAGCACGCGCATGCGCAGATAGTAGGACGTCTCGACGGCGCCGATCGGCAGGATCGGCGTGTCCGAGAGCTGGTCGGGCTTGAACGCGAGGTGCGGTACGCGGTGCTCCGGGTCGGCGGTGATCAGCCGCGTCACGTCCACCAGGTCCGCCACCACCGCGCTCGCCGTGGGCTGGCTGCCTGCACCCGCGCCGTAGTACATGGTCGCGCCCACCGCGTCGCCTTTCACCAGGATCGCGTTCATCACGCCTTCGACGTTGGCGATCAGGCGCCGCGCGGGTACCAGCGTGGGGTGCACCCTGAGCTCGATCCCCTTCTTCGCGCGGCGCGTGATGCCGAGCAGCTTGATGCGGTAGCCGAGCTCCTCCGCGTAGCCGATGTCTTCCTGCGTCAGCCTCGAGATGCCCTCGGTGTAGGCCCTGCGAAACTGCATCGGAATGCCGAAGGCGAGCGCCGAGAGGATCGTCAGTTTGTGCGCCGCGTCGATGCCTTCGATGTCGAAGGTCGGGTCGGTTTCCGCGTAGCCCCTGGATTGCGCGTCGGCCAGCGCGGTGGCGAAGGGCAGACCCTTGTCGCGCATCTCAGAGAGGATGAAGTTGGAGGTGCCGTTGATGATGCCGGCGATCCACTCGATGCGGTTGGCTGCCAGCCCCTCGCGCAGCGCCTTGATGATCGGGATGCCGCCGCCGACCGAGGCCTCGAAGGCCACCATCACGCCTTTCTTCTGCGCGGCGGCAAAGATCTGGTTGCCGTGCTTTGCGAGCAGCGCCTTGTTCGCGGTCACCACGTGCTTGCCATTGCGGATCGCTTCCAGCACGAGGGCCTTGGCGATGCCGGTACCGCCGATCAGCTCGACGACGATCTCGATGTCCGGCGAGCGCACCACTTCCCAGGCGTTGCCGGACACTGTTGCATTGCCGCCGACCAGCCTCCTGGCTTTCTTCTGGTCCTTATCGGCGACGCGCCTGATGCGGATCGCGCGGCCGGCGCGGCGGCGGATCTCGCCGGCGTTGCGGCTGAGCACGTCCCAGGTGCCGCCGCCGACCGTGCCGATGCCGAGCAGTCCTACGTTGATGGGCTTCATGCCGCTCCGCGCAGCAGGCCGTCCTTCTTGAACATGTCGCGCACGCCGCGCAGCGCCTGGCGCAGCCGGCTTTCGTTCTCGATCAGCGCGATCCTGACGTGGTCGTCGCCATAATCGCCGAAGCCGACGCCGGGCGACACGGCAATCCTCGCCTGTTCCATCAGGTGCTTGGTAAATCCGATAGAACCCATGGCGGCGTAGTAATCGGGGATTTTCGCCCATACGTACATCGAAGCCTTCGGGTTCTCCACCCGCCAGCCGATGTCGTGCAGGCCCTTCACCATCACGTCCCTGCGCTTCTCGTAGTTGCGCCGGATCTCCTCCACGCACTGCTGCGGCCCTTCCAGGGCCACGATCGCGGCCACCTGGATCGGCGTGAAGCTGCCGTAGTCGTGGTAGCTCTTGATGCGCGCCAGAGCATGCACCAGGTCCTTGTTGCCGACCATGAAGCCGATGCGCCAGCCGGCCATGTTGTAGCTCTTGGACATGGTGAAGAATTCCACCGCCACGTCCCGTGCGCCCGGCACCTGCATGATGGAGGGCGCCTGGTAGCCGTCGTACACGATGTCGGCATAGGCGAGGTCGTGCACCACCAGCATGTCGTGCTCGCGCGCCAGCGCCACCACGCGCTGGAAGAACTCCAGCTCGACGCACATCGCCGTTGGATTCGACGGGAAACCGAGGATCAGCATTCTCGGCTTCGGAATCAGCTCGCGGATGGCGCGCTCCACCTCGGCGATGAAATCCACGCCCGGCGTCATGCGCACCGAGCGGATGTCGGCGCCGGCGATGATTGCGCCGTAGATGTGGATCGGGTAGGACGGGTTGGGCACCAGCACCGTGTCGCCGCGATCGAGCGTCGCCAGCATCAGGTGCGCGAGTCCTTCCTTGGAGCCGATGGTGACGATGGCCTCGCTGTCCGGATCCAGCTCGACTGCGTAGCGGCGCCGGTACCAGTCGCAGATCGCCCTGCGCAGGCGCGGGATGCCCCTGGACACCGAGTAGCCGTGGGTGTCCTGGCGCTGGGCAGCCTCGACCAGCTTGTCGACGATGTGCTGCGGCGTCGGACCGTCGGGGTTGCCCATCGACAGGTCGATGATGTCCTCGCCGCGGCGCCGCGCCGCCATCTTCAGCTCGTTGGTGATGTTGAAGACGTACGGCGGAAGACGCTTGATCCTCGAGAACTCTCGCATTGTAGAATTCTAGCAGTGAAACTTCAGGCTTCCGCGCTCACGCACCTGCACACCTTCACCGGCTACGGCGAAGGCTATGTGATGGTGAACGGAGCGCGCCACGAGGCGAGCGTGATCGTGCTGCCCGAGCGCATGCAGCCGTGGCCGGTGGCAAGCTTCGACGCACTTGCGGAGGAACACTTCGCGCTCATCGCCGGGCTCAAGCCGGAAGTGGTGCTGCTTGGCACCGGCAGCCGACTGCGCTTTCCGCATCCCCGCCTCACCGCCCCGCTCACGCGCGCGCGCATCGGCCTGGAGGTGATGGACCTGCAGGCGGCCTGCCGCACCTACAACATCCTGATGGCCGAGGAGCGCAACGTGGCTGCGGCGCTGCTGTTCGGCTAGATGAAGGATGCCCTCGGCTGGCGCCGCAAGTTCGCAGTCCTGGTTCCCTCCACCAACACCGTCGTGCAGCCGGAGTTCGACGGCATGCGCCCGCAAGGCGTCACCAACCACATCAGTCGCATCCGCATCCCCAACCTGCCGCTCGCGAGCGACGCTGATTTCCGGCGGCTGGTGGAGCTGATCGCCGCGGCCCAGCTGGAGGCAGTGGACAGCGCCATGAGTTGCGAGCCCGACCACGTCGTGCTCGGAATTTCCGTCGAGACCTTCTGGGGCGGGCTGGCAGCGAGCCGCAAGCTCAAGCACGAACTCGAGGAACGCACCGGGATCGAAGTGACGATGGGCGCGCAGGCCTGCGACGCGGCCTTCGCGTGCCTGGGCGTGAAGCGCATTGCCGTGCTTACACCCTACTTCCCGGTCGGCGATGAGAACGTGACGAGGTTCTTCGAGGAATCGGGCTACCGCGTCGCGCGCATCAAGGGCCTGAAGTGCCCTTCGCCGGTGCAGATCGCCCACGTGCCTGCCGCGACACTGCGCGCCGCGGCCGAGGAACTCGACGGCGACGACGTGGACGCGGTGATCCAGGTCGGCACCAATCTGGCGATGGCGCAGCTTGCCGCGCAGATAGAGTCCGAACGCGGCAAGCCCATCCTGGCGATCAATTCCTGCATCTACTGGCACGCCCTGCGCAAGAACGGCATCGCGGACCGCGTCGTGGGCTGGGGTAGCCTGCTGGACAAGCATTGAGGAGGAAAAGCATGGCGCTGTTTCCCGGCTTCAAGCGAAAGCGCGTCAGGACTTCCGGCGCCACCATCAACCTGGTGACCAGGGGCGACGGCCCGCCGTTGCTGCTGCTGCACGGCTATCCGGCGACCCACGCCATGTGGCACAAGATCGCGCCGCACCTCGCCCGCGACTACACCGTGGTGTGCGCGGACCTGCGCGGCTACGGCGATTCATCCAAACCGAAAGGACTGCCGGACCACTCCAATTATTCCAAACGGGCGATGGCCAAAGACATGGTCGAGGTCATGGGCGCCCTTGGCCACCGCAGTTTCCACCTCGTCGGTCACGATCGTGGCGCGCGTGTAGCGCACCGCCTGGCACGCGACCACGGCAGAGCGGCGCAGCGCGAGTACATCCGGTGCTTTCGCAACCCGCGCACCATCCACGCCACCTGCGAGGACTACCGCGCGGCAGCCAGTATCGACCTCGAGCACGACCGCAAGGACCTGAAGAAGAAACTCAGGATGCCGGTGCAGGTGCTTTGGGGAAAACAGGGAGTGATCGAGAAGATGTTCAAGCCGCTGCGCGACTGGCGCGAGGTGGCCGTGAACGTGCGCGGGCGCGCACTGAATTGCGGCCACTTCCTTCCCGAGGAAGCGCCGCAACCAACCTTGCACGAGATCCGTCGCTTCCTGCTGCAGTGCGCTTAGCGGGCGACGGGCGACCCGGCTGGATTGTGAGCCGCATGCCCATCGATTTCAGCAAGGCGATCAAGCTGCGCAATTCAGGATTTCCCCTGCGCGACAGCGTCCTGTAAAGAGACGTTGCATTGAGATCGGAATTGCGCGCGATGGCATTGACCCCGCCGAATGCGCCCGCGAAATATCGAAGTGCAAGCAGCAGCTCTCCTTGCCCCCCCTCCTCCAGAATCGCGTTCACGTACTCAAAGGCGAATGCCGGATCCCGACGAAAACTCTCAATGGTCGCCTCCGCGTGACTTCGGCTCGCCGGTACAGGACCGATCGCAGTTGCACGCTTCATGTCGTTCTCCTCAGGAAATCCTGCCAGCATCCGACTGCTCGTCCTATATCGCCATACTGCGTGCGCTTGTCGCCGCCACACAGCAGAAGGATCACCTCGCGGCCCGAACGCGCGTAATACACCCGGTATCCCTGCCCCACGTCCACCCGCAGCTCCCACACCCCATCTCGGCAAAACGCGTGATCGCCGAACAATCCCAGCGCCACACGGTCTACCCGTTGTAACAGCGCCTTGCGCGCCCGCGCATCGCGTACCCGGTCCAGCCAGTCCTGGAAAAGGTCGCGCCCGTCGGGAGCAAGGTAGTGCAGGATGGCAAAAGGCATTATCGCTTATAAGCGAATAGTTGACTATCCCCTGGCGGTAGACCCCAAGCCGCGGAATCCGCCTCCTCCAGGTAGTAACGTGGGCTGCGCGCTATCGTTGACGCCGGCGAAACAAGAAGACCCCAGGCAGGAGCTGGTGGTGGAACACAAGCCCCGGGGGCAGGATCTGGCCCGGGCGTTCGATTGGATAGCCGAAAAAGACCTAGGAATCAGGCCTCTGCTTCTCGCCCACCCTACTTCTCGGTGGCCTTGCTTGCAGCCTTCACAAAAAACGTGTTCAATGAACTCGTTGCAACTCGAACCTCAGATCGCGGCTTAAAACCCGCCTGGATGCCAGCAAAACCCGTCGAGGACTTTTCGCTGCCCGCCACCGGCGGCGTCACGTTCCGGCTCTCGGAGCACCGCGGCAAGACGCTGGTGCTCTACTTCTACCCCAAGGACAACACCCCCGGCTGCACCGTCGAGGGCACGCAGTTCCGCGACCTGCACAAGGAGTTCGCCAAGGCGGTCGCGCTGGTGTTCGGCGTGTCGCGCGACTCGCTCAAGTCGCACGAGAATTTCAGGGCAAAGATGAAATTCCCGTTCGAGCTTCTGTCCGACGCCGATGAGAAGCTGTGCAGCCAGTTCGGCGTCATGAAGCTGAAGAACATGTACGGCAAAAAGGTCCGCGGCATCGAGCGCAGCACCTTCGTCATCGACGCGAAGGGGGTGCTGGCGCGCGAATGGCGCGGCGTCAAGGTGCCAGGCCACGCACAGGAGGTACTCGACTTTGTTAAAGCCCTCTGATCGTCCGCTCGACCCACCACTCGAACAGGATCGGACCGAAGCAGCCGCAGACGCCCCCCCCTCCATGGCGAAGAAGCCCCGCCCCGCACAAAAGAAATCCCGTGTCACCAAGCTGTTCGTGCTCGACACCAACGTGCTGATGCACGACCCGTCGTGCCTGTTCAGGTTCGAAGAGCACGACGTCTACCTGCCCATCGGCACGCTGGAAGAACTGGACAACAACAAGCGGGGCCTCTCCGACGTGGCGCGCAACGCCCGCCAGGCGAGCCGCTTCCTGGACGAGATCGTCTCCGATTCGGTGGCCGACATCAAAGCCGGGCTGCCGATCCGCACGCGCGACGGCAAGGCCTCGGGCGGACGCCTGTACCTGCAGACCGAGGCGATCAACGGCGAGCTGCCGTCGAACTTCGCCGCCGGCAAGACCGACAACCAGATCCTGTCGGTGGTGCGGCACCTGCAAAAGCAGCATGCCGAGCGCCCGGTGGTGCTGGTGTCCAAAGACATCAACATGCGCATCAAGGCGCGCGCCCTCGGCCTGGCGGCGGAAGACTATTTCAACGACAAGGTGCTGGAGGACACCGACGTCCTCTACACCGGGATGCACCGGCTGCCGGCGGATTTCTGGGACAGCCACGGCCGCGACATGGAGTCCTGGAAGAAGGAAGGCCGCACCTATTACCGGGTGCGCGGGCCGCTGGTGCCGCAGCTGCTGCTGAACGAATTCGTCTACGACGATTCGGGCGAGCGGCCGCTGCACGCCATGCTGCGGGAGAAGGCCGGCCGCGTAGCGGTGCTGGAGACGGTGCGCGACTACACCCACGGCAAGAACTCGGTGTGGGGCATCACGGCGCGCAACCGCGAGCAGAACTTCGCGCTCAATCTGCTGATGAACCCGGCGGTCGATTTCGTCACCCTGCTCGGCCAGGCCGGCACCGGCAAGACGCTGCTCGCGCTCGCCGCCGGCCTGACCCAGGTGCTCGACCAGAAGCGCTACACCGAAATCATCATGACCCGGGTGACGGTGCCGATCGGCGAGGACATCGGCTTCCTCCCCGGCACCGAGGAAGAGAAGATGCAGCCCTGGATGGGGGCGCTGGAGGACAACCTCGACGTGCTCAACACCACCGACGAGTCGGGCGGCGAGTGGGGCCGCGCGGCGACCAGGGACCTGGTGCGCTCGCGCATCAAGGTCAAGTCGCTCAACTTCATGCGCGGCCGCACCTTCGTCAACAAGTGGCTGATCATCGACGAGGCGCAGAACCTCACGCCCAAGCAGATGAAGACGCTGGTGACGCGCGCCGGCCCGGGCACCAAGGTGATCTGCCTGGGCAACATCGCGCAGATCGATACGCCCTACCTCACCGAAG
>CAZVZV010000144.1:0-1714 GCA_964631735.1 uncultured Enterobacteriaceae bacterium
CCGTCCTTCTCCAGTGCGCGCGCCTCCTGGTTGAGGAGCTCGGCGAAGGCCATCGCCAGCTTCACCTTGTCGCCGTAGTAGCGGTCGGCGATGGTGTCGACGATGGTCATCGGCCCCGGCATGGTGATCTTCAGCTTTTTCCTGGTATGCGCACGCGCGATGCGCGCCTCGAACTGATGCACGCGCCCCTTCAGCTTCAACGGCCCGACCACCACCGGCACCATGGCGTCGTAGCGGTTGTCGCGGATGCCCATTTTCACCTTGTGCTCGAAGTCAATGCCCTCGACCGACTCGAGGAAGCCGTGCACGAAGTGCTGCCGCGACTGCTCGCCGTCGGTGACGATATCGAGGCCCGCGTCCTCCTGCTCCTTCAGCCACAGCAGCGTCGCGTCGCGCTTGGCCGTCTCCAGCTCCGCGCCGCTCGACTTCCAGGCGGGCCACAGCTTGTCGGTTTCGGCGAGCCAGAAGGGTTTCGGCAGGCTGCCCGCAATGGTGGTTTCGAACATGAAGCAGATCAGCGCACGCTGAAGGGTGCAGCGTAGGGCTGGCCGAAGGCGACGCCGCCAACCACGGTGTTCGTCGGCCTGAGGAACACCTTGCCGGGGCGTTTGTTCGCGCGCGTATCGACAAACTCCACCGGCCCGTTCTGCACCTCGAGCACGGTCACGTCGCCCGGTGCGCCGACCTGCAGCGTGCCGTGCTTGGGCAGGCGGTTGATGATTTTCCCCGGCGTCGCCGTGGCCATCGTCACCACCTGCTCCAGCGACAGGCCGAGCGCCATGAACTTGCCCATCACGTTGGTGAGGTAGGGCAGGCCGGGCGAGTTGCCGGAGTAGACGTGGATGTCGGAGGACAGCGTGTCGGGCGGCACGCCTTCAGCCATCGAAGCTTCCGCGACGGTGAAATCGAAGCTGCCGCCGCCGTGGCCGACGTCGAACATCACGCCGCGCTTCTTCGCCGCATGCGCCGCCGGCAGGAGCTTGCCGCCCTGCACGATGTTGGTGAACTGGCCGGCGTCATTGGGCGCGCCGGAGAAGCAGTGCGTGAGGATGTCGCCGGGGCGCAGCGCGTCCAGGATCTGCGACATCAGCTCGACGCTCTCGACGCCGCCGATGTGGCACATCACTTTGCCGCCGGTGCCGACGATCTCGCAGGCGCGGATGGCGCGCTTGAGGGGCTCGAGGCCGTGGCGCGCGATCACGTTCTGCGACATGCGCACCTTGATGCCGATGGCGATGTCGGCGTTCTCCGCCAGCGCCTTCGCCGCCGCGTCGGTCTGCGCGAAGTCGATGTTGAACAGCTCGGCGACCGGGAAGGCGGAAAGCCCGATGTTGGCGATGTGCACAAAGGCGAAAAGGCGCGTGCGCGACCGGTCGGCCATGGCGCGCCGCACGAGGGCGAAGGCGCTCGCGCCGGCGTCGCCCGCCGACACCGCGGTGGTGGTGCCCTGGTACGGCACCAGCTCGTCCGGCGGGATGCCGATGCCCGTGGTGTAGACATGCGAATGCAGGTCGATCAGGCCCGGCACGACGGTCCTGCCAGTCGCGTTCATGACACGGAGGGCGCGCGCGGCCGGGATGTCGGCTTCGACCGCCTCGACGATGCCGAAGCGGATGCCGATGTCGCGCTTGGCGCGCAGCTTCTGACTTGGATCGAGCACCTCGCCGCCCTTGATCACGAGGTCGAACTTGTCGTTCGGGCCCATCGCCGCCTG
>CAZVZV010000145.1:0-1569 GCA_964631735.1 uncultured Enterobacteriaceae bacterium
CAAAACCGAGTTTTTCAGCAGCCTGCTAGAGGGAGCGGGAATCACGCTACTGGGATGGCAACCTGAGGCGTCTGAGGGCCGGATATTGGCTCCGGTCGTAGAGGTGGTTAGCCGGATTACCAGGCCCTAGCAGGCTGCTGAAAAACTCGGTTTTGTAATCCGGCTGAAATGTGTGTGGAGTATCCTGGGGGAAACGACCCAGGAGGCTACCCAATGCGCGGACGACGTGACCCCCAGGTCACCATGCTGGGCTTCATAGACCTGGACCAACGTGTTCCCCCGGGGCACCCGCTGCGCACGATCAAGGCGCTGGCGGACCACGCCCTGGCGGCCTTGTCTCCCGAGTTCGATGCGATGTACGCTGAAATCGGGCGGCCCTCCATCCCGCCCGAGCGGTTGCTGAAGGCGTCCCTCCTCATCGCCCTCTACTCGGTGCGCAGTGAGCGCTTCTTCTGCGAGCAACTGGAGTACAACCTCCTGTTCCGCTGGTTCCTGGACATGAGTCTCGTGGAATCCAGCTTCGATCCCACGGTGTTTACCAAGAACCGGGAGCGCCTCCTCCAGCACCGGGTGGGGCAGGCACTCTTTGATGAGGTTGTGGTCGAGGCCGATGCCCGCGGGCTGCTGTCCGATGAGCACTTTACGGTGGACGGTTCGCTGATCGAGGCGGCGGCCAGCCTCAAGAGCTTCAAGCGGCGGGATGGGGATCCCCCCACGACCACCGACGACGACCCGAGCAACCCGTCGGTGGACTTCCATGGGGAGAAACGCAGCAACGCCACGCACCAGAGCACGACGGACGGCGAAGCGCGGCTGTTGCGGAAGGGCAAGGGGAAAGAGGCCAAGCTGGTCTTCATGGCCCACGCCCTGATGGAGAACCGGAACGGTATGCTGGTGGACTTTCAAGTAACCCAAGCCACGGGGACCGCCGAGCGCGATGCAGCGCCGGTGCTGGTGGACGAAGCCAAGGAACGGGGATTCCACCCCAAGACCGTAGGGGGCGACAAAGGCTACGACACGCGGGACTGCGTGGCCGCGCTGCGGCAGCGCGGGGTCACGCCCCATGTGGCTCAAAACACCAGCAACCGGTCCAGCGCCATTGACGGCCGCACCACCCGGCACCCAGGCTATGCGGTGAGCCAGCGCCTTCGTAAGCGGGTCGAGGAGATCTTCGGGTGGATGAAAACGGTGGGCGGCTTCCGACGGACCCACTACCACGGGGTGGACCGCACTGGGCTGGCTGGCTACCTCGTCGCCGCCGCTTACAACCTGGTACGGATGGTGAAGCTGGTGCGGGGTCATCCGGCCCTCGCCGTCCCTACGGCGTGACCCGCCGAGAGCGACCCATGCCCGAGAGGCCTCCGACGGGGCTAAACCCCAGGACCAAGGACTCGGACTTACCCGCCGACTGTGCATTTTCTCCGCTCTCCGACGCGCCTCACGCACTTCGAACCGACTACAACCCGCCGCAAGCCCTTTCTTCCGCAGCCTGCTAGGGCTGGCCTGGGGTTGCTGGCGGTGCTGCGAAACGATATAGCAGCAGCAGCGGAACACTACGAAGCCTTGGAG
>CAZVZV010000146.1:0-4032 GCA_964631735.1 uncultured Enterobacteriaceae bacterium
CGCAATGCAGACGCCTTCGAACGCCTGGAGGCGCTCCTTTTCACCCTCGCGCACGCGCACCATCACACGCACCGTGTCGCCGGGGGTGAAGTCGGGGATGTTGGTTCTGAGGCCTTCCTGCTCGACCGCCCGCCATGACTCCATTGCCGTACCCTCATCCTTCTTCTTTGGCCCAGAGATCGGGCCGCCGCTCGCGCGTCAGGCGCTCCGCCTCGGCTTCACGCCACTTGGCGATCTGCGCGTGGTCGCCGCTCAACAATACCGCCGGCACGTCGAGCCCGCGATAGCTCGGGGGCCGGGTATAGCTCGGCGGCGCCAGCAAGCCGTCGTAATGCGAATCCGAAGCGGCCGACTCGTGATCTCCCAGCGCTCCCGGGAGCAGCCGTACCACCGCGTCCAACACACACAGCGCCGCGGGCTCTCCACCCGAGAGCACGAAGTCTCCGATCGAGACTTCCTCGTCGACGCGGCGCGCGATCAACCTTTCATCGATGCCTTCATATCGACCGCATAACAGGGTAATTCTCTCTTCTACAGCAAATTCAACCACCCTGGCATGATCAAGCCTCCTGCCCTGCGGCGAAAGGTAGATCACTCGTCCACCTCCCCCGGTCTTCACAGCGTCCAGCGTTGCTTCTATCGGCTCGGCCAGCATCACCATGCCGGGCCCGCCACCGTACGGGCGGTCATCCACCGTGCGGTAATTGTCCGTGGTGAAATCCCGCGGATTCCACGACTGCAGGCGCCACAGACCCGCCTCCAGCGCCTTGCGCGTGATGCCACTTGCCGTCACCGCCGCGAACATCTCGGGGAACAGCGTCACCACGTCAAAGTGGATCACCAGTCCGCTCCCCATTCCACCTCGATGCGCCTTGCCTCGAGGTCCACCTTCTTCACCACCGTCGGCACCCAGGGAACCAGCCGCACCCGCTCGCCGGCCAGTTCCATCACGTCCTGCGGGCCGTTGGTCAACCACAGCCGCACCACGCCCAGCTTCAGGCCCATCTCATTCACCACTTCCAGGCCGATCAGGTCGGCGAGGTAATAGCGCCCGTCATCCGCGTCGGGCAGCGCAGCGCGCGCCACCGCGATCCTGCTGCCCTTCAGCGCCAGCGCCTGCTCGCGGGTTTCGATCCCGGCGAGCTTGGCGACGACCGTCGCGCTATGCACCCTCGCCTGCTCGACCCGCCATGCCTTATCGCCGAGCCACCATTGCGTCGCTGCCACTAGCGCCTCGGCCACGCCCTTCTGCGGCGCCACCTTGACCCAGCCGCGCACGCCGTAGGAACCGGCGATGCGGCCCAGCTCGATCAGCTCAGGCGGCCTTCTTGCCAAACTGCTTGACGAGCCGCTTCACCGTCAGCGAGAGCTGCGCGCCCTTGCCCTGCCAGTGCTTGAGCCGCTCCACGTCCACGCGCAGCGACTCGCGGCCCGCGGGGGCCTTCGGGTCGTAGAAACCGACGCGCTCGATGAACTTGCCCTTGGCCGAGCGGCGCGAATCCGCCACCACCATGCTGAAGAAGGGCCGCTTGTTCGCGCCGCCGCGCGCCAGTCGAATCACCACCATTGGGAAACCCCGTGAACCGCGAAAAGGCGCGGATTATACGGGAGAAATCAGCGGTTTGGAATGTTCAGGGTGCCGCCCAGCCCGGCGATGCCCCGCCGCAGATGCTCCATCGCCGGCGCCACCTCTCCCGGAACGCCCCGCACGCCCAGCTCGATATGCCGCCGGGTGGCGCCCTCGCCCATGCTAGGCAGGCTGAACGACTTCAAGCCCGGGTACTTCGCGTTCACCTCCTCCATCAGTGGGGTGACGGTGGACTCAGCCAGTCCGTAGACGACCACCGAATCCTCTCCCCAGCGCTGCGAGTCAAGCAGGTGCCCATAGCGCGTCTCAAGCAGCCACTCCACCATCGGCCAGGCCATCTGCGGGAATCCCGGCACGAAATGGTGGTCGCGCACGGAGAATCCGGGAATGCGGTTGAAGGGATTGGGGATGATCTGCGCACCCGCCGGAAACTCGCCCATCTTCAACCTCTGCGGTGTGGTCTCCGCCTGGAACCGGCCGCGGATCTCTTTCTCCGCCTCGGGATGCAAGGCCAGGTGCACGCCCAGCGCCGCGGCGGCGCACTGCCGCGTGTGATCGTCCGGCGTCGCGCCGATGCCGCCGAAGGAGAACACGATGTCGGTGGTTGCGAGCGTTCGCTGCAACGCGGCGGTAATGCGCTCCGGCTCGTCGCCCAGGTGCTCGCACCACGACAGGCGCAGCCCGCGCTTGGCCAACGCCTCGATGAGCCACGGGAAGTGCTTGTCCTGGCGCTTGCCGACCAGGATCTCATCCCCAATGACGAAGGCGCCGAAGCCGCGCGTCACGGCACCCTCCCCTCGAGAGGCGCTTCGCGATGGACCTTCAGTGCGGCTAACAGGGCATGGATGAAACCTAGTCCGAACAGCACCGGCGCGAAAAAACCCACCAAAGGCACGTAGGCCACCAGAGCCAACCCCACGCCCAGCAGGTAAAGCCTGCCGCGCTGTGCCGCGAATATTGCCCGCAGCTCTTGCGCCGAGGCATGCTCGGCGAGCGCGTCGTAGCGCAGCACTCGCTGGTTGACCCAGCCGAGGATCGCCACCGGGATCAGCGGCCACAGCGGAGGGAAGATCCAGAACGGGATCGAAACGAAGAACAGCGCCACCATGCCGCACAGAGCGACCACGCCGTTCCACAGGCTGCCGGCGAGGTTGCCGCCCTTGCGGCGCTCGAGCGCGGGATAGTTGCGGCTCGCCACGTGCTCGACCATCGCGGGCATGCCGAAGATGCTGAGGATCAGCAGCGCCGTCAACTGAATGAGCGGCACCAGCATGATCACGATCAGCGCCTTGGCGGCGATCACCGCCGCATCCTGCATGTCCCACTGAATGGCGAACAGCCCAGTGGTCAGCCATTGATTGATCAGCCCCGCGAGCCAGGCGGCAAGCTGCGCCCAGAAGACGATCGCGAGCGTCCCCCACAGGCCGGCCGCCACCAGCACCGGCCAGAGCATCAGCCAGAGCATGCGTGGGTGCAGAAGGTTTCCCAGTGCGTAGAGCAGCGAGCGTGCGATGCCGTTCATCTGCGGATACTTTGCCACAGTTTGGCCAGCCGCTTGGCCGACACCGGCACCGGCGTCTTCAGTTCCTGCGCATGGAGCGACACTCGCAATTCTTCCAGCAGCCAGCCGAACTGCTCGAGTTCGGCATTGAGCGGCCGCGGCGCGCGCAGCCAGCCCGCCAGCAGCGGCTGCAGTTCAGCCGCGAGCCGCGCGTCGCGCGCCGGGTCAACGCGCAGCTTTTCCACGCGCAGCGCCGCCGCCTTCAGGTAACGCGGATAGTGCTGCAGCCGCGCCCAGGGCGTCCCGGTCAGCCATCCGGTGCGCAGCAGCCGCGCCAGCTGCCGCTTCACGTCGTCGGCCGCCTGCGGCCAGGCCTTCGCCGCCTGCGCCAGCTTCTTTTGCAGCCCGGCATGCGCGGCCAGGATCGCAGTCACTGCGCGTGCCATTTCCTGCGCGATGAGCATGAAGCGCGACCGTCCCTCCGCCACGCGCCGGGCGAAATCCGCCTGCGTCATCGGGAGGGTCTCGGGGTCGCCGAGGAACGCCCGGTCGAGCGCGGCCGCGACGAGCTCTTGCTTCACCGGGCCGAGCACCACGTCCCTGGCCCAGCCGCGCTCCAGCTCGCGCACGCGGTCCTTGAAGGCGATGGCGATGAGCCGCCGCACGCCCGCGCGGTGCAAGTCCTGCGCTTTCTCTGGCGCATCGAACACCTGCAGCGTCACCGCGTCCTCGGCGTCCACCAGCGCCGGATAACCCACCAGCGTCTGCCCGCCGCGCGCGATTTCCATCACCTCTGCGAGGTCGCCCATGGTCCAGTCGGTGTAGCGCTCTGCCTCCTCGTGCGGCGCCTCGCTCTGCAGCACTGCCGCCGTGTGCTGCGCCAGCTCGCGCTTGATCTCGACGAGGTTGCGGCCCATCGCCAGCTGGCGGCCGTGCTCGTCGA
>CAZVZV010000147.1:0-3882 GCA_964631735.1 uncultured Enterobacteriaceae bacterium
GGCGTGCTCGACATCGACGCGCGCTATGTGCTGCGCACGCAAGGCGGCGCGTTGATCCGGGTGGTGAGCCAGGGTTACCGCCATGGCCCGCCGGAGGTGCTGGCGGCGCTTGGTCGCGGCGAGGACGTGCCGCCGCAGAAATATTATTTCCGCACCGTGATGCGCTTCGAGACCGGCGCCGCCGATCTGCAGTGGCTCAACCGCACGATCGCGGTGGCCAGCGCGCAGCGCAAGGCGCGCCAGGTATTGCTCTCCGTCTACCTGCTGCTCTAGGCCTTTTGCAGCGGTGCCTCGTCCATCAGCGCGATCTGCTCGCGCAGTTCCAGAATCCGGTCCTGCCAGTAGCGCTGCGTGTTGAACCAGGGAAAGGCGGCGGGAAAGGCCGGGTCGTCCCAGCGCCGGGCGATCCACGCCGAGTAGTGGATGAGGCGCAGCGTGCGCAGCGCCTCGACCAGGTGCAGCTCGCGCGGGTCGAACTCGCGGAACTGCTGGTAGCCGGTGAGCACCTCGCCCAGCTGCCGCGTCATGTCCTCGCGCCCGCCCGAGAGCAGCATCCACAGATCCTGCACCGCGGGGCCGGTGCGCGCGTCGTCGAAGTCGACGAAGTGCGGGCCCTGGTCGGTCCACAACACGTTGCCGGCATGGCAATCGCCGTGCAACCTCAACGTGCGCACGGCGCCAGCGCGATCGTAGCAATGCGCGACACCCTGCAGCGCGAGGCCTGCCGCGCTTGTCCATGCCTGCAACAGATCCGGCGGAACGAAACCGTTCCCGAGCAGCCAGTCGCGCGGCTCCGTGCCGAAGCTCTCCGCATCCAGCGCCGGGCGCTCAATGAACGGGCGCGTCCCGCCCACCGCGTGGATGCGCCCGATGAACCGCCCGATCCAACCCAGCGTGTCGCGCCGATCCAGTTCGGGCGTGCGGCCGCCGCGGCGCGGGAATACGGTGAAGCGAAACCCAGCGTGCTCGGAGAGCGTCCTGCCCGCGAGCACCAGCGGCGCCACGGCCGGAATTTCATGCTCGTCGAGTTCCTGCACGAACGCATGCTCCTCCAGGATCTGCGCGTCGCTCCAGCGCCCCGGGCGGTAGAACTTCGTCACCACGGAACTGTCATCCTCCAGCCAGACCTGGTAGACGCGGTTCTCATAGCTGTTCAGCGCGAGCAGCCGGCCGTCGCCGCGCAGGCCTGCGCCTTCGAGCGCATCGAGTACGGTTTCCGGCGTGAGCCCGGCGTAGGGCGCAGTGGCGTGCATGCGATCGGCTAGACTATCACCGCACATGGAAAGCGCTGCCGAAAACGTAGTTGAAGTCAGCGACCTGCACTTCGCTTACGGCGCGAACAAGTTGTTCCGCGGGCTGTCGCTCGCGGTGCCGCGCGGCAAGCTGGTGGCGATCCTCGGCACCAGCGGCTGCGGCAAGTCGACGCTGCTCAAGCTGATCGGCGGCCAACTGCGCCCGGCGCGCGGCGCGGTGCGCGTGAACGGCGCCGTGGTGCACGAGCTCGATACCGCGGGCCTGTACGCCATGCGCCGCAAGATGGGCATGATGTTCCAGACCAGCGGCCTGTTCACCGACCTGACGGTGTACGAGAACATCGCATTCCCGATCCGCGAGCACACCAGCCTGCCCGAGGAGCTGGTGCGCAGCCTCGTGCTGATGAAGCTGCACGCGGTCGGCCTGCGCGGCGCGCATGCGCTACGCGTCGGCGACCTGTCGGGCGGCATGACGCGGCGCGTGGCGCTCGCTCGCGCCATTGCCATGGATCCGATGCTGGCGATGTACGACGAGCCCTTCGCCGGGCTCGACCCGATCTCGCTCAACGTGGTGGCCGGCCTGGTGCGCCGGCTGAACGATGCCCTGGGCGCCACCTCGATCGTGGTCACCTACGACGTGAGCGAGTCGCTCAAGATCGTGGATCTGCTCTACGTGATCTCGGACGGCGTGGTGATCGGGCAGGGGACGCCCGGGGAGTTGCTCGCCTCGCAGGATCCGCGCATCCACCAGTTCCTGCACATGCAGCCCGACGGGCCGGTCAAGTTCCACTACCCGGCGCGGGCGCTACGGGCCGACCTGCGCCTGTAGGGTGGGCCCATGGCCCACCGGCGGGCCATGGGCCCGCCCTACGCTTTGCCGTCCTTCGGGATGAACTTCAGTGCCACGCCGTTGTTGCAGTAGCGCAGGCCGGTGGGCTGCGGACCGTCCTTGAACAGGTGTCCGTGGTGGCCGTCGCAACGCTTGCAGCGGTACTCGGTACGCGGGTAGATCAGGTAGTAGTCCGTCTTCTCGGTGAATACGCCCGGGATGGTGGTGAAGAAGCTCGGCCAGCCGGTGCCGCTGTCGAATTTCATCGCCGAGGTGAACAACGGCAGCTCGCAACCCGCGCAAGTGAAGACGCCAGCGCGCTTCTCCCGGTCGAGCGGGCTGCTGCCGGCACGTTCGGTGCCATCCTCGCGCAGCACTTTGTAGCTGGCGGGCGGGAGGCGCTTGCGCCATTCCTCCTTGGACAGTTTGACCGCGTCCGTCGTTGCCGGCACAGGGGTGCCGGTGGCGAGGAACGCTTTCCAGTTGTTCTGCAGCTCTTCGACCATCATCTTCCCTTTCTTCTGCGCGTGCGCGAACCAGGAGGCGCCCGCCAGCGGGGCGGCCAACAGAGCCTTGAGCAATGTGCGTCGATCCATGTTTCCTCCTTGTGCAGTTTAGTCGAAAGCCAGGCGCTTTCCTGACAAACGAAAACGGCCAGCGTGCGCTGGCCGTTGGACTGCTTGCGGGTCTGCGGGTTCTAGTAGCCGGCGTGGTTGGCGATGACCGCACCCAGCACGGCGCCCAGGATCAGGCCGCCTAGCACGTCCGCCCTGTGATCGCGGACCACAACCACCGGGCGTTGCACCACCACCGGGCGGTGCACGAAGACCGGGCGCTGCGCGTAGTAATTGGGGCGGTGCCCGACGGCGTGGCCGGTGCGATGCTGGAAGTACCCGCCGCGGAAATCGTTGCGTCCGTCCCGGCCATGGTCGGCGAAGGCGGGCGCGGCGGCGAGCAGCGCGGACCCTGCGAGGGCGGCGAGCGTGACTTTTTTCAGAAGCATGGCTGTCTCCTTGGGTGATTGGGTCCGGCATTTGCAATAACGCCGGCACGCAGCCATGGTTGTCCGGCAGGCGGGTGGCGAGTGTTACTGAGTGTTACCCCGGTAACGGAGCGGAAACTACTTCCTGCGCTTGGGCGGGCTGCGGTACTGATACAACCCGCCCGCTTTGCGCTCGAATGGATCCCGGCGCGCCACTGCTTTCAGGTGGTGGCCGTTGATCAGGGGGAAGTGGCGCAGGCTGTCGAGCGTCTCGGGGACCTGCCACGCGTTTTTCTCGCCGCTCGACCAGAGTTTCGGGTCGGCGCGACGCAGGTCGAAGGGCAGCGAGAACTCGCGCAAGGTCTTGTGGTCGCGGCGATTGCAGTACTCGTGAAAGTACGACATCGCCAGTTCGCGCACCGTGCGGTAGACCGGGTCGCGCCAGCGCAAGCCGATGCCGTTGGTCTTGGAAATGGCGCCCCAGCGGCCGCGCCGGCGGAACAGCGCCACCACGTGGTCGAAATCGCGCACCGCGCGCATGTCGAGCAGCAGCGGCGGCTCGCCGTGCACCCACAGCGCCGCGGCGGCAAGCATCGCGCCCTCGATGCAGTGCGCGCGCCGGGTGCGCAGCACTTTGCGCACGGAATGGCAGGTGTCGCCGCCGGGCTCGAAGTTCTGCCGCAGGCCGAACAGGAACTGCTGGATCTTCTGCGGGCTGTCCAGGCGGCGCAGCACGGCGAACTCGGCCTTGGTCAGGCCGAGGTCCTCGCGCCGGGCGAATCTTCTTCTTGCCGCCATGGGGGCGCATCTTGACACGG
>CAZVZV010000148.1:0-3216 GCA_964631735.1 uncultured Enterobacteriaceae bacterium
AATGAAAAAGACTGCTGTGGACGCCGCAGATATTCGCATTCTCTGTGCGCTGCAGCAGCACGGGCAACTCAGCAAATCCAAACTGGCTGAGTTGGTCAGTCTTTCTCCCACCCCATGTTGGGCTCGTTTTGCAAGACTGAAAAAGGCTGGCTTGATACAGGGGTATCATGCGGATGTCGCGCTAAGTCAAATCGCTGATGTGTCTAAGGTCGTTGTAACAATTTCGCTGAAGAACCATCGCAAGACGGATTTCGATCGCTTCGAGGAACATATCCGTCAACTCGATGAGGTCATAGACTGCATCGCCACGGGAGGCGGCATGGATTATGTCATGAAGGTTGTGACACCCAACCTCCCGGCCTTTCAGGAATTGATGGAAGTGTTGCTTGCGGCAGAGTTGGGAATCGACCGCTACATGACTTACATCGTGACCAGAGAGATTAAATCGGTTCAACCTAATCTTGCTCGACTGGCGGCGGTACAAGAAAAATAGACTCGAAAGACCAGAACCAACGGGCAGGTCTGAACGATCCATCTTTTCAGAAAAATTGGTCCGTTTGTTCTGTTTGGCTGCAAATATCAGCCCGATCTCACACCTTGGCTTCCGCTAAAACCTAACCAATATCGGTTTGGACGCGCGATTTGTTGGTGTCCGCGCCAAGAAAGGTAAGCAGTATGGCAAAGGCAACGAGTTTCGGCTTCGGCACGCAGATCCGGAAATCTCCCTATTTCGATGCGACGGTCCGCCATGGTGCGACGGCATTCTCTGTCTATAACCACATGTATATTCCGCGTGACTTTGGCGATCCGGAACAGAATTTTTGGAACCTCGTCAATGATGCGATCCTCTGCGATGTGGCGGTAGAGCGGCAGGTTGAAATCACCGGCCCCGATGCCGCAAAATTCGCCCAGATGCTGACCCCACGCGATTTGTCAGGTCTGGCAGTTGGGCAGTGCAAATATGTGCTGATCACCAATGCCAGGGGCGGCATTCTGAATGACCCGATCATTCTGCGCCTTGGAGAAAACCACTTCTGGGTCTCGCTGGCTGACAGCGACATCCTGCTTTGGGCACAGGGCGTCGCCGTGCATTCGGGGCTGAATGTGGCGATCTGCGAACCCGATGTCTCGCCGCTGCAATTGCAGGGCCCTAAATCGGGCAAGGTGATGCGGGCGCTGTTTGGCGACAGCATCGTGGATCTGCGCTACTACTGGCTGCGCGAGGTCGAGCTGGACGGCATTCCGCTGATCGTGTCGCGGACTGGCTGGTCGAGCGAGCTGGGCTACGAACTCTACCTTCAGGATGGCGCGCGCGGTGACGAACTGTGGGAAAAGATCATGGCTGCGGGTGCGCCCTTTGGCCTGAAACCTGGCCACACCTCCTCGATCCGTCGGATCGAGGGCGGGATGTTATCCTATCACGCCGATGCCGACATCAACACCAACCCATACGAGCTGGGGCTGGACCGTCTGATCAACCTGGAAATGGAGGCGCAGTTCATCGGCAAGGCCGCTTTGCGCCGCATCCGCGCCGAAGGCGTCAGCCGCAAGCAGGTCGGTCTGCGCATTGATTGCGCACCGCTGACCGGGCCGAACACCACCTTCTGGCCGATCAGTGCCGCAGGAAACACCGTGGGCAAGGTAACATCGGCCATCTATTCGCCTCGGCTCAAGCAAAACATCGCGTTGGCCATGGTTTCCTCTGACTGTGCAGCGATCGGCACTTTGCTTGACGTCATAACCGGCTCGGGCTCAGCCACCGCAACGGTAGTTGAAAAGCCGTTCTTTGACCCGAAAAAGAAGATTGCGGCTGCCGCCTGAACTTGAGAGGAAAATACATGTCCGAATTATCCATCGAACTGCACTGGCATCGCTCTGAACCTGAATTGCGCTCAGGCAAATTTTCAAACGCCCACACAGTGCGTTACAACGAAGACTACCAAGTGCAGGTGGATGCCGCCCCCGTTTGGGGCGGTGACGCACGCAACCCCAATCCTGAACAGGCGCTGGCAGCTGCCCTCTCCTCTTGCCACATGATGACCTTTCTGGCGCTGGCCGCCAAGGCTGGCTGGCCGGTGGCGAGTTTTCGTGACTGTGCCGTTGCCCATTTGGGCAAGAACCCAAAAGGGCAGATGTCGGTCACAAGGATCGACCTGCATCCGGTCGTAGGTTTTGATACCGGTTTCACGGTCGAGACGGCAAAGCTGGAAGAGATGCAGGATCGCGCCCATCGCTATTGCTTCATCGCCAATACCTTGGCCGAAAGCGTCGAAATCAACATCCTTTAGACCGCCGAAAAGGAAACAGACGCGTGACAAACACCGCCACCGACATTCTGCTGAGCGAGACGGATGAAAACGGCATCCTACGTCTGACACTGAATGACCTGAGCCGACGCAATGCCTTGTCCGAGGCGATGCTGACGCGACTAGAGACTGCCTTTGCCGGGGCGGCGACTGACCCTGCGGTGCGGGTTGTGGTTCTTGCCGCAAATGGGCCTGCCTTTAGTGCCGGACATGACCTCAAGGAAATGACTGCGGGACGGGACGGACCGGATCGAGGGCGCGCCTATTTCACTCGCGTGATGGCCATGTGTTCTGGCTTGATGCAGGCGATCATGGCCTGCCCAAAACCGGTGATCGCGGAAGTGACCGGCATTGCCACCGCCGCAGGCTGCCAACTCGTGGCAAGCTGCGATCTTGCCGTTGCTGCAGACACCGCGCAATTCAGTACGCCAGGGGTGCACATTGGGCTGTTCTGTACGACACCGATGGTCGCGCTGTCGCGCAATTTGGCGGTTAAGCATGCAATGGAAATGCTGCTCACCGGCGACATGACCCCAGCCACCCGCGCCGCTGAGATCGGGTTGGTCAACCGGGTCGCCGCTCCCGAAGCCCTGCGCGCGGTGACGATGGATTTGGCCAGTAAGATCGCGTCGAAGTCCAGTCTGACGCTAGCCACCGGCAAACGTGCCTATTACAAACAGCGCGAAATGGAGCTAGTGCAGGCCTATGAATATGCATCGAACGTGATGGTAGAAAACATGCTGACCCTTGACGCCGAAGAGGGCATCGGCGCCTTCATCGCAAAGCGCGCGCCCAAATGGCAGGATGCATAGGCGCACTATGACAACCCCTACAACACCGATCTGGACCGCACCCTGGGGGCCTGTCAGGTAAATGCAACCATCCAAGAATGACGACATTACAGTTCAAC
>CAZVZV010000149.1:0-6888 GCA_964631735.1 uncultured Enterobacteriaceae bacterium
TTCGATCTCGACGCGGCGGTTCTTGGCGCGGCCGTCCGTCGACTTGTTGCTGGCCACGGGCTGCTTCTCGCCCTTGCCCTCGGTGTAGATGCGGTTCGGCTCGACACCCTTGGACACCAGGTAGGCTTTCACCGACTCGGCCCGGCGCACCGACAGCTTCTGGTTGTAGGCGTCGCTGCCGATCGAATCGGCGTGGCCGATGGCGATCACCACCTCGAGGTTGATGGCGCGGACTTTCTGCGCCAGGTCATCGAGCTTGTTCTTGCCATCGGGCTTGATCACCGACTTGTCGAAGTCGAACAGCACGTCCGCGGCGAGCGTCACCTTTTCGGCCACCGGTTTCGGCGGCGGCGCAGGTTTCGGCGGTTCCGGTTTCACCACCGGGGCGGGCGCAGGCGCAGGCGCGGGCGTCGCCGGCGCAGGCACTGGGGCGGGGGCCGGTTTGGGCTCCTCGGTCGTCGCGCAGCCCACCAGCACGGCCAGCGCTATCGCAGCGCCGCTCAGAGCGACCGATCGCAAAGTCTTGTTAAGCATGCTTGTTCTCCCTCTTGTGCCCTGGAATGGAATGTCAGTCAATTCAGGATTTTAGTCTGCCACAACAACGCGCGCCCTTGCAAGTCTGACAGCTCGACTCGCGTCAGCATCCGGTCCTGCAGCACCCTCTCGCCGCCGACCCAGACATCGGTCACGTGCTCGCGCCCGCAGGCATAGACCAGGTGCGAAACAACGTCGTAGGCGGGCTGCAATTCGAGGCTGTCGAACTCGACGGCCGCCAGGTCCGCGGCCTTGCCCGGAATGATCGAGCCGATGCGGTCTTCCAGCCCGAGAGCGATCGCGCCGCCGAGCGTCGCCGCGCGCAGCGCGGCGTGCGCGGGCATTGCCGCAGCGTCCCGCGCCACGGCCTTGGCAAGCAGCGCCGCGCTGCGCATTTCCTGGAACAGGTCGAGCCGGTTGTTGCTCGCCGCGCCATCGGTGCCGAGCGCCACGTTGACGCCCGCCGCGAGCAGCGCTGCGACCGGGGCGAGGCCGCTGGCCAGCTTCAGGTTGGACGAGGGGCAATGCGCGACCGAGCAGCCGTGC
Organism: uncultured Enterobacteriaceae bacterium; assembly: GCA_964631735.1. Lineage (GTDB taxonomy): Bacteria > Pseudomonadota > Gammaproteobacteria > Burkholderiales > SG8-39 > JAABQT01. The sequence goes on from CAZVZV010000149.1 coordinate 1,081, forward strand.
CGCTCCAGCGAGGCGATTTCGCCTGCCTCGAGGTGGACCGCATGCACCGCAATGAGGTTCGGCCCGAGCAGGCCGAGGCGCTCGAGCCGTTGCAGCGGGCGCACGCCGTGCTCGGTGACCGAGCGCTCGATTTCCCCGAGCGTCTCGTGCACATGCACGTGCACCGGCAGCTCGAGCTCGGCAGCGAGCAGCGCCACCTTGCGGAAGCTGGCATCGGACACCGTGTAAGGTGCGTGCGGCGCCAGGCAGAACGACAGCTGCGGATGCTCGCGCCACTGGTCGCGCAGCGCGAGCCCCTTGGACAGGTACTGGTCGGGGTCGGCGGCATAGGCCGAGGGAAACTCGATCACGATCAAGCCGAGCGCCGCGCGCATGCCGGCGGCGAGCGCCGCTTCCAGCGCCGCTTCGGGGAAGAAGTACATGTCGTTCATGCAAGTGACGCCGCCGCGCAGCATTTCCGCGCAGGCGAGCAGCGTGCCGTCGCGCACGAACGCCGCAGAAACGTGCTTCGCCTCCACCGGCCAGACGTGCTCCTGCAGCCAGCGCATCAAGGGCAAGTCGTCGCCGATGCCGCGCATCAGCGCCATGGCGGCGTGCGTGTGTGCGTTGACCAGCCCGGGAATCAGCGCGTGCCCGGGCAAGTCGACGCGGGCGTAGTCGGCGTAGCGCTGCGTGGCCTCAGCTACCGGCAGCACTGCCTCAATGCGGCCGTCGCGCACGGCGACTGCGTGGCGCTCGAGCACCACGCCAGCGGGCTCCACGGGCACTACCCAGCGGGCATGGATGACGACTCTATCGGTCATGCAAACAAAAAGCCCCGCGCTTGGCGGGGCTCCAGGCTCGCCCGCAGCCCGTGCCTAGCGGCCCGTGCCGAGCACCTCGACTTCGGCACGCCGGTTGGGCGCGAGGCAGGCCATCAGCGCCTTGCGGTCCTTCTGGTCGGGGCAGCTCGCCACCGGCAGCGTCGTGCCCGGATAGGACTTGCCGTAGCCCGCGATTTCGATCTTCGAGCCGTCCGCCCCTTGCTTGGCCAGATAGGCCTTCAATGCTTCAGCGCGTTTCTCGGACAGCTTCTGGTTGTATTGCGCGGAACCCAGCCGGTCGGCGTATCCGCTGATACTGACAAAGCGGACGTTGGAGAATTCGCCGAAGCGCACCACGACTTCGCGATCAAGCTTGTCCTGCGCTGCCATGTCGAGCGCGGTCTTGTTGAAGTCGAATAGCACACTCGAGAATACGCGCAACGCCGCGGGTTTGGCCGGCGCGGCAGCCGGTTTGGCGACCGGCGCAGGCGCCGGTGCAGGCGCGGGCGCGGCAGCGGGCGCCGGTGCCGGTTTGGCGGGAGCCGGCGCCGGCGCGGGTGCAGGCTTGGGCTCTTCCATAGTGGCGCAGCCCACCATCGCCGCGAGCGCGGCGGCACACACAAACGACTGGGCGTTGTAGCGGATTTTCATTATCTTCCTCCCTAGGGACGCCCGCATTTAAGCACAGCGCGGAGCGCCGGTCGAGAGGGTCGCGCGTGGTAAAATTTCCAGTTCGCAATCGCGCCTGCAACGGCCCGTTTTTCACCCCCCAGAACAAGAGCCGAAATGGAACAGTTCGCCAAGGAAACGCTGCCGGTCAGCCTCGAAGAGGAGATGCGCCGGTCGTATCTCGATTACGCGATGAGCGTGATCGTCGGGCGCGCCCTGCCGGACGTGCGCGACGGCCTGAAGCCGGTGCACCGACGCGTGCTGTTCGCGATGCACGAGCTCTCGAACGACTGGAACCGCGCGTACAAGAAGTCAGCGCGCATCGTCGGCGACGTGATCGGCAAGTACCACCCGCATGGCGATGTCGCGGTGTACGACACCATCGTGCGCATGGCGCAGGATTTCTCGCTGCGCTACATGCTCATCGACGGCCAGGGCAATTTCGGCTCGGTGGACGGCGACAATGCGGCGGCCATGCGCTACACCGAGATCCGCATGGCCAAGATCGGCCACGAGCTGTTGGCCGACATCGACAAGGAAACGGTCGACTTCGGGCCGAACTACGACGGCTCGGAGCAAGAGCCGCTGCTGCTGCCCTCGCGCATCCCCAACCTGCTGATCAACGGCTCCTCCGGCATCGCCGTCGGCATGGCCACCAACGTGCCGCCGCACAACCTGAACGAGGTGGTGGACGCCTGCCTGCACTTGCTCGCCAATCCGCGCTGCGCCATCGAAGAACTGATCAAGCTGATGCCGGCGCCGGATTTCCCCACCGCCGGCATCATCCATGGCCTGGCCGGCGTGCACGAGGGCTACCGCACCGGGCGCGGGCGCGTGGTGATGCGTTCGCGCACGCACTTCGAGGACATGGAGAAGGGCAACCGCCAGTCGATCATCGTCGACGAGCTGCCCTACCAGGTGAACAAGAAGGCGCTGCTGGAGCGGATCGCCGAGCTGGTGACCGAGAAGAAGCTCGAAGGCGTTTCCGACATCCGCGACGAGTCCGACAAGGATGGCATCCGCGTGGTGATCGAACTGAAGCGCGGCGAGATGCCCGAGGTGATCCTCAACAACCTGTTCAAGCAGACGCAGCTGCAGGACAGCTTCGGCATGAACATGGTGGCGCTGGTGGACGGCCAGCCGCGGCTGCTCAACCTGCAGCAGATCATCGAGGCCTTCGTCTCGCACCGCCGAGAGGTGGTGACGCGGCGCTCGGTGTACGAGCTGAGGAGGGCGCGCGAGCGCGGCCACGTTCTGGAGGGCCTGGCGGTGGCCCTGTCCAATGTGGACGAGGTGATCGCGCTGATCAAGCGCTCGCCGACGCCCGCCGACGCGAAGCGCGAGCTGATGGCACGCGCCTGGCCTTCGCCGCTGGTGCGCGAGATGCTCGGCCGCTCCGCGGCCGAGCAATACCGCCCGGAGGGGCTGGCCGCCGAGTTCGGCCTGAAGGACGACGGCTACCGCCTGTCGGAGGAGCAGGCGCAGGCGATCCTCGAGCTGCGCCTGCAGCGCCTGACCGGCCTCGAGCAGGACAAGATCCGCGCGGAGTACAAGGAAGTCGTGGCGCTGATCGCCGACCTGCTCGACCTCCTGGACAAGCCGGCGCGTATCAGCGCGATCATCGCCGACGAGTTGCGCCAGGTGAAGGAGGAATTCGGCGATAAGCGGCGTACCGAGCTGGTCACCGTGGCCGAGGACATCTCCATCGAGGACCTGATCGCCCCGCAGGACATGGTGGTCACCTTCTCGCACGGCGGCTACGTCAAGTCGCAGCCGCTCGCCGACTATCGCGCACAGCGCCGCGGCGGGCGCGGCAAGCAGGCGGCCGCCACCAAGGAAGACGATTTCATCGAACGGCTGTTCGTCGCGCATTCGCACGACTACCTGCTGTGCTTCTCCAGCCGCGGGCGGCTGTACTGGCTCAAGGTGTTCGAAGTGCCGCAGGGCAGCCGCGCCAGCAAGGGCAAGCCGATGATCAACATGTTCCCGTTCGAGGAAGGCGAGAAGATCACCGCGGTGGTGCCGGTGAAGGAGTTCGACGAGCAGCACTACGTGTTCATGGCCACCGCGCAGGGCACGGTGAAGAAGACGCCGCTGGCGGAATTCTCGCGCCCGCGCCCGAGCGGCATCATCGCCGTGAACTTGGACCAGGGCGATTACCTGGTGGGCGTGGCGCTCACCGACGGCAGCTACGACGTGATGCTGTTCTCCTCCGAGGGCAAGGCGGTGCGCTTCGCCGAAGACGAAGTGCGACCGATGGGCCGCCAGGCCACCGGCGTGCGCGGCATGCGCTTGCCGGAGGATGGCAGCCAGCTGGTGGTGGCGATGCTGGTGGCGAAGGACGAGAGCCGCGCCGTGCTCACCGCCACGGAGAACGGCTATGGCAAGCGCACGCCGATCGCCGAATACACCAAGCATGGGCGCGGCGGCCAGGGGATGATCGCCATCCAGGCCTCGGACAGGAACGGCAGCCTGGTCGGCGCGGTGCTGGTAGTCGACAGCGACGAGGTGATGCTGATCTCCACCGGCGGCGTGCTCATTCGCACCGAAGTCGCGCAGATCCGCGAGCAGGGGCGCTCGACACAGGGCGTGACATTGATCGCGCTGGGCGAAGGCGAGAAGTTGGCCGGCGTCGAACGCATCGAGGAGCACGACGAGGACGACGGCAATGGAGGCAGTGGCGGCAATGGTAACGGCGGCGAGGGCGCACTGCCGCTGCCGGAGAGCGACAGCCCGCCGCCGACCGTGCACTGATGTCGCGTATCCACAACTTCAGTTCCGGCCCGTCGATGCTGCCGGCCGAGGTCCTCGCGCGTGCCGGCGACGAGATTCTCGACTGGCACGGCTGCGGCATGGGCGTGATGGAGATGAGCCATCGCGGCAGGGAGTTCACCGGCATCGCCACCGAGGCCGAGCGCGACCTGCGCGAGCTGCTCGCGATCCCCGCGCACTACAAGGTGCTGTTCCTGCAGGGCGGCGCCACTCTGCAGTTCGCGCAGGTGCCGATGAACCTGCTGCGCGGCAAGACGGGCGCTGACTACGTGCTCACGGGAGAATGGTCGAACAGGGCAGCCAAGGAGGCGAAAGCCTACTGCGACGTGCACGTCGCCGCCAGCGCGCAGGACCGCGGCTTCAGCTACGCGCCGCGCGACTGGCAAGTGCGCCCCGACGCGGCCTACGTGCACTACTGCTCAAACGAGACCATCGGCGGCGTGGAGTTCCACTGGACGCCGGACACCGGCAAGGTGCCGCTGGTATCCGATGCGTCCTCGCACTTGCTCTCTCGCCCGCTCGAGGTGTCGAAGTTCGGCCTGATCTACGCCGGAGCGCAAAAGAACCTCGGTCCCGCGGGGGTGACCGTGGTCATCGTGCGCGAGGACCTGATCGGCGCCGCCGCCAAGGGCACGCCGAGCGTGATGGACTACAAGCTGCAGGCCGAGTCCGATTCGATGCTCAACACGCCGGCGACCTACCCGATCTACGTCGCGGGGCTGGTGTTCAAGTGGCTCAAGCAATTGGGCGGCGTCGCCGAGATCGAGCGGCGCAACGTGCGCAAGGCGCAATTGCTCTATGAGGTCATCGACGCGGGGTTCTACCGCAACCCGGTGGCGAAGGAGGACCGCTCGCGCATGAACGTGCCCTTCAGGCTGCCCGACGAGAAGCTGGATGCGCCATTCCTGAAGGGCGCGGAAGAGCGCGGCATGGTGCAATTGAAGGGCCACCGCTCGGTGGGCGGCATGCGCGCCTCGATCTACAACGCCATGCCGCTCGAAGGCTTGCAGAGCCTTGCAGCCTACATGAGGGAGTTCGCGGCACGGCATGGCTAAGGCCGGCAGGAAGTTCGAGGTCCTGGTGCTCAATCAGATCGCGCCGCAGGGGCTCAAGCGCTTTGCTCCCGAGCGCTACGCAGTGGTGCGGGAAGCCAGGTCGCCGGACGTGGTGCTGGTGCGCTCGCATGACCTGCACCAGATGGCCTTCGGCACCAACCTCAAGGCGGTGGCGCGCGCCGGCGCCGGCACCAACAACATCCCGGTGGCCGAGTTGTCACTGCGCGGTGTGCCGGTGTTCAACGCGCCGGGCGCCAACGCCAATGCGGTAAAAGAGCTCGTCCTGGCCGGCATGTTCCTCGCCGCGCGCAACCTGATCCCGGCCTGGAGCTTCACCCAGACGCTGTCCGGCGACGACAAGTCGCTGCACGCGGCGGTGGAAGAGGGCAAGAAGAAGTTCGTCGGATTCGAGCTGCCGGGCAAGACGCTCGGCGTGATCGGCCTCGGCGCGATCGGGGTGAAAGTGGCCAACGCGGCCATCGACCTCGGCATGCGCGTGCTGGGCTACG
>CAZVZV010000150.1:0-2416 GCA_964631735.1 uncultured Enterobacteriaceae bacterium
GGCGACGATGCGCAGGACCTTCACGGTGCCGAGCGCTTCGTCCACTTCCACCTGGGCAATCTGCGCTGCAAAGGCGTAGGTGGCGTAGGGCGTGCCCTGGCCATTGGGATCGAGTGGCGTCGTCGGCGGATCGAAGCGGCCTTCGCCCGTCAGCACGTCGCCGTTCATGTCCCTGGGCAGGCGCGACAGGTCCAGGCGATGCGTGATGCCGCCTTTGCGAAATACCACGCAATGCCGGTCGAGCTGCAGCTTGTAGCGGCGAACCAGGTATTCATCGGGTGGCGCGCCGGCGGCGGTAAAGATGCGCCGCCGCAGGTCCAGTCCCGCCAACTCTGCGGCTTTGCCTGAGACGAACGCCTGGCGCGAGGCCGAGGATTTTCCGGCGTCCGCCGTGCGGTCGGTGTCGCCCATCACGAGTTCGATCTGCGCCATCGGCAGCCCGAGCGCATCGGCGGCCACCTGCGTCAGCGTGGTGTTGGAGCCTTGGCCAATGTCCACTGCGCCGTTGTAGAACACCAGACGGCCTTGCGCAGAGATCACGATGCGCAGGGTGGAAGGATTGGCTATCGCGGTATTGCCGATGCCGTACCACATGCAGCCCACGCCCACGCCGCGACGCAGGCTGCTGCCGTTTTTTCTCGCGTTGGCATTAAACGCCTCGGCATCCGCGCGCAAGCGGCGCCAATGCGGCTTGAGCTGGTCGAGGCACTGGCCGAGACCTGCCGAGTGCTCCAGCAGCTGCCCGGTGGCGGTGGTGTCGCCGGCCTTGAGCGCGTTCACGCGGCGGAACTCCAGCCGGTCCATGCCGAGCTTGTCGGCAAGCTCATCCATCAGGGCTTCATGCGCGATCGCGCCTTGCGGCACGCCGAAGCCGCGGAACGCACCCGAAGGATGGCAGTTGGTGAAGTAGGCGCGTCCGCGTGTCCGCACATGGCGCACCGAGTAGGGGCCGGTGGCGTGGATCGGCACACGCGTCGCCACGGTCGGGCCCCAGCTCGCGTAGGCGCCGGTGTCGAACAATGCATCCACCTCGATCGCCTGCAGCTTGCCGTCGGCAGCGCAGCCGAAGCGCGCGCTGATGCGTGCCGGGTGGCGCTTGGTGGTCGAGGCCATGCTCTCCGGCCGGTGGTACACGCAGGCCACCGGCCGGCCGGTGAGCCAGGCGCCAAGCGCGACCAGCGGCTGCACCGACAGGTCGAGCTTGCCGCCGAAGCCGCCGCCGCAGGCGGTAGGCACGATGCGCACCTGCTGCGGGTCGAACTTCATCACCAAGGCGACCTCGTCGCGGTCCATGTAGGGCGTCTGCGTCGTGACGTAGATCTCGAGCCGCCCGTCCACCACGCGCGCCCAACCGGCTTCCGGCTCGATGTAGGCGTGCTCCACGAAAGTGGTTTCGAAGGTCGCTTCTGCGACCGCGGCGCATCCCGGAAAAATCGCGCTGACGTTGCCGCGCATCACGCCGCCGTCGAGCAGCAGGTTGCCGGCCTTGTCCGACTGCACCAGCGGCGCGCTTTCCCTCATCGCTGCATCCAGTCCCAGCAACGGCGGCAGCGGCTCCCAGCTCACCGGGAAACGCGCTTCGTCCAGGGCTTCGATGGCGGCACGCGCACCGATCACGGCGGCGACGGCTTCGCCGCGGAATCGCGCTTCGCCATCGGCCAGCACCGGTTGGTCCTTGATGTGGGGATAGATGCCGAAACCATTGGAGGGCACGTCCTTGGCGGTGAGTACGCGCACCAAGCCGGCCTGTTGCGCAAAAGCGGCGAGATCGCCGAAGGCGAACCGTGCGCGGTGGTGCGGCGAGCGGATCACGCGCAGCCACAGGGCGTCGGCGGGAACTGCGTCGGCGCCGAATTTCTCTGCGCCGGTGAGCTTGGCGATGCCATCGACCTTGCCCGCCCGCGCACCCACCGCCTTGCCGGCGGCGGGCGAGGGCGCGAGCGCGGGTCGGTTGGCGACGTCGAGCACCGCTTCGATGATCTTCTGGTAACCGGTACAGCGGCACAGCACGCCGGCGAGCGCGTCCTTGACTTCGCTTTCGTTCGGCTTGCGCTTGCGCGAGAGCAGGTCGGCTGCGGCCATCAGCATGCCGGGCGTGCAGCTGCCGCATTGCGCCGCGCCGTGGTTCTGGAACGCCACCTGCAGCGGCGCGAGTTTGCCGTTCCTGGCCAGGCCCTCGACCGTGACGACGTTGCGCGCTTCGACTTGCCCTACTGCGGTCAGGCAGGCGCAAACCTGGCGCCCGTCGAGCAGCACGGTGCAGGCGCCGCAATCGCCGGCGTTGCAGCCGATCTTGGTGCCGGTCAGGCCAAGTTCGTCGCGCAGCACGTCGGCGAGGCGTGCGATACGCGGCGCACGGCTCGCCACCTTGCGCCCGTTGACTCTGAATTCCGTGGTCTCGGTGCCGGCGAGGAAC
>CAZVZV010000151.1:0-11879 GCA_964631735.1 uncultured Enterobacteriaceae bacterium
GCGCTGGCCTGCGCCGGCCTCCTCGCCTGCGGCTATTACCTGCAGTACTTCGAGGGCCAGGACCCCTGCCCGCTGTGCCTCCTGCAGCGGGGCTTCTACTACGCAATCGGGCTGGTGCTCCTGGCGGGGGCGATTCACGGCCCGGGCCGGCTTGGCGCACGCATTTACTCGATCGCGGCCTGCCTTTTCGCCGCCGGCGGCTTTGCCACCGCCGCGCGCCACGTGTGGCTGCAGCACCTTCCGCCCGACCAGGTCCCGGCCTGCGGGCCGGACCTGTTCTTCATGCTGGACAACCTCCCGCTCGGGCGCACGCTGCAACTTCTGCTGCGCGGCTCCGGGCAATGCGCGGAAGTGCACTGGAGATTCCTCGGCCTGTCGATCGCCGAGTGGTCGCTCGCCTGGTTCGCCTTCTTCGCGCTCTACACGCTCTGGTTGGCCGCTAGAAAATAGGGACAGACCCTATTGTTCTTATTTCGTCGGATTCGAGCACGCCCGACGCACGGTCCTCCCCCGCAGCCTTGAGCATCGCCGCGGCGACGATGTCCGCGTGGATCGGACGGTACTTTCCCAGCAGCGGCCCGAAGATGTTGCCGATCACCAGTCCGATCTTCTCGCCCAGCCGTTCCTGCGCCCTCGCACCGGACAGCAGCGACGGACGCAAGAGAATCGTCTGCGGCACGCCCGCCCGCACCGCCTGCTCCATCTCACCCTTCACGCGGTTGTAGAAAACTGTCGAATCCGGATCCGCGCCGAGCGCCGAGACGACGAGCAGGCGCTTGGCCCCGCCGCGCGCCGCCGCACGCGCGAGCGCCACCGGATAGTCGTAGTCCACGCGGCGGAACGCTGCCTGCGATCCTGCCTGCTTGATGGTGGTGCCGAGGCAGCAGAATACGTCCTCGACCTCGACGCGGCGCTCCGCCAGCCGCTCGAAGTCCACGATCTCGACTTTCAGCTTCGGATGCGTCTGGCCGATGTCCCGCCGCGCCCACGCGACGACGCTTGAATAGCGCTCGCTGGCGAGCAGGCGCCGCAACAGGCAGGAACCGATGAGCCCCGTAGCGCCGACCAGCAGCGCGGTACGGGGTTCAGGCATGGGTGCGGATGAAGTCCCTGACCTTGGGGTAGATCATCTCGCGCCAGCGCCGGCCGCTGAAAATGCCGTAGTGGCCGACCCTGGACGCGAGGAAGTGCTCGCGCCGCTCCTTCGGGATGTTCAGGCACAGCAGGTGCGCGGCCTCGGTCTGGCCGTTGCCCGAAATGTCGTCCAGCTCGCCCTCGATGGTGAGCAGCGCCGTGTCGCGGATGGTCTGCGGGCGCACCAGCCGCTCGCCGATGAACATGCGGCCCTTGGGCAGCGCGAATTCCTGGAATACGGCCTTCACAGTGTCCAGGTAGTACTCGGCCGGCAGGTCGATCACCGCGTTGTACTCGTCGTAGAACTCGCGGTGGCGGTCGGCCGAGTCTTCGTTGCCTTTGACCAGGTGGTTGAAATAATCCCAGTGAGCGTTAAGGTGGCGGTCCGGATTCATCGCCACGAAACCCATGTGCTGGAGGAAGCCGGGGTAGACGCGGCGCGCGTAGCCGGGGTATTTGGGGGGCACGCGCTGGATGACGTGCCTCTCGAACCAGGAGTATGGCCGCTTCGTGGCCAAATTGTTGACCGCTGTCGGGCTCTTGCGTGCGTCGATCGGCCCGCCCATCATCACCATTGTCTTCGGCGCGTGCGGCTCGCGTGCCTCGGCCATCAGCGCGATCGCGCACAGCACCGGCACCGTCGGCTGGCACACCGAAATGACATGCAGGTCGGGCGACAGCAGGCGGACGAACTCGCACACGTAGTCCACGTAATCGGCGAGACGGAACGGCCCGGCCGACATCGGCACCAGGCGTGCGTCCACCCAGTCGGTGATCCACACCTCGTGCTCGGCGATGAGCGTGCGCACGGTGTCGCGCAGCAGCGTGGCGTGGTGGCCGGAAAGCGGTGCGACGACGAGGACTTTAGGGGCGTTGCGCGGCATAGCGAGATGCGGCTTGAAGCGGAGGAGCCTGCAGAACGGCTTGTCGAGGGCGACTTCCATGTCGGCGTTCTCGATGCGCCACTCGGGTTTCTCATAGCGCTGGGTGACGCGCAGGAACAGGTCGTTCGACGCGGCGAGCTGCTTGGCCATCGGCGCCAGCGCCCAAGGACTGAAAGGGTGGGCGAACCAGCCGCGCTGCGCCTCCGCAATGAAGCGAAAGGGCGTGAGCCAAGCGTGCTGAGCTTCGTAAAGGTTGTAGAGCACCGACCTCCTTATAACAGATATGCGGCGGTGCGGCATTGGCCGAACTCCCTGAGAAAACGTATCCTTTTCCCGTGCTGACCCTGTTGCGGCTTCTTTTTGCACTTGTTGTCCTTGCAGTCGTTGCAGTTGCCGCGGCCTATTTCTATCTGTTGCAGTCCCTGCCGCGGGAAGAGGGCGAGATACGCCTCGCTGAGCTGGAGCGGCCGGTCGAGGTGCTACGCGACGGCTTCGGCATTCCCCATATCTTCGCGGCGAGCATGGACGACGCCATCCATGCGCTCGGCTTCGTGCATGCGCAGGACCGGCTCTGGCAGATGGAGGTCAGCCGGCGCACTGCGGCGGGACGCCTGGCGGAGGTGTTCGGCGAGAGCGCGCTGGAGACCGACCGGTTCCTGCGCACACTGGGCGTAAGGCGCGCGGCGCAGGCGAACTTCGCGCGGCTCGACAACGAAACTCGCGCGCTGCTCGAGACCTACGCGGCAGGCGTGAACGCGTTCATCAACACGCGGCCGGTGCTGCCGGTCGAGTTCTGGCTCACCGGCGCCAGGCTCGAGCCCTGGACGCCGGTGGACTCGTTGGGCTGGATCAAGATGATGGCCTGGGACCTCGGCGATAACTGGAGGAACGAACTGCTGCGCATGCGGCTGTCGAAAACACTGCCGCTCGCGCGCATCCACGAGCTCCTGCCGCCTTACCCGGGCGAGACCCCGCCCGAAATCACCGACCTGCGGCGGCTGTACAACAACATCGAGAAGGAAGGGGTGCGGTTGGCGACACCGGGCTTCGATTTGGACCTTGAAAACGGTCTCGCCTTTTCCGGCTCGGAGATTCATCGAGCCGGAAAAGGCGAGATCTATGAAAAGAAAAATCCGCGCACTGGATCGAGTTCTGGCGCCTCTTCGAATTCAGGCTTCGACTTCGATGCTTCCACCGAGGGCCTCGGCTCCAACAACTGGGTCGTCTCCGGTGCGCGAAGCGCGACCGGGAAACCCCTACTGGCCAACGACCCGCACCTTGGGCTCACTGCGCCAGCGGTGTGGTACCTGGTGCACATTTCTGTGCCGGGGTACGAGGCAATCGGCGCCTCGCTGCCCGGAGTGCCGGCGATCGTGCTGGGCCGGAACTCGCATTTCGCCTGGGGCTTCACCAACACCGGGCCGGACGTGCAGGATCTTTACATCGAGCGGCTGGATGGCGCGGGCAACTACCTCACGCCCGACGGCCCGAAGCCCTTCACGCTTCACGAAGAGGTGATCAAGGTGAAGGGCGGCGGCGACGTGCGCCTGCAGGTGCGGGTGTCGCGCCACGGCCCGGTGATCTCCGATGTCTCGCGCATCGCGCAGGAAGCCGCGCCGCGCGGCCACGTGATCGCGCTGCAGTGGACCGCATTGCGCGAGGACGACCTCACCATGCAGTCGGCGGTGAAGCTCACGCGGGCGAAGGACTGGCCTGGCTTCCTCGCCGCGCTGCGCGATAACCACAGCCCGCAGCAGAGCGCTGTCTACGCCGATACGCACGGCAACATCGGCTTCGTCGCTGCCGGCCGGGTGCCCGTGCGCAGGCCCGACAACGATCTCAAGGGACTCGCGCCGGCACCGGGCTGGCTGGCGAAGTACGACTGGGCGGGATTCATCCCGTTCGCCGAGCTGCCGCAGGCCTACAATCCGGTGGATGGCAGCCTGATGACGGCGAACCATCGCATCACGCCGCCGGGCTACGCGCACCACATCACGAGCGAATGGCAGCCGCCGTACCGCGCCAACCGCATCAGCGAGTTGCTTGGCGCGGTGCGCAAGCACTCCATCGCCAGTTTCGCGCGCATCCAGGGCGACGTCGTGTCGCTGCCGGTGAAGGAACTGCTGCCGCGCCTCGCCAAAGTGAAGCCGGGAAGCGAACAGGCGCGCCGGGCACTCGCACTGCTTGCCAAGTGGGACGGCGCGATGGCGGCCGAGCGCGCCGAACCGCTCATCGTGTCGGCGTGGTGGCGCGAGTTCTCGCGCGCCATCTACGCTGACGAACTGGGCGACAGTTTCCGTGGCAACTGGCTGCTGCGCGCCCCGTTCATCGCCAACGTGCTCAGCGACAAGGACCGCCAGGGCCGCTGGTGCGACAACACGCGCACCAAGACCACCGAGAGTTGTGACGACCTGCTGGCAGCGACGCTGGAGGCCGCGCTCGCCGATTTGCGCAAGCGCTACGGCGAGGACATGGGCGCCTGGCAATGGGGCAAGGCGCATTTCGCTCGCCACGAGCACCGGCCTTTCGGCCGCGTGAGCTGGCTCGCGCCGTGGTTCGACATCACCGCGCCGACGCCGGGCGATGCTTACACGGTGAACGTCGGCAGGAACCGGCTGGAGGACGCGGCGCGGCCGTTCGTCAACACGCACGCGGCGAGCCTGCGCGCGATCTACGACCTCGCCGACCTGGACAGTTCGCTCTACATCCACTCCAGCGGACAGTCGGGCAACGTGCTCTCGCCGCACTACAAGGCGTTCACCCAGGCGTGGGCCAAGGGGGATTACATCCCGATGGTGACGGACAAGAAGAAGATCGAGGCAGGCGGGGCGAAAAGGCTGATGCTGGTGCCGTAGGGTGGGCCAACGGCCCACCACGTGGTGGGCCAACGGCCCACCCTACAACCTCAAATCTTTCCACATCGCGTCCACGCGGCGCTTGACCGCCGCGTCCATGGCGATCGGGCGCCCCCAGGTGCGGGCGGTCTCGCCGGGCCACTTGCTGGTGGCGTCGATGCCCATCTTGGATCCGAGGCCCGCCACGGGACTGGCGAAATCGAGGTAGTCGATTGGCGTGTTCTCGACGATCAGCGTGTCGCGCGCGGGATCGACGCGCGTGCTGATGGCCCACACCACTTCCTTCCAGTCGCGGATGTCGATGTCGGCGTCCACCACCACGATGAACTTGGTGTACATGAATTGGCGCAGGAAACTCCACACGCCGAACATGACGCGCTTGGCATGGCCCGCGTACTGCTTGTGCATGCTCACCACAGCGAGCCGGTAGGAGCAGCCCTCGGGCGGCAGATAGAAATCGGCGATCTCGGGGAACTGCTTCACGAGCAGCGGCACGAAGACTTCGTTCAGCGCCACGCCCAGCATCGACGGCTCGTCCGGCGGCTTGCCGGTGTAGGTCGAGTGGTAGATGGGATCGCGGCGCTGGGTGATGCGCTCGAGCGTCAGCACCGGGAAGCGCTCGGCGTCGTTGTAGTAGCCGGTGTGGTCGCCGTGCGGGCCTTCGAGCGCCATGTCGCCTGGCTGGAGTACGCCCTCCAGCACCATCTCGGCGCGCGCCGGCACCTGCAGGTCGCTGCCGATGCATTTGACGAGTTCCGTGCGCGCGCCGCGCAGCAGCCCCGCGAACTGGTACTCACCGAGCGTGTCCGGCACCGGCGTCACCGCAGCGAGCGTGGTGGCCGGATCAGCGCCGAGCGCCACTGCCACCGGGAAAGGCTTTCCAGGCTGGGCGAGCTGGTGGTCGCGAAAGTCGAGCGCGCCGCCGCGATGCGCCAGCCAGCGCATGATCACGCGGTTCGGGCCGATCACCTGCTGCCGGTAGATGCCGAGGTTCTGGCGCGGCTTCAGCGGCCCGCGCGTCACGGTAAGGCCCCAGGTGATGAGCGGGCCCGCGTCGCCGGGCCAGCAGGTCTGCACCGGCAGCCGTGCGAGGTCGAGGTCCTTGCCTTCCCACACCACTTCCTGGCAAGGCGCCGACGACAGCACCTTGGGCGCCATGTCGAACACCTTGCCCGCGAGGCGCGCGAGCTGCGGCAGTTTCTCCACCACGTCGCGCAGGCCCTTGGGCGGATCCGGCTCGCGCAGCGCAGCGAGCAGGCGGCCGATGTCCCTCAGGGCGGGCGCGGGATTCACACCCGCCTCCACGCCCATCGCCAGGGCAATGCGCTCAACCGTGCCAAAGAGGTTTCCCAGCACGGGCGTCGAGAATCCGGCGGGCCGCTCGAACAGCAGCGCCGGTCCTCCCGCGCGCAGCACGCGGTCGCAGATCTCGGTCATTTCCAGATTGGGCGAGACTCGCGCCGCAATGCGCTTCAGGCCACCGAGCGCATCGAGCTTGCCGAGGAACTCCCGCAGGTCGGCGTAGTGCATTTCAGCGGCCGCCGCGCTGCCCGTCAGCGCCCATGCTGCGCCACGCGTTGCGCCACGCGCTCCGCCAGCAGCTCGGCGAAATCCTGCAGCAGTTGGTTCCTGCCGCGCACTGCGTAGGCGCGCTCGGAGACGGGCAGGGTCAGCACCAGCAGCGTGGTGCCTAGCCAGCCGAACGCGACCAGCGTACTGCCCCAGGCGACCAAGGCCGCCGCGATCATCGGCATCAGTCCGGCGAGGGCCTCCAGCGCGCTCATCGCGGCACGCAGCAGTTGCCCGACCGCCTGGCCATCAGCGACCTGCGCCCCCGCCCTCGCGGCGAACGCGCCAAGAGGCCGGAACAGCGCGAACAGCACCAGCGCCACGAGGATCAGCGTCACGCCCCAGCCGATGCGCCGCGCATCGCGCTCGTAGCCGACGCGCACCGCGGCGATCGCGCCGAGCGCGAAGCTTTCCATCTGCCCGACGCCGTGGTGCAGCAGGCGTGAGGCGTAGAGCGTGAGCTGCGTGCCGCGCAGCGGGCCGGAGGGGAAGGCGAAGCTTGCGACCGGTATCTCGGGTGGCATCGTAACGACGGTCACCTCAGCGCATAGGAGGCGATGATGCCGCCCAATACAGCGGCGCCGACCCAATTGTTGTGCTGGAAGGCCTTGAAGCAGCCCTCACGCGTGCGGCCGCGGATCAGGCGATAGTGGTAACCCATCATCGCCGCAGCGAGCACCAGGCCGGCGTAGTAGGGCCAGTTGAGGTGCAGGTAGGCGCCGACGCCGGCGAGGATGGCGAGCATCGCGGCGTAGCTCGCCATCACGGCAGCGACGTCGTGGCGCCCCAGCGTCAGCGCTGAGGTGCGGATGCCGATCTTCGCGTCGTCCTCGCGATCCACCATCGCGTACTCGGTGTCGTAGGCGAACGCATAGAACACGTTGGCGGCGAGCAACGCCCAGCAATCAGGCGGCAGCCGCCACTGGATCGCCGCATAGGCCATCGGGATGCCAAAGCCGAAGGCGACGCCGAGGTAGAGCTGCGGCAGCGCGATGAACCGCTTGGCGTAGGGGTAGGTCGCGGCGATTGCCAGCGCGATGAACGAGAGCTGCATGGCGAGGCGATTCAGCATCATCACCAGGCCGAAGGCGGTGGCGGCAAGTAGCAGGGCGAGCACGAGCGCCTCCGCGGGGGCGATCTCGCCCGTCGCCAGCGGCCGGGTGCGCGTGCGCTCGACTTGCGCATCGAACTTGCGGTCGGCGAAATCGTTCAGCGCGCAGCCCGCCGAGCGCATCAGCAGCGTGCCGACGCCGAAGATGGCGACGGCCTCGATGCTGGGGGAGCCGCCCGCGGCGAGCCAGACGGCCCACAGCGTCGGCCACAGCAAGAGCAGGGTTCCGATCGGCTTGTCCAGCCGCAACAGGCGCTCGTAGGCATCCAGGCGGCGGCCGATGAAATCGAGGTCGATGCGCATGGCTAGACTCTAGTGTAGTCGGAGCGGGCCCGCAGCCAGCGTTCGATGTGGCGGCGCACCGGCGCCTCGTCGCCGGCGAGCAGTTCCTCGGCGGCCGCGCTTGCCACCTTGACGAGGGGCGCGTCCGCCACCGTGTCCGCGAAGCGCAGGAGCGGCTGGCCGCTCTGGCGCTCGCCGAGGAACTCGCCCTCGCCCCGCAAGCGCAGGTCGTGCTCGGCGATGGCGAAGCCGTCGGCGTTCTCGTAGATCACTTTCAGGCGCGCGCGCGCGGGCTCCGACAGCGGCTCCTGGAACAGGAGGATGCAGTCGCTCGCTCGCGTGCCGCGCCCGATGCGCCCGCGCAGCTGGTGCAACTGGGCGAGTCCGAAGCGCTCGGCGTGCTCGATCACCATCAACGAGGCGTTGGGCACATCCACGCCGACTTCGATCACCGTGGTGCACACCAGCAGTTGGGTCTCGGCGGCGGCGAAACCCTGCATCGCCGCCGACTTGTCCGCCGGCGCCATGCGCCCGTGCACCAGGCCCACGCACAGCCCCGGCAGCTCGCGCCGCAACTCCTCGTAGGCGTCGAGCGCGGCCTGCAGATCCTTGTCCTTCGATTCCTCGATCACCGGGCAGACCCAGTAGGCCTGCTGACCTTCGGCGCAGGCAGAGCGGATGCGCTCCAGCACCTCGCCGCGGCGCGCGGCCGCAACGAGGCGCGTGGTGACGGGCTTACGGCCGGGCGGCAGCTCGTCGATCACCGACACATCCAGATCCGCGTGATAGGTCATGTGCAGCGTGCGCGGGATCGGCGTCGCGCTCATCATCAGCTGGTGGGCGACCGCGAGCTCCGCCTTCTTGCGCAACTGCAGGCGCTGCTTCACGCCGAAGCGGTGCTGTTCGTCCACGATGGCGAGCGCGAGCCGGGCGAACCCCACCCCCTCCTGGAACAGGGCCTGCGTGCCGATGGCGATGCTCGCGTCGCCCGTCGCGATCGACTTGCGCGCCGCTTTGCGCGCCGCCGCCGGCAGGCCGCCGTGCAGCCAGGCGATCTGCACGCCGAGCGGCGCGAGCCAGGCGCAGAACTTGCGGTAGTGCTGCTCGGCGAGGATCTCGGTGGGCGCCATCACCGCCGCCTGGGCGCCCGCATCCACGGCGGCAAGGCAGCCGATCGCCGCGATGATGGTCTTGCCGCTGCCGACGTCGCCCTGCAGCAGGCGCTGCATGGGATGGGTCTGCGAAAGATCGCGCAGCAGCTCGGCCATCACGCGCTGCTGCGCTCGCGTCAGGCGGAACGGCAGCTTGCCGAGGAAGCGCTTGAGCAGCGGCCCGTTGGAGGGCAGCGCCGGCGCTGTCTTCTCGCGGCGCTTGCGGCGCGCCAGGCGCAGCTGCAGCTGCTGCGCCAGCAGCTCGTCGAATTTGACGCGCTGCCAGGCCGCCGCGGTGTCGCTGCCGGGCGCGGGCGCATGCAGCAGGCGCACGCTATCCGCGAGCGGCGCGAGCGCGTAGCGCTCCTGCATCGCAGCGGGCAGCGTGTCCTCGATCGCTTCGTCCTGCAGCGCCTCGAGCACGAGTTTCCTCAGCGTGGCCTGGCCCAGACCGGCGGTCGTTGGGTAGACCGGCGTAAGCGAGGCGGGCAGCGGTTCATCCGGCGCGACGATGCGGTAGCGCGGATGGATCATCTCGGCGCCGAGCCGGCCATGCTTCATCTCGCCGTAGGCGCGCACCAGTTTGCCCTCCTCGACGGCGCGCTCGAACTGCTTCCTCTGGCTGCCGTAGAAGTTGAGGAAGCGCAGCACCAGGCCGTCGCAATGCACGACCAGCTGGCGCTTCGGACGGAAGGCGATCTCGGTGCTGCGCACCGGCGCCTCGACCAGCACCGGCGCACCGACTGGCGCCTCGCCGGGCGGCGTGAGGCGCGTCTCGTCTTCGTAGCGCGCCGGCAGGTGGAACAGCAGGTCGAAGCGCGAGCCGATCCCTAGCCGGGCGAGCTTCTTCGCCGTCGCGGGAGGGATTTCGCGCTTCAACCGGCGTGCAGAATCGCGTCGATCTCGACCAGCGCACCACGCGGCAGGCTGGCCACGCCGACCGCCGCACGCGCGGGGAACGGCTGCGCGACGTGCTGCGCCATGATCTCGTTGACCCTGGCGAAGTGCGCGAGGTCGGTGAGGTACACCGTCATGCGCACCGTGCGCTCCAGGCCGAGCCCCGCCGCGCGCGCCACCGCGGCAAGGTTGGCGAACACGCGCTGGATCTGGGCGTCGATGCCCTCGGCGAGCTGCATGGTTTTCGGGTCGAGGCCGATCTGGCCGGAAAGATACACGGTGTCGCCGGCGCGGACCGCCTGCGAGTAAGCGCCGATCGCCGCCGGCGCGTCGGCAGTCTGGATCGCAGTTTTCATGACGTTGTTGGGGTTTACAATCGCCTCGCCCATCTTAGCCGAAATGCCCTCCCCCCTGATCGCCAACCTCGAGAAGATGCTCGGCACGCCGCGCGACGGCGCGCTGCTGCGCTACTCGCTGGGCACCGAGTACCTGAGGGCCGGCGAGCGCGAGCGCGGCATCGCCGAACTGCATGAGGCGGTGGCGCGCGACCCGCGCTACTCGGCGGCGTGGAAATCCCTCGGCCGCGCGCTGGCGGACGCCGGCCGCGAGGACGAGGCGCTCACCGCCTGGACGCAAGGCATCGAGGCCGCGCGCGCCAAAGGCGACAAGCAGGCCGAGAAGGAGATGACGGTGTTCGCGCGCCGCATGCAGAAGCGGCGCGGCGCATGAACCTCGGCCAGAGCCTGCGCAGGTTCATCCGCGGCACGCCACTCGACCCGCTATCGCAGAAGACGCGCCACTCGATCGCCCTGGCCGCGTTCTTCGCCTGGGTCGGCTTGGGCGCGGACGGCATCTCTTCCTCGGCCTACGGCCCGGAGGAAGCGTTCCGCGCGCTCGAAGGCCACCACCATCTGGGCCTGTACCTCGCGCTCGCCACCGTGCTGACAGTGTTCATCATCGCGCTGGCCTACAACCAGGTGATCGAGCTGTTTCCCACCGGCGGCGGCGGCTACCGCGTCGCCACGCATCTGATCGGGCGCCACGCCGGGCTGGTTTCCGGCGCCGCACTGCTGGTGGACTACGTGCTGACCATCGCCATCTCGGCGGCGGCGGGGGTGGACGCCCTGTTTTCGCTGCTGCCGCTTGCGCTGCAGAAATGGAAGCTCGCCAGCGGCCTCGCCGTCGTGCTGCTGCTGCTGCTGCTCAACCTGCGGGGCATGAAGGAGGCGATCAAGATCCTGCTGCCGGTGTTCCTCGGCTTCATCGTCACGCACGTGGTGCTGATCGTCTACGGCATCCTCGCGCACGCGGGCAACTTCGCCGCGCTGGTGCCGGCCACGCTGGAGGAAACGCGCAGCCTCGGCCAGCAGATGGGCTGGACGACGCTCGCCGCGTTCCTGCTGCTCGCCTATGCGCAGGGCGGCGGCACCTACACCGGGTTGGAGGCCGTGTCGAACAACGTCAACGTGCTGGCCGAGCCGCGCAAGCACACCGGCAAACTCACCATGCTCTACATGGCGGTGTCGCTCGCCTTCACCGCCGGCGGCATCATCCTGCTGTACCTCTTGTGGGACGTGAAGCACGTGGAAGGCCAGACCTACAACGCGGTGGTCTTCGGCGCAGTGCTGGCGGACATGGGCTTCGACGGGCCGCTATCGCACCCGATCG
Source organism: uncultured Enterobacteriaceae bacterium (assembly GCA_964631735.1). Lineage (GTDB taxonomy): Bacteria > Pseudomonadota > Gammaproteobacteria > Burkholderiales > SG8-39 > JAABQT01. The sequence continues at coordinate 11,552 of CAZVZV010000151.1, forward strand.
CGCTGACCGTAGTGCTGGCGCTGGAGGCGGGCCTGTTGTTCGTCGCCGCCAATACCGGTTTTCTCGGCGGCCCGGCAGTGCTCTCCAATATGGCGGCCGATTCCTGGGTGCCACACAAGTTCAGGTACCTGTCGACGCGCCTGGTGACTGAGAACGGCATCCTGGTGATGGGGCTGGCGGCTTTCGCAGTGCTGTGGGCCACCGCCGGCAGCGTGACCCTGCTGGTGGTGCTCTACTCGATCAGCGTGTTCCTCACCTTCGCCGTGTCGATGTGGGGGCTGTCGCTGTACTGGTGGCGCGCGCGCAGCGAGCCGCAGCGGCTCTGGCG
>CAZVZV010000152.1:0-6803 GCA_964631735.1 uncultured Enterobacteriaceae bacterium
TTCGCTGCGCCTGATCGACCTGCAGGCCGAGCACGGCGGCGTGTTCAAGGCGGCGCTGAACGTGCTGCAAGGCGCGTTCCGCTTCACCACGGATTTGCTCGCCAAGGAGCGGCGCCGCGAGGTGAGCATTCGTGTGGCCACGGTGACGGCGGGGATCCGGGGCACCGACCTGTGGGGCAAGTCCATGGCCGAGCGCCAGGTCATCTGCCTGATCGAGGGCAAGGTCGAAGTCGGCGCCGAGGGCGAAGCGCCGGTGACCATGGACCAGGCGCGCCAGTTTTACCAGCGCGACAAGGGACAGACCAAGCCGGTAGGCTTCGTCGAGCCGGCGCAACTCGCGCAGTGGGCGCAGGAAACCGAGATCGCCGACGGCCAGGGCGGCCTGCGCAGCGGCGGCAAGTGGCGCGTGACGCTGGCGAGCGCAAGCACTCAGAGCGAGGCGTTTGGCGTTTACGACCAGTTACGCACAGCCGGCTATGCCGCCGAGATCCATCCGGCGAAGGCGGGCGAGAAGCGCATTTACGTGGTGCGCATCTCGAGGTTGCCGAGCAAGGGCGACGCCGAGGCGCTTGCCGCGCAGTTGCGCGGCAAGCACGGGGTCGAGGAACCGAAAGTGTCGGGCTAGGCGCTTGCGTCCTATGGGAAAGACGCCTTTCTTGCGCAAACGTTGGTTCGCAATCGCCTCGGGTTCAATCAAAGGCGAACTGTGACTCGCATGAAGGTGGCAGGAATTGAAGTGCTGCCGTCGGTGCTCTTGTTCTGTGCCTTCGCAAGCTGCAGAAGCTGGTTGTGGAGATCTTCTACTTTTCCACCCTGTTGAGCCGCTTCAAAAGCATTCATTGTCGGGCCATAGAATCGCCTGAATGTTTCGACGACATGTGCTGGGCTCTTGTCAGGCGATACAAAGGAGAACGTGTCCTTGAGCATGGATATCTTCTCCTTGGGCACTCCGGCCTGGCCAAAACGCTCGATGATGTGCGATTCCACGCCCCAGGTCATTGGACTGACGAAGCCTTCCGGGGGCGGGGGCGTAAACGACGAGCTTATCTTCAGCAGCTGCGACACGAATGAAGTCGGATCGTTGGGAATCCAGTTGCCCATCACAATACGGCCACCTGGCTTCGTGACGCGGACCATCTCCTTGGCTACGTCGAAGGGTTTGGGAGCAAACATGGCGCCGAATACGGAGAGGGTCATATCGAATGAATGGTCGTCGACCCCTTGCAAGTTGCACGCATCCCCCTCCTGAAATTTCAGTCGCTGGAGACCCGCCTGCGCAGCGCGTTTGTTTCCCGCGTCAACGAGGTTCCTGGCAATGTCGATGCCGACAACTTCGGCCCCCAGACGGGCCAGCGGAACCGCCGTCGTGCCATCGCCGCAGCCCAGATCCAGAACGCGCAGCGGCGTCGTTATGCCGAGAGACTTGACCACTGCTTCGCCAGATTGACGCATGAAGGCGGCGATCTCGGTAAAGTCGCCCTTCTCCCACAACGCTTTGTTCGGATTCATGATTGCTCCCTTCTAAAGTGCGCCGAGCGCAACTGTGACCGGGGCCAAGGTCGTAACGATTGATGCTTTCATGGTGTCCTCCTGGGTGGGTTGAAGATCTCCGGGGCCGGCGGGTGCACCCCGCAGCTCCGGCGGCAAAGACTCATTCCTTGGTGGCCACGAGTGAGACGCTCTTGACGCCATACTTGCGCGCGGCGCCCTGGGCGTTGCTTGAAATGAATTGATATTGCGGATTGTCCCGCAGCGTGCTCACGCGCAGCCCCGCCGACTCGATGGCGGCAACGTAGTTGTCGACCTGCATGGCACCGCCGATGCAAGCCGCCCACAGCGTAGCGTCGCAGGTGATGCCGTCGGGAAGCTGGGAATCCGTCACGATGTCGGCAAGCGCCAGCCGTCCACCCGGTTTCAGAATGCGGGCCACCTCACGGAACACTCCTACTTTGCTCAGGGCCAGGTTGATGACGCCGTTGCTGATGACGGCGTCGCAAAACCCGTTGCCGAGGCCAGTAGCCTGAATGTAGGCCTTGCGATAGGAAACGTTAGTAATGCCGGCCGCCAGGCGCAGCGCCTCGGCTTTGTCGAGCTGCTCGTCCGTCATGTCGATGCCGACCACCGCGCCGGAAGCGCCGACCTTGAGTGCGGCGATGAAGCTGTCCATGCCGGAGCCGCTGCCCAGATCCACGACCGTTTCGCCGGGCTCGATATGGGCGATGTCGAAGTAGTAGCCGACGCCGGCGAACGACTGGATCGCCTGGAACGGGATCGCATCCAGGTCCTTGGGCGCGTATCCGAGCCGTTCGGCCAGTGCACGGCCCATCTCGAAATGGAATTCGCCCTCGGGCTGCAGGGCGACCGCGCGATACATTGCCTTCACTTTCTCTTCGAGCGCAACGCTGTCTACCCGCTTCTCATTGGTCGCTATGCTTGTCATGGCCGCCGACTTCCATGTTCGGACCGGATGCGAATGCAGCGGTCCTCGCAGCCCTAGACGCGGTACCGCCGAAAAGGGTTCCCGGTTATGCTGGATGGAACCGAATGGCCGCCGGTTGCGTCCTCGGGACAAGGGGAGGGAATGGGACTTCCGAAGGAAGCATTTGAGAAACAGGTGCTTGCGCTCGTAGGCAGCATGCACGGGGTGGCGCGCCGCCTCACGCGGAACGACACGGACGCCGAGGACCTGGTGGCGGAAACCGTGGCGCGCGCCTGGAAGGCTCTCGATTCACTGGAGTCCGACGCGGCGTTTCGCGCCTGGATCTTCCGCATCCTGCACAACACGTTCATTGACGAGCGCCGCCGCGCCGATGCGCGGCCGCAATGCGAATCGATGGACAGCGAGGATCCGGATGAAGCGGATGCGGCGTTCTCGATCTTCGAGCAGATGCATCAGCCGTTTCTGCTCTGGTTCAGCAATCCGGAGCAGGAATTTCTCGACCGGCTGCTGCGCGAGGACCTCGAGCGCGCGCTGGCGACGTTGCCGGAGCACCAACGGGTGGTCGTGATCCTGGCGGATCTCGAGCAGTTCAATTACAGCGAGATCGCCGACACGCTCGGCATTCCCGTGGGCACGGTACGGTCACGACTGGCGCGGGCCCGTAGCGCGCTGCAGAAGTTACTGTGGGAACAGGCGCGGGCATACGGCCTGCGCGGCGATGCCGCGACGGGAGCTGCAGAAGGCCGAGTGGCGGGCGTTCCGCGCGCCAAGTCAGGAAAGGAGGCTTGACGTGACGAAACACGAAATCGATTGCGAGAAGGCGCTGCAGCAGATTTTCCAATTCATTGACCACGAGCTCGGCGGCGACGAGCGTGAGGCGATGCAAAGGCACTTGCACACCTGCAAGAGCTGCTTCTCCCGCGCGGAGTTTGAACGCCGGCTAAAGGGAATAGTCGGCGAATTGCGCCAGGAACAGGACGCACCGGAAGTGGTTCGCAGTCGCGTCAGCCGGCTGCTGAAAACCTTCTAGCGCCGGCCGCGCGAGAGGAGAGAATGGTCGCGATCTTCAGCGATAAGAAGGAGTTCATCCTCAAAGCGGTGTCCGACATGTATACGGACGTCGCGCAGAACCCCGGCAAGACGTTCCATTTCCCTACCGGCAGGCTTGCCTGCCTGTTCGTCGGCTACCCGGCCGCCCAGCTCGACCTCATCCCGGCGACCGCCGTCGAGTCCTTCGCCGGCGTCGGCTATCCCTTCGCCACCGGGGTCATTCGTGAAGGAGACGTGATCCTCGATATCGGCTCCGGCTCCGGCACCGACACCCTCATCGGCAGCACGCTGACCGGGTCGCGCGGCAAGATCTACGGACTCGACATGACGCAAGCCATGCTGGAGAAGCTGCGAAGAAACGTCGGCACCATGGACGCGGAAAATGTCCAAGCGCTGGAGGGAAACGCCGAGGAGATCCCCCTCGGGGATGCGGCGGTGGATGTCGTGACCAGCAACGGCGTCCTCAATCTCGTGCCGGACAAGCCGCGCGCATTCGCCGAGATCGCGCGCGTCCTCAGGCCGGGCGGCCGCTTGCAGATCTCGGACATCGCACTGACCACGCCGATCTCGGAAAAGGCGCGCGCCGATCCGAAGTTATGGGCGGAATGCGTGGTCGGCGCGGTGCTCGAGGACCGCTACCTCGAAATGCTGCGCACGGCGGGGCTCGAAGTAGAGGTGATCGGGCGCCTCGATTACTTTGCGGGCAGCGTGAGTGCCGACACGCGCCGTGCGGCGCAGGGATTCGGCGCGCATACCGTCGTTTTGCGGGGCGTCAAGCCGGCCTGACCGCAGGGCATGCGCTGATCCTCGCCGGCGCGCGCAGGTCACTTCATGTTGTCACAATCCCGGCGTTGCATTATCCTGACTTCGCAACAAGGGACCGTGTCCAAGAATTCGGAGAACACCGTGCTCCAGAAGACTTTCAGCAAGATTCTCGGGTGTGCGCTTTTGCTGTACGGCAGCACTGCCCTGGCCTTCACGCTGATCACGCCCCCGCCGGAGCAGACCAGCCCGAGCGATTCGATCACCAGCTCGACCACGCTTCAGACGCAGGTCACGCCGATCGCGGGGACGATCCGGTCGCAGATCTTCAGCCTGCGGCGCCCGCGGGGCGCGGACAGGACATCGTCCCTCGGCATCGTGTTGGCGGCCAACAGCTATTCGGGGTTCCGCAGCGACGTGGACTACCTCGCGGCCGCGCCAGGCGATTCGTCCGGCGGCGGCAATGGCGGCAAGACCGGCGGCAACAACGAGAGCCTCTGGGTCAGCGGCATGTCCAACTCGCTGGAGAACGAGTTTTCCCGGACCGCCTTTCACGGCACGACGCAGAACATGCTGTTCGGCTTCGACATGACGCGCTCGGACAAATTCGTGGCGGGCCTGTCCGTCGGCTACGAGACGAGCAACTTCGTGACCACGTTCAACACTGGGAACGAGCGAACCACCGGGTTCAACGTCAATCCCTATTTCGCGGTCCTCCTGTCGGACACCTGGAGCGTGGACCTGATCCTGGGCTACGGCCAGTTCAATACCCGGCAGTCGCGGACGATCGGCACCGTCGTGCCGTTCGTCACTGCGGCCGTGGACAGCGAGTTCAAGTCGACGCGCGGCTTCGCGTCGACGAACCTGACCAATATCTCCATGGTGGGCGACTGGAAGCTGACCGGCTCGCTCGGCGCGCTGGGCTCGCGGCGCGAGCAGGATGCGTACGTGGAGACCGACGGCACCCAGGTCGCCAGCAGCAAGCTCACCGCGGAGCAGTACAGCCTGCTCGCCGAGGCGGCCTACGGGCGAGGCAAGTCGGAGACCTTCTTCGGCGCGATGTACCAGTACTCGACGGATCCCGTGAAGGTCCAGTTCGCCACGGGCCAGCAGCCGCCGGACGATCCCGACAGCGTCCTGCTCAGCGCCGGTTGGCGCTATTTCGGCAAGGACCTGACGGCGAGCTTCGTTTTCGGCGGCCGCGTGGGCCAGGAGCAGGTCAAGGAGTACGGCTTCTCGATGGTGCTGCGCGTCGACCTGTAGGGCAGCGTCAGCGCGAGGCGCGCGACACGGCGTCGTACCGGCGGATGGCGTTGGCCGCGTAGTGCTCGACCGGGGCGAAATCGTCGGTGAGGATGGCATGCGCATCGACCAAGGCCTGCGGCGCCCGCAGTTCCAGTGCGGCGACCTCCGTCAGCATCGGATAGGAGAACGGGACTGCCGCGGCGTTCCGCAGGTCGATGCGCCGGTGCGGATCGGCGGCGTTGTGCCCGATGAAGATGAAGTTCTGCAGCTCGCCGCTTTCGGCGCCGGCGGTCGCGAGGACGTAGACCTGCGGAAAGGCGGCGCGCATCGTCCTGAGCACGGCGTAGATCGCCGCCCGGGAGTCCGGCGCGAGGCTGCCGTAGAAGTTGGCGATCAGCACGCCGTCCTCCCGGAGCCTCGCGCGCGCCAGGCGAAAGAACTCGAGCGTGCTGAACTGCGGCGGTGCGGAGATAAGCGAGCGGAACGCATCCGAGAAGATCAGGTCGTAGCGCTCCCCGGTGTCGTGCAGGAAGCGCCGCCCGTCGGTCACGTGGTTGCGCAGCCTGGCGTCGTCGGGCAGCGCGAAGTAGCGGCGCGCGAGCGCGTGCAGCGTAGGATCGATCTCCGCCACGTCCACCACCGCGCGCGGCGAATCGCGCAGGATGGCCCCGGGCACGCTGTAGGTGCCGCCGCCGATCGCCAGGGCGGCGCGCAGCTCGGGCAGGAACAGCCTGTACAGGTCGTAATACTTCGTGTAGTCGAAGGCCATGCTGCCGTCGTCCAGGTACTGGCCGCCGCTGACGCTCAGGTCCTGCATCAGGATGCGGGCGCTGCGGCCGCGCAACGTCAGGTCGCGGATCACGATCCTTTCGTACAGGCCGTCCGCGGCAAAGACCACGCTTTGGTCGTCGGCCACCGCGATCTGCCGCAGGGCAGCGCTGCAGACCAAGCCCAGGAGCGCCAGGCCGAGGGGAAGGATTGCCGGCAGCTTTCGCGTCAGCAAAAGTCCGACGCCGCCGAGCAGCACCAGGCCCGACCCGACGCCGCCGATGATGCTGCCGATGCCCCAATGCGGGATCAACAGGAAGCCCGTGCCCAGGCTGCCCGCGATGCTGCCCAGTGTCGACCAGAAGAACACCAGCCCCGATGCTTTGCCGACGCCCCTGTCGGCCTCGCGCGCGTGCAGGAGCGCAATCGCGTACGGCGACAGCATCGCCAGGAACAGGGCGGGCAGGAAGAACATCAGCAGGGAGACGATCAACGGACCATCGACCAGCGAAAGCTTGTAGGCGATACGCGGCAACAG
>CAZVZV010000153.1:0-2192 GCA_964631735.1 uncultured Enterobacteriaceae bacterium
CGATCTCGGTACCGGCCGGATTTACGGCTGAAGGATTGCCGGTGGGATTGCAGATCGTCGGCCGCTATCGCGACGACTTTGGCGTGCTGCAGCTGGCGCACGCTTTCGAGCAGGCGACCGAAGTCTGGAAGCGTCGTCCGCTGCTAGCGGCGTAGGGCTTACTTTCAGTCATGGCAGCAAAGGAGAGCCGTGGCTATATATCTACCAATAGATATATGCCGGCATATGGAGCCATCTATATGTAGATGGTTGCATCTACCTGTAGATGCTTTTAGCATCTTTGGCATGCCGTTGAAATCCACCACGAACCCCTGACGCACCCTGTGTAGCGTCAGTAGCGCCTGCTGCTCAATACTCTTCACCGGCACAAAACGCATGTTCGGCCGCGTCACCGCCTCGCAGATCGCCTCGGCATCGTTGCCGTCGTTCTTGCCGCTCTTTCGGTACGGGATCACGAACTTGGGCGCCATCAGCCGCACTGTGTGGCCCAAACCCTGGAATCGCCGCCCCCACTCATGCGCCCCCGAGCACGCCTCCATTCCAACTAGGCACGGCGGCAATCCGGCCAGTACTTCCACCAGCTGATCGCGCCGCACCGTGCGCTTGAGCACGACGCGCCCCGCGCCATCCACCCCATATAGCGAAAACACGCTCTTTGCCAGATCGATTCCCACAGTAGTAATCTTCTCCATGACTTCCCCTCCGGTTATCAGATTGAATTTCGACACCTCAATCTTGGCACTTCGATGCCGTCACCGGCACGGGGAAGTCCCTTTCATTCGTTAGAGCGCAACTGAATCGAATCAAAGGCAATTACTATGGGTAGTCCCGATACCGACAAAGTCTTTGCTGGCTCAATTCCGAAGCTCTACGAGACGCATCTGGTGCCGTTGATCTTTGAGCCCTACGCTGCGGACTTGGCGAATCGGCTAAGTTCGAGGTCTCTTTCTCGTGTACTCGAAATTGCGGCCGGCACGGGTGTGGTGACTCGTGCTCTGGCATCCGTGCTACCTGAAAGTGTCTCCATCGTCGCTACGGATTTGAATCAGGCAATGCTCGACCAAGCCGCCGTCGTGGGAACGAAGCACACCGTCGAATGGCGTCAAGCAGATGCGATGCAACTACCTTTTCGAGAAGGAACGTTTGACGCCGTTGTGTGCCAGTTCGGAGTCATGTTCTTCCCCGAAAAGTCCAAATCGTTTTCCGAGGCGCGTCGAGTGCTCAGACCGGGAGGCGTTTTCATTTTCAACGTGTGGGATCGGATCACGGAAAACGAATTCGCGGACACCGTGACGACCGCGCTGGAATCCCTTTTTCCCAAGGACCCGCCGCGCTTCCTGGCTCGCACGCCTCACGGCTATCACGACCATCGCACCATTGAGCGAGATCTTGCAAACGGTGGATTCATTGGCTCACCCCGAATTAATACGGTCGCGGCGCGCAGCCGGGCAGCATCCCCCCGTGTCCCGGCGATCGCGTACTGTCAGGGGACACCGCTAAGAAATGAGATCGAGGCCCGCGATGCCTCGCGGCTTGGCGAGGCAACCGACATCGCGGCAGAGGCTATCGGCAAGCGGTTCGGGCGGGGCGCTGTTGACGGCAAGATCCAAGCACACATTGTCACCATTGAAAGCTGACAGTTGAGGCAGGAGGATAGCGCTCTAACAACCGCATGTACCCGGACGCGCGCAAGAGCCGCGCGCGCCGGTAATGCGGAACGTTCGGCCACTTGTAACCCGTAACGCCATCGGTTACACTCGCTCTTGTGATCCGTCGAATCCGGCACAAAGGACTGCAACGATTCTTTGAGACAGGCAGCAAGTCCGGAATTCAGGCGCAGCACGCCGATCGATTGCGGCTGATCCTTGCCCAATTGAGCGCAGCGACAAAGCCACAGGACATGGCGCTTCCCGGACTGGTGCTGCACCCGCTCAAAGGGGACCGCAAGGGTGTTTGGTCGGTCCGGGTGAGCGGAAACTGGCGAATCACTTTTGCTTTTGCCGGAACCGATGCAGACGCGGTCGATTACGAGGACTACCACTGAAAGGAAGCGCCATGCGCATGCACAATCCCCCGCATCCCGGCGAGATCATCAAGTCGCTTTGCCTGGAGCCCCTCGGCGTAACGGTTACCGAAGCGGCCAAGGCCCTGGGAGTCAGCCGCAAGACTCTTTCGGCGATTCTGAATGGTCG
>CAZVZV010000154.1:0-24974 GCA_964631735.1 uncultured Enterobacteriaceae bacterium
CGCCATGCGGTGGTGCACTTCGTCGATCCTCAGCAACGGCGCCGGGCCGACGCGGTCCGAGACGCGGGCGTTCATCACCTGGGTCCAGAACGCCTCGTCCCGTACTGAGTCGGTGGTGCGCAGGCCGATGTGCGAGAAACCCGTGATGCCGGCGGCGCGTTGCGGAAAGTATTCCTTGCCGCTGTGGTGCGGGCGCACCACCAGCTCGATCTGGTTGCCGCTCGGGTCCCTGAAGGAAATGTAGGACTCGACCCTGCGCTGCTCGCAGCCATTTTTCGTTCCCCACTTCACGTCCCGCTTCAGTCCTTCCAGCACTTCGCCTGCGGCGTGCAGCGCTTCCCTGCCCTCCAGCTCGAAAGCTATGGCGTGGTCCTGCGGATCGCCGTTGAAGTACACCAGCGTGTGGTCGCGGCTGTCGCTGCGGAAGTAGCGCGCGTTGTTGTCGCAGCCGGCGGGTTCGAGCCCGAGGATGTCGCGCGCGAAGCGGGCGGACGCGTCGAGGTCGCGGGTGCCGAGGCGGATGTAGCGGAGGTCGCGGAGCTGGATCACTATGCCCGTTCAGCGCCTATTGTAGGAACTCGAAGTCGAGCGCTGCGGGGGCGGCGGTGGCGGTGAATACGTCCGCTGCGGCGGCGGGGTGTAGCTCCTCTGGGGAGGCGGCGGGGTGTAGCTTCTCTGCGGCGGCGGGGTAGTCGTCCTCTGCGGCGGTGGCGGAGTGTTGGTCCGCTGAGTGGACGACGAGCCGCCAGGGCGCGTCGCGTCGTAGCGCTGCTGCTGGATGTTGCGGTCCACCATCTTGTTGTTCTGCTGCCGGCGCTGCTCGCTGTCCTGCTGCCGCTTGCGCTCCCAATCCCGCTGTTCCTTCAGCGACTTCGAATCGGTCTGCGCCTGGACAATGCAGGGCGCAAGCAATGCGAGCACGGCGATCGCGATCAGTCTCATGACCCCTCCCCAATTGAGCAGTTCATTACCCACCGCCGATATTGCGCAGAAAGTATTTCGCCAAAGCCACCCAGAACTCGTCGGCAGAATGCTTCTGCGCAAGCGCCAGGATATCTGCAGATCCTTTGTGCAGGATCATCGACCAGATCACGATCATGCCGAGAACGGCAAGTATCTGCAGCAGCCTCTTGACTGCATTTTCAGCGTAGTTCTGCATGCGTTCCTGGCCTCAAGCGAGCGGCCGCAGGCTCCTCGCGAGCCTAATTGCCCAGATGCAAAGGGCGCCCGTCACGATGATCCCGATCCACGAGATCCACATTGGCACGTCCCAGCCTCCCACCTGAGCGGGCCAGGCAAATACGAGTCTGGCCGCGTGCAGAAGAGCGACCAGTCCGAACAGGGCTCCAGAGATTACGAGATAGCTCCTCACATCAGCCTCCGATCGTCAGATTCAACGTGCCTATTTGAGGATCGGCCTGAGATCCTCGATCTTGTCAAACAGGTGCCATATGTAGTCGCTCGTGCCGTGCACGCGGTGCAGGTGCAAGTCTGCCAGCTTCGGGTCGTTGCGGTAACTCTCGAACGCCTCCCTGGAGGCCCACTCGACGAGGATCATCACCTCGCGCGGCGCGACCTCCCCCGCCGCGGCCTCGCGGAACTTGCCCAGCGCCACCACGCGCCCGCCGTGTGCCTGCACCTCCCTGGCGGACCTGCGGGAGTACGCCATGTACTCGTCCCGGTTCGCAATGTTGAACAGGTTGAGGGCGTAGACGGGCTGGGTCATCGGCAATAATTCGGTCGCTGCGCATCGCGTAGGATAACTCTGATGGAAACCATCCGCATCCAGTTCACCTTGTTTTCCGCGTTCTACTCGCCGCTCATTTCGACCATGTCGGGAGGCTTGCTCAAGGCCGAAGGCCTGCATGCAGAGTGGTCGGTTTCGCCGCCGGGCGTCTCGGCGCTTGCGGCCCTGAAGGATGGCTCGGCGCACGTTGTGCAATCCGCGTTGAGCCAGGGATTCACGTCGCTCGACAAGGGGGCGACGCCGGAGGCGGTCCACTTCGCCCAGGTCAACGAGGTGGACGGATTCTTCCTCACCGGGCGCCAGGCGGATCCCGCCTTCACCTGGAAGAAGCTCGAGGGCGCCGAAGTCGTCACCTTCAAGGGAGGCCAGCCGCAGGGCGGGCCGAAGATAGGGCCCTGCGGGTTTTCCAGCCTGGCGGCAACTCGAGAATGGCTAGGAACGGAGATGGCGAAGGCGTTCATGCGTGCCTACCGGAAGACCCGGGTCTACATGAACAAGGCGCCAGCGGCGGAGATTGCCAGGGCGGAGAAAGCGTATTTTCCCGATATCGATGAGAAGGTGCTAGCGGATTGCATTGCGACGTACCAGCAGCTTGGCTGCTGGACGCCGCATGTGGAAATCACGCGTGAGGCTTATGAAAGGACGCTGGATGTATTCGAGTACAACGGGTTGGCGAAACGGCGTTATCGGTACGAGCAGGTTTGTGCGGCGCCGCCAGCTACCGATTGAACGAAAGCAGATGATCGAACTGGTGGAGGCAATGCCATGAAACAGAATCGTCGTGGGTTCCTTGTGGTTGCCGGGGCTGCCGTGGTGGTGGGCGCCCTGCCCTGGCCTGCTTTGGCTGCCGGGAAAACGAAGATCGGCATCGTCGGCTCGGGCCGCGTCGGCAGCGCGATAGGCGCCGTCTGGGTGAAAGCCGGGCACGAAGTCATGTTCTCCTCGCTCAACATCGAGGACGACAAAGCGCTCGCCGCCCGGCTTGGGGCGAATGCGCGTGCCGGAACGCCGCGCGAAGCCGCGGCCTTCGGCGAAGTGGTGATGGTCTCGGTTCCTTACCGCGCCCTGCCAGACCTCGGCAAGGATCTGGCGGACCTGATCAAGGGCAAGGTGGTGATCGACACGTGCAACCCGTTTGTGGGGCGGGACGGCGAGATCGGGACGTGGGCCCGGGAGAAAGGCGCTGGCCTCGCGTCGGCGGAATTGCTGCCTGGCGCGCGCCTCGTGCGCGCTTTCAATGCCATCGGCGCTGCAAAGATGGGTTCGGCGCACGAACAGCCCGGACGTATCGGCATGCCGATCGCGGGCGACGATGCCCAGGCCATCGCGGTGGCTTCGCGCCTGATACGCGACATTGGCTACGAGCCTGTCCTGATCGGCGGGCTGGCGATGGGGAAACACTTGATGCCGGGGACGGCGCTCGCGGGGGAGCGGACGGCGGAAGAGATCCGGAGGATTGCGGCAACGCTCAACTAGGTTCGCGTAGTGGGTAGCAGAATACCCAGAGCGGGTAGTACCGTCAGCTGCGGGCGTTTGTTGCCAGACCCCTACCCCACCCAAACCCTCGCATTCCTGAACATCCTCATCCACGGCGAATCCTCCCCCGCCCCGTCGGGCGCCCAGGACATCTGCACCGTCCTGAACACTCTTTCCGGATGCTCCATGAGGATGGTGAACCTTCCATCCGCCGTGGTCAGCCCGGTAATTCCCTCGGGCGAGCCATTGGGGTTCAACGGATAGGTCTCCGTCACGGCGCCGCGATTGTCTACGAAGCGCGCAGAAATGATCGCCTTCTTGCGATCGGCATCGGAAGCAAACTGCGCCCGCCCCTCGCCATGCGCCGTCACGCCCGGCATGCGGCTTCCCGCCATGCCGCGGAAGACAATCGAAGGGCTCTCCACGATCTCGACCATCACCATGCGCGCCTCGAATTGCTCGGACCGGTTACGTTCGAACGAAGGCCAGTGCTGCGCCCCGGGCACCAGTTCCTTCAGGGCCGCCATCATCTGGCAACCATTGCATATGCCCAAAGCAAAGGTGTCGGAACGCGCGAAGAAGGCTTCGAACTCCTTGCGCGCGCGTGAGTTGAACAGGATGGACTTGGCCCAGCCCTGCCCGCCGCCCAGCACGTCGCCGTAGGAAAATCCGCCGCAGGCGGCATATCCCTTGAAGGAAGATAGCGACAGCCGTCCAGAAATGAGGTCGGACATGTGCACGTCCACCGCCTCGAACCCTGCACGGTGGAACGCTGCGCCCATCTCGACCTGGCCATTCACGCCCTGCTCCCGAAGGATGGCGACGCGCGGGCTCGTTCCCGTGTTGACGAATACTTCTTTCGGATCGTAAGTGAGTGCGACGCAAAGTCCCGGGTCGGCTACATCGAGGATCCGGTCGTACTCCTCCTGCGCGCACTCCGGGTTGTCCCGCAGTTGCTGCATGCGGAAGGTGGTTTCCGACCACGCGCGCTGCAAATTCACGCGCTTCTCGGCAAACACCGGTTTTGCGCTGCGCGTGAAACGGATCTCGTCGCGACTGTTGAGCGTGCCGATGACATGCGACACCTCGCCCAGGCCCGCCTTGCGCAACACATCCATGACTTTCGTGCGATCCGCGGCGCGGATCTGGAACACCGCGCCCAGCTCCTCCGCAAACAGGCACTGCAGGATTTGCTCGCGCACCCGTCCATGCAACTGTTCCTCGGCGTTCTTCCTGAACCCATCCACATCCTCCGTCAGCGCATCGAAGGCGATGGCATCCAGGTTGAGGGTCACCCCGCAATGCCCGGCGAAGGCCATCTCGCACACGGTGGCGAACAGCCCGCCGTCCGAACGGTCGTGGTAGGCGAGCAGCAGTTCGTCCTGCGCGAGCTTCTGCACCGCATTGAAAAAACCCTTCAGCAGTTTTGCATCCTCCAGATCCGGCACCTCGGTGCCGAAACGGGAATGGACCTGCGCGAGGATCGACCCGCCGAGGCGATTCCTGCCCTGGCCCAGATCCACCAGCACCAGCTCCGTCTCCCCCGCATCGGCACGCAGCCGCGGCGTCAGCGTGCCGCGCACATCCTCTACCGGCGCGAAAGCGCAAACGATGAGCGACACCGGGGCCAGCACCTCCTTGCCGCCCCAGGCCGTGCGCATGGAGAGCGAATCCTTCCCCACCGGGATGGATACCCCGAGCCCCGGGCACAGCTCAAGCGCCACCGCCTTCACCGTGTCGTAGAGCGCCGCATCCTCCCCCGGCGAACCCGCCGCCGCCATCCAGTTGGCGGAAAGCTTTACGCGATCCAGGGATGAAATCCGTGCCGCGGCTATGTTGGTGATCGCCTCGCCCACCGCCATGCGGCCCGAGGCTGGCGCGTTCACCGAAGCCAGCGGCGTGCGCTCGCCGATGGCGAAAGCCTCACCCGAAGCACTGTCGAAGTCGATCAACGTGACTGCGCAATCCGCCACCGGCACTTGCCAGGGCCCCACGAAAGGATCGCGGGAACACAGCCCGCCCACCGTGCGGTCGCCGATGGCGATGAGGAAAGTCTTGTCCGCCACCGCCGGATGGCGCAGCACGCGGTAGGCGCAGTCCTTCAGCTCGAGGCCATCGAGCGCGAACTCGTCCCCCGAGCGCGCAAGGCGCTTGACGTCGCGCAGCATCTTCGGCGGCTTGCCGAGGACCATCTGCAGGTCCACGTCCACCGGCGTGTCCCCGAGCTGCGGATCCTTGACCTTCAGCCGCCCGTCCGCCGTCGCCTTCCCCAGCACCGAAAACGGGCAGCGCTCGCGCTCGCACAACGCCCGGAACAGCCCGAGCGACGAAGGCGCGATCGCGAGCACGTAGCGCTCCTGCGCCTCGTTGCACCAGATCTCGCGCGGCGACATGCCCGAATCCTCCGAAGGCACGGCGCGCAGGTCCAGGTACGCCCCGCGCCCCGCACCGTGCGCGATCTCCGGCACCGCATTCGACAGTCCACCCGCCCCCACGTCGTGGATCGAGAGGATCGGGTTGCCCTCGCACAAAGCCCAGCAGCGGTCGATGACCTCCTGCGCCCGGCGCTGGATCTCGGCGTTTCCCCGCTGCACGGAATCGAAATCCAGGTCCTCGGTGTTTGTCCCCGCGCCCATGGAGGACGCAGCGCCGCCACCCATGCCGATCAGCATCCCCGGGCCGCCGAGCTGGATCAGCAAACATCCCTCGGGCAGCGCCGACTTGAAGGAATCGCGCGCAGCGATATTGCCGATGCCGCCCGCGAGCATGATCGGCTTGTGGTAGCCGCGCTGCACCCCGCCCACCTCGGCCTCGAAGGTCCTGAAATACCCCGCGAGGTTGGGCCGCCCGAACTCGTTGTTGAACGCAGCCGTGCCGATCGGCCCCTCCAGCATGATGGAAAGCGCCGACACGATGCGGTTCGGCTTGCCATAGTCCGCCTGCTCCCAGGGCTGCAGCGCGCCGGGAATCCTCAGGTGGGACACCGAATACCCCACCAGGCCTGCCTTGGGCTTCGCCCCGCGCCCAGTGGCGCCCTCGTCCCGGATCTCGCCGCCCGCGCCGGTCGCCGCACCGGGAAAAGGAGCGATCGCCGTAGGGTGGTTGTGCGTCTCCACCTTCATCACCGTGTGCGTTTGCTCGGGGTGCGGCGCATACACCCCGTCCGCGCCGGCGTAGAAGCGCCGCGCCAGGCGCCCTTCCATGATCGCCGCGTTGTCGGCGTAGGCGAGCACGGTGCCGCGCGGGTTCACGGCGTGGGTGTGCTTGATCATGGCAAAGAGGGACTGATCCTTCTGCTGCCCGTCGACGATCCAGTCGGCGTTGAAAATCTTGTGCCGGCAGTGCTCGGAATTTGCCTGCGCGAACATGGTGAGCTCGGCATCGGTGGGATCGCGGCCCATCGCGCCGTAGGCGCGGCGCAGGTACGCGATCTCGTCTTCCGACAGCGCCAGCCCCAGGCTGCGGTTGGCCTCCTCCAGCGCGCCGAGCGGCACGCGCTCAAGAGGCCGCGGCAGCACGTGCTGGAAAAGCTGCCCCGCCTCCTCGAACGACGCAAGCACCGTCTCGGTCATGCGATCGTGCAGCAGCGCCGCCACCGCGTCGCTGCGCTTGCCGCCCGCGACGTAATACGCGGTGCCGCGCTCGATGCGCCGAACCCTGGCCAGGCCGCAGTTGCGCGCGATGTCGGTGGCCTTGGAGGACCAGGGCGATATGGTGCCGACGCGGGGGACGACGAGGACCAGCAGGTCGCCGCGCCCGGCCGCTTGCGGCGGCGCACCGTACTCGAGCAGCCGGAGGAGAAGTTTTTCCTCCTCGGCGCCCAATGCCTGTTCGCATTCAACGAAGTGCCGGAATTCCGCCTTCAGGCCGCGGATGCCTGCTTGGGCGGATTGCAGTTGCGGGAGGAGCTTGGCGAGACGAAATTCCTGCAGCGCCCGGGCGCCGCGGAACTGGAGGAGCTTTTGCACTTACCTCCTCAACTGCGGATCCTGCAGCTTGCCGCCGATGTAAAAGGTGCCGCGCAGGTTGCGCAGCTCGGCGTTGACGCGCCCCGACAGCCCGCCCGCGGCATCGACGTCCAGTGTGCCGTTGGCGTGCAGCAGGCCGGAGCTGAGCTTGAGCTCGCGCAGCGCGAGCACGCCACCGGCCAGCGCCGCGCTGCCCTCCAGTTCGGAGAACTGCGTGCGCCCGCTCGCCTGCGCGCTGGTCGTCTGCAGCGCGCGCGACAGGTCGAAGCTGCTCAGCGCGCCCTTGGTCACGGTGAACTTGCCTTCCAGCCGCGCGCCCTCGGCCAGCTTGGCCGGGTCGGGTCCGGCCAGCGCGAAGCGCCCCTTGCCGTTGAAGCGACCCTCCGAAACCAGCTGCGGCGCGAACACCGCGACGTTCATGCTGCGGCCCTCGATCTCGCCCTGCACGCTCCACTGCGCGCCCCACGTGATGCGTCCCTTGCCCACCACCGTGCCGTCGTTCAGGCGTCCGTCGAATTCGCTGAGCGTCATGCCCTGCCGGTCGGCGCTGCCCTTCATGCCGAAATCCGCAATGGCGAGCTTTTCCACGAAAGGCACCGTGAAACCGGCCAGCGTGGCCTCGAAGGCCACGCCATCGCCCTTGGGCGTGATCAGGCCGCTGACGCGATCGCCGGAGAGCCGCACCGAAGCCGCGCGCCCGTCGCTGGCAAGCGCGACATCGGCGTGCACCATCGGCAGCGCGAGCGGGCCCTCGAGCTTCACGTCCTTCGCCACCACGCGCCACACGCGCAGCTGGTCGCCCTTCATGGCGCCGAACAGCGCCTGGCCCAGCGCCTCCTGCGCCAGCGTCACCTTGTCCAGCTCGATGCGGCTGAACGACTTGTACTCGTTGAGCAGCGAACCCAGTTCCGGCACCGCGCGCACCTCGGCGATCTTCACCGACTCGCCGATGCTGACGCGCTCGAAGCGCATCTGCACGCCGGCCAGCACCCACATGCGCGCCGACCCGATCTTCACCGGCGCGCCCAGGGCATCGCTCGCCAGCTTTTCGTACTCACTGGTGGACAGCGGCAGGAAGTTGAGCACGCCGACCCCACCCACCAGCAGGAAGAACAACGCAAGCGCCACCGGCTTGCCCCAGCTGACCGGCTGCTTGCGCTTGTACGCGCTGGCGGCCTTGGCCGAGGGTTGGTCGCCGCGGCTGCGCGTGCGCGCCACCTCGCGCTCGCGGTCGCGCAGCGCCTTGCGCGCCTCGGGCGTGAGCTTGCGCTCGTCGTCCGAGATTTCGTCGCGGCCAAGGTCGGCGCTGGAAATGGGGATGTCGCCCGCAGCGGACTTGCGCGCCTCGGCCTCGCGGTCCTTCTTCTTCTTCTCGGCCAGCGCTTCCTGCTTCTGCGCCTCGGCCTCGCGCTCGAGGCGCTCCTTCTCCTCCTTCTCCTTGCGTTCCGCTTCCTCCTTGCGGCGCTTGTCTTCCTCCCTGCGCGCCCTGCGCTCGGCCTCTTCGCGCTCGCGCCTGGCCTCCTCCTCCTTTGCCATGCGCTGCGCTTCGGCGCGATCCTTGCGGTCCTGCTCCTCCTTTTCCTTGCGCTCGGTTTCTTCGCGCTTGGAGAATGAATCCAGGTCGGCCATCAGCGAGCCCGACAGCGCGTCGGCGGCGGCGGCAGCGCTCTTCTCGGCTTGCGCCCGCTCTACCGCCTCCACCACCTCGCGCTCGGCGCGCTCCTTGTCCTCCTGCTCGGCGCGCACGCGGTAGGCGGAGTCGGACTTGCGCCGCGCGTCTTCCTGCTCCCAGCGCCTGCCTTCCTCCTCTTTGCGCTTGCGCGCGTCGGCGTCGCGGCGCTTCTTGTCTTCGGCCTCGCGCGCCAGGCGGATCTGGCGCTGGTTCTCCTCCTGCTCGCGCCGGTCGCGCTCGTCGCGCTCCTTGCGCTCGACTTCCTCGCGCGCCTGGCGCTCCGCTTCTTCGAGCGCCCGCTCGCGCTCGCGTTTTTCGCGCTCCTCGCGCCCCCGGCGCTCGGCTTCCTCGCGCGCCTGGCGCTCCTGTTCCAGCCTCTGGCGCAGTTCCTCGGCCTCGCGCAGTGCCAGCTCCTCGGCCGCGCGCCGCGCCTTGGCCTCGATTTCGCGCTGCGCCCGCTCCTCGGCCTCGCGCCTGGTGCGCTCCGCCTCCTCGCGCGCCCGGCGCTCGGCTTCCTCGCGCGCCCGGCGCTCCTGCTCGACCTTGCGGCGCAGCTCCTCGGCTTCGCGCAGCGCGCCATCCGCCGCGTCGCGCCGCGCCTTTTCCGCCGCTTCCACCTTGGCGCGCGCTTCGCGCTCGGCGCGTTCCTGAGCTTCGCGGGCTTCGCGCACGGCGCGCCCCGCTTCGGCTTCCGCCGCCCGCGCCTTGGCCTCGGCCTCGGCGCGTGTCCTGGCTGCGATCTCGGCCTTGGTCTTGCCTTCGGCCACCGCCTGCATCGTCGCTTCGCGCTCCGCCTTGGCGCGCGCTTCGGCTTCGATGCGCAACTTCTGCGTGCTGTCCACCGAGGCCCTCGCCGCAGCGTCCGCCCGGACCTTCACTTCGCGCTCCGCGCGCTGCCGCATTTCCGCTTCGTGGCGTGCCTGCGCCATCGGATCCCCGCCGGGCGCAGCGGGCGCCGGGGGCTTTTCCGCCTTGGGCGGCGCGCTGAAGATCTGCGTGAAGTCGAGCTCTTCGCCCGCTCCTCCTCCTCCGCCACCTGCTGGCGCGGCAGGCTTGGCCGGCGCCGCCGGCTTGGGCACGTTCGCGGCGCCGCGCTGCACCACGCCGGGGTTCACTTCGCGGATGAAGCCGTCCGCGTCCAGCTTCTTGATCAGCGTCTGAAATTTCTCGTCCGGGGCGCGATCGAATCTGGCGCTCAAGTCCTTCAGGTTGATCTTGCCGTCGATCGCCGACAGGATCGCCCGGTCGCCGCGCGAAAGCTGGCTGGTCTTGCCGGACGCTTCCTGCACGCCCTTGCCGGTCTTCGAGAAGATCGAGGTGGGATTCATGTCATGGCAACCATCAACAGCCGCGTATTATAGAGAACTAAGCACCATAGCCGCCGCCGCCCGGAGTCTCGATCACGAACACGTCGCCTGCCGCCATCTCGCAGCGGTCGGTGGGCCCGAGCGCCACGCGCCTGCCGTCCGCGCGCAACACATAATTGCTGCCCAGCGCCCCGGGTTTGCCGCCGGCCATGCCGTGCGGCGGCACCCGGCGATGGTTGGACAGGATCGCCGCGGTCATCGGCTCGAGGAACTTCACGCGCCGCACCGCGCCATGTCCGCCCCGGTGCCTGCCCGCGCCGCCAGAGCCCTGCCGGATGCAGAAGCTTTCGAGCAACACGGGAAAGCGCCACTCCAGCACTTCCGGGTCGGTGAGGCGCGAGTTGGTCATGTGCGTCTGCACCACGTCCGCGCCGTCAAAGCCGGGGCCTGCCCCGGAGCCGCCGGCGATGGTCTCGTAATACTGGTAGCGGTCGTTGCCGAAAGTGAAGTTGTTCATGGTGCCCTGCGAAGCGGCGAGCACGCCGAGCGCGCCGTAGAGCGCGTCGGTGGCGCACTGCGAGGTCTCGACGTTGCCCGCCACCACTGCCGCCGGGTAGCGCGGATTGAGCATCGAGCGCTGCGGAATCACCACTTCGAGCGGCTTCAGGCAGCCGGCATTGAGCGGAATCTCGTCGTCCACCAGAGTGCGGAACACATACAGCACCGCCGCCATGCTGACGGCGGAGGGCGCGTTGAAATTGCTCGGCAGCTGCGCCGACGTGCCAGTGAAGTCGATCCTGGCGCTCCTGCGATCGGCGCCGATGCGGATCTTCACCCGGATCACTGCGCCGTTGTCCAGCGGCAGCTCGAACTCTCCATCCTTGAGCACGCCGATCACGCGGCGTACGGATTCCTCGGCGTTATCCTGCACGTGGCGCATATAGGCGCGCACCACGTCCAGGCCGAAGTGCGCCACCATCTCGCGCAGCGCCTGCAGCCCTTTTTCGTTGGCGGCGATCTGCGCCTGCAGGTCGGCGAGGTTCTGCTGCACGTTGCGCACCGGGTACCTGCCGGAACGAAGCAGCGCGATGGCCTCTTTTTCGCGCAAGCGTCCCTCCTCCACCAGCAGGAAGTTGTCGATCAGCACCCCTTCCTCCTCCACCGTCTTCGAGTCCGGGGGCATCGAGCCCGGCGTGATGCCGCCGATGTCGGCATGGTGGCCGCGCGAGCCGACGTAGAACAAGATGTCCTCGCCCTGCTCGTCGAATACCGGGGTGATCACGGTGACGTCGGGCAGGTGCGTGCCGCCGTTGTAGGGCGCATTCAGCATGTAGACATTGCCGGGCTTCATCCTGCCGGCGTTCTCGCGCATCACCGTCTTGATCGATTCGCCCATCGAGCCCAGGTGCACCGGCATGTGCGGCGCGTTGGCGATGAGGTTGCCGGCCTCATCGAACAGCGCGCAGGAGAAGTCGAGGCGCTCCTTGATGTTGACGGAATAGGCGGTATTTTGCAGGCGCAAGCCCATTTGCTCCGCGATCGACATGAACAGGTTGTTGAAGATCTCGAGCATCACGGGGTCGGCCCGGGTGCCCAGGGCGACGCGCTTCTCCCTTGGCACCACTCGTTCCAGTACCAAGTTGTCGAGCTTCGTGACTTCGGCTCTCCAACCTGGTTCGACAACAGTGGTGGCGTTGGCTTCGGCAATGATTGTCGGGCCATCCACCTTCTGTCCGGGAACCATCTTCTCCCGTCGGTAAAGCGGCGTCTGATGCCATTGACCGCCCGTGAACATGCGCACGATCGTCTCCGGCTTGTCCCCGATCGCGCCTTTTCCGTCTTTGGAAAAGGCGCGATCGGATAAAGGCGCAACCCCGGAAGACAATGCCTCGACTGATATCGCTTCGACAATCAATACCTTCCCAGGCATCAGGAAAGAAAATTGTTTCTGGTAGGCCGTTTCGAACTGTTTCTTCATTTCCTCCGCAGTCGCATAGGCAACAATCAGCGCCGTATCGGTGCCCTCGTACTTCAGGTGCACGCGCCGCAGCACCCTGACGCCCTTCTCCTCGACGCCCTGGCTCACCAGTTCCTGCGTTGCCGCTTGCGCCAAAGCCTCCAGCTCCGGTTCCAGCGCCGCATCGCCGAGCGTCGACTCGACCGCCTTCTCCTTCAGCGCCGCCTGGTCCGCCAGACCCATGCCGTAGGCCGAGAGCACCCCGGCGAAGGGGTGGATGAATACCCGCGTCATGGCGAGCGCATCCGCCACCAGGCAAGCGTGCTGGCCGGCGGCGCCGCCGAAGCAGCACAGCGTGTACTCGGTGACGTCATGCCCGCGCTGCACGGAAATGTGCTTGATGGCGTTGGCCATGTTGCCGACTGCAATCTGGATGAAGCCCTCGGCCACCTGCTCGGGCGTGCGCCCGTCGCCGATGCTCTGCGCCAGCTCGGCGAATTTCGCCTGCACCACCGCGGCATCGAGCGCCTGCTTGCCGTCCGCGCCGAAGACGTGCGGAAAGAATTCCGGCTGGATCTTGCCCAGCATTGCGTTGGCGTCGGTCACCGCCAGCGGCCCGCCGCGCCGGTAACTCGCCGGCCCGGGATTGGCGCCGGCCGAATCCGGCCCCACGCGGTAGCGCGCGCCGTCGAAGTGCAGGATCGAGCCGCCGCCCGCGGCGACCGTATGGATGCTCATCATCGGCGCGCGCATCCTCACGCCCGCCACCCTGGTCTCGAACTCGCGCTCGAACTCGCCCGCGTAGTGCGACACGTCGGTGGAGGTGCCGCCCATGTCGAAGCCGATGATCTTGCCGAAGCCGGCGGACAGGGACGTGCGCACCGCGCCCACGATGCCGCCCGCCGGGCCCGAGAGGATCGAGTCCTTGCCCTGGAAGCGTCGCGCGTCGGTGAGGCCGCCATTGGATTGCATGAACAGCAGGCGCACGCCCTGCAGCTCGGCGGCGACCCGATCCACGTAGCGACGCAGAATCGGGGAAAGGTAGGCGTCCACCACCGTGGTGTCCCCGCGACCGATCAGCTTCATCAGCGGGCTCACCTGGTGCGACACGGAAATCTGCGTAAAGCCGACTTCCTTTGCGAGCGCCGCAACGCGCGCCTCATGCCGTGGATACCGATACCCATGCATCAGCACGATCGCAATGGAGCGAAAACCCGCCTTGAAGGTTTCCTCGAGATCGGCGCGCGCTAACGGTTCGTCCAGCGGTGCGAGGACGTCCCCGCGCGCGCCGATCCGTTCTGCGACCTCACGGACGTGCGCATAGAGCAATTCCGGCAGGACGATGTTCCGCTCGAATATTTTCGGCCTGTTCTGGTACGCAATACGCAGTGCATCCTTGAAGCCACGAGTAATAAATAGAACGGTACGTTCGCCTTTGCGCTCAAGAAGCGCATTGGTCGCCACCGTCGTCCCCATCTTCACCGCCTCGATCTGCTCCACCGGGATGGGTGCTCCCGGAGGGACATTCAGTAACTCGCGGATGCCGGCGAGCGCGGCATCCTGGTACCTCTCCGGATTCTCCGAAAGGAGCTTATGGGTAGTGAGGGACCCGTCCGGCCGCCGCGCGACGACATCGGTAAACGTCCCGCCCCGGTCGATCCAGAACTGCCACTTCATCGGCCGAACCGCGCAGCAGAATACGGCGCCGGATCCACGAATGGGGCTTCGCCGACGACCATCTCGGCTACCAGCCGCCCGGTCACCGCGCCCAGCGTGAGCCCATGGTGCGCGTGGCCGAAGGCGAACCAGAGGTTCCTGTGCAAAGGCGCGGCGCCGATGATCGGCAGCATGTCCGGCGTGCAGGGCCGCGCGCCCATCCAGGGTTCGTTGTCCAGTCTTTCAGCGAGCGGAAACAAGTCCCGGGCGATGGGTTCCGCCCTGCCCAGCTGCACCGGCGTGCGGATCGCGTCGCGCAGCGCGAACTCCGCCCCGGTGGTGAGCCGGATGCCGCGGCGCACCGGGCCCATGAAATAGCCGCGCTCGACGTCGAGGATCGGGTGGTTGAGCTTCGCCTCGCCCGCCGCGCGGTAGTGCATGTGGTAGCCGCGCTTGACCGCCAGCGGCAGGTCGTAGCCGAGCGCGCGCGTCAGCACGTCCGCCCAGGGGCCGAGCGCCACGACGGCGCCGCCGGCATCGAGCGGGCCCTGCGCCGTGCGCAGGCGCCAGCCGTCCCCTTCCCGCGCCAGCGTCGCCGCGTTGCCCTGCAGGAAGCGCCCGCCGAGCGCTTCGAAGCGTTGCAGGTAGGCCAGCGCAAGACCCTGCGGGTCGAGCGCGCGGATGGGCTGCGTCCAGTGCAGCGCGCCGGCGAGCACGGGCGCAAGGTAGGGCTCGGCTTCCTGCAGCTGCTTCGCGTCGAGCTGGCGGTGCTCGACGCCGAAGTCGCGCCGCCAGCGCTCGGCCTCCGCGAAGCGCAGGTCGCGCTCGCGCCCGGTGCGGAAGATCTTCATCCAGCCGCCGCGCGCGACGTGCGCCTGCGCACCCGCCTCGGCGATCAGCGCCTCGTGCTCGGTCACGCAGTGCTCGATCAGTTTCGCATAGCGACGCGCCACCTCGGCGTGGCGCGCCGGCCGCGAGTGGTGCCAGTACTGCCACAGGAAAGGCGCGAGCTTCAGCAGCGCCGACGGGTGGTAGTGCGCGTCGATTGTGCGGTTGAAGCTGTAACGCAGCAGCGCGCCGAAATCATGCGGGAAGCCATACGGGTAGACGCCCTCGCGCTGGATCAGGCCGGCATTGCCGAAGGAGGTTTCTTCCGCCGCGCCGCGGCGGTCCACCAGTACCACCGAACGCGCACGCTTCTGCAGGTGCAGCGCGACGCAGATGCCGACAATGCCCGCGCCGAGGACGACGATGTCGTAGCGTGCCATTACTTCCCGGCGCGCTGGCGCGCCCCTTACTTCTTCTCCGCCGCCGCCGGTTGCACAGGCACCACCACCCCGGGGGCCAGCGGAATCTGGTCCACCACGCTCACTTTCGTGACGTAGTAACGCGTATCACCGAAGCAGCTCGTCGGGATCCCCACCTTTTCCTCGTAGTGCAGCGCCACGCGCTTGCCCATGACCTTGTTGATTTGTTCGGCGACCTCGTCGTCCCAAACCGTGAAGTAGAATTTCTCGGCGGTCGTGCCCGGCATCGACACCATCGCCATCTCGCCTTCCCAGGTCTTGCACAACCAGCCCTTGTTGGAGAGTTTCTGCACCCAGCCGGCACGCTCTCCTGCGGAGTAGCTCCAGAAGACCACCGCGAGGACGTAGAGGCCGAATGCCGCAACGAGCGTACCGACGATGGTTGCGATGAGTCTGGACGACATTGCCGATGCCCTTTCGTTGTGCCGCTGCGGATTCCGAGTCTACCGGAACTGGTGCCATTACAATCGCATCCAATCTTGGAACGCGTCCTCAAATCGCCCTATCTGCTGCTGACTCTCGCCATGCTCTGCTGGGCGGGCAACTGGGTGGTGGGGCGGGCCATCCACGAGCAGATCCCGCCGTTCACGCTCAACTTCTGGCGCTGGGCCGCGTCACTGCTGCTGATCCTGCCGGTGTCGTGGCTGTCGCTGCGCGAGCAATGGCCCCTGTTGCTGCGCCACTGGAAGTGGGTGCTTCCCGTGGGCGCCATCGGCTCCGCGATATTCCAGAGCATGGTCTACCTTGGCCTGCAGTCGACCACCGCCCTCAATGGCGCACTCATCGTTGCGCTGGTGCCCGTCGTCGTGGTGATGATCGCGGCGGCGATCCTCGGAGATCGCATTGGCCAGCGCCAGGGCCTGGGCATTCTAGTCTCCCTCGCGGGCGCGGTCGTCGTCATCGTGCGTGGCGAGTTGTCGGTGCTACGCACGCTGAGCTTCAACCCGGGCGACCTGTGGATACTGGCGGCGGTGCCCGTGTGGAGCCTGTATACGGTGCTGTTGAAGCGCTGGCCGGCGGGGCTGGACCGGATGAGCTTTCTCGCCGCCATGGCCTTGATCGGCGTGGTCCTGCAGTCTCCGTTCTTTGCGTGGGAGTGGGCAACGGGCCAGCACATGCTGGTGACGCCCGAGTCGCTCGCGTCGATCGCATACACGGCCCTATTCGCCTCGTTTCTCGCTTTTGTGTTCTACAACGCGGCGATGGAGCGGACGACTCCAGCGGTGGCCGGGTTGTTCCATCACCTGCACCCCGCCTTCACCGCCATGCTGGGGATGGTGTTCTTGGGCGAGCGCATGGGTTGGTATCACGCACTCGGTGTTGCCTTCATCGTCCTGGGTCTTTACCTTACGACCGCCGCGAAGTCCGCTTCATGACAAAAGCCGGTGGTCGGCGTAGGCTTCCTGCATTCAGAGGAGGAGAAACGTCATGAAACGCAGGTCCACTGTCTTGTCGGCCGCCGTCGCGGCCCTTTGCTTCGGGATTACAAGCTGTGCAACGCATGACGGAGACGGTGGGCACGCCCGCCTGGGGAAAGTCAACTTTCCGGTGGGCTGCAGCGCCGAGGCGCAGCGCGAGTTCAACGTCGCCATGGCGTACTACCATTCGTTTGCCTGGGCGCAGGTGCGCGAGCCGCTCGAACGCGTGCTCAAGGCCGATCCCAGCTGTGGCATGGCCTACTGGCTGCGCACGCTCGCCGCGCTCGACAATCCGTTTATTTGGCCGGGGATCATCCCGGCGGCCACGCTGGCCCGCGGCACTGAGCTGCTGGACACGGCCCGAACGGTCGGGCTGAAATCACAGCGCGAGCGCGATTACGTGGACGCGCTTGCGGTGTTCTTCAAGGACCACGACAAGCTCGACCATCGCAGCCGCGTGAAAACATTGGAGGGCGCGCTCGAGGGGGTGATGCAGCGCTATCCCAACGACCCGGAGGCGGCCATCCTCTACGCGCTGGTGCTCTCGGCGAACTTCGATCCGCGCGACAGGAAATACACCAACCAGCTCAAGGCGGCGCGCATCCTCGAGCCCATCGCCAGGCAGCAGCCTCAACATCCTGGCGTGGCGCATTACCTCATCCACAGCTACGACTATCCGCCCATCGCGGCGCAGGGCCTCGATTCGGCGCGCCGCTACAGCAAGATCGCACCCGATGCGGCGCACGCACTGCACATGCCGGCGCACATCTTTACTCGCGTAGGGGCGTGGCAGGATTCCATCGACTCGAACCGTGATTCGGCCAGGGTCGGAGGCGACAAGTCATTCGACAAGTGGCACGCCTACGATTACATGGTGTACGCGCACCTGCAGCTCGGACAGCACAAAGCCGCCCGCGAGGTCGTCGCGGAATCGACGAGCAATCCGACGAGGATCGATCACCCCGGGACCGCTTATGCCTATGCGGCCATGCCGGCGCGTCTGGCGCTGGAAAGCGGCGACTGGAAGCAAGCCGTCAATCTCCCGCTATTTCCTGCGGCCGACGCTTTTCCTTGGAAGAAGTACACGTTTGCCGAAGCAATCAATGCCTATGCGCGCGGCCTCGGTGCCGCAATGAGCGGAGACACGGCCGCAGCGGGCGTACAGGCCGCGCGCCTGCAGACGCTGCGCGATGCGACGAAAGTCCCCTACTGGATCGAAGAAACCGAAATCCAGATCAGCGTGATCCGGGCTCTTGCGCTGTGCGCGGGCGCCGATCGCGCGGCGTGCATCGAACCTCTGCGCGCTGCAGCAGCGCGCGAGGACGCGACCGAGAAGTCCGCCATTTCGCCGGGCCGCCTCGTCCCGGCGCGCGAGCTGCTTGCGTACGCGATGCTGAACTCCGGCAATGCCGCAGCCGCCTTGTCGGAGTTCGAAACGGTGCTGGTGCGCGACCCCAACCGCATGCGCGCGTTCGCCGGTGCGGCGCGTGCCGCGGAAGCGGCCGGCGACAAGGTCAAGACAGCGCATTACGCTTCGCGCCTCATCGACCTGACGCAGCGCGCCGACACCCCTCTCGACGATGTGGCGCACTTCAAGCGGGTGATCGGAAGATGAGGCTCAAGTAGTGCGCAACGCGACGCTTCTCGAGTAGCGGCGCAAGCTCCAGCACGCACCCGCCAGGTCGAGCGGAGGTTCCCGCGTGGACCGCGTTGACGCCGTGGTGATAGGCGCCGGGCTGGTCGGCCTGGCGGTGGCGCGCGCGCTCGCGCTCGCCGGGCGCGAGGTGGTGATCCTCGAAGCTGAGGACGCCATCGGCACGCACACCAGCTCGCGCAATTCCGAGGTGATCCACGCCGGCATCTATTATCCGCAGGGCTCGCTCAAGGCGCGCGCCTGCGTCGAGGGGCGTCGCCGCCTGTACCACTACTGCGCCGAGCGCGGCGTGCCGCGCCGCCGTTGCGGCAAGCTGATCGTCGCCACCGACGCGGCGCAGCTCGACGAGCTGGAGGTGATCCGGCAAAAGGCGCACGCCAACGGCGTCACCGACGTGGTGCGCGTGAGCTCCGGGGAAGTGCGCGCGATGGAGCCGGAATTGACCTGCATCGCGGCGCTGCATTCGCCTTCCACCGGCATCGTCGACAGCCACGCGCTGATGCTCGCCTACCTCGGTGACGCGGAAAACGCCGGCGCGATGCTCGCACTGAAGAGTCCGCTGCAGAACGGGGTCGTGCGCGTCGACGGCATCGAGCTGCACGTCGCCGGCGCCGAGCCGGTCCTCGCCGCGCGCGTGGTGAACTGCGCCGGCCTTACCGCGCCGAGCGTCGCGCGGCGCATCGAGGGCTATCCGGCGCGGCTTGCGCCGCCCGAGCTCTACGCCAAAGGCAATTACTACACCCTGGCCAGGCGCGCGCCGTTCTCGCGCCTGGTCTACCCGGTGCCCGAGCCCGGCGGCCTTGGCGTGCACGTCACGCTCGACCTGGGCGGGCGGGCGCGCTTCGGCCCGGACGTGGAGTGGGTCGACAAGATCGACTACCACGTAGATCCGCGGCGCGCAGAGCGCTTCTATGCGGCGATTCGGCGCTACTGGCCGGGACTGCCAGACGGCGCCCTGGAGCCAGGCTACGCCGGCATCCGGCCGAAAATCTCCGGGCGTGGCGAGCCACCGGCGGACTTCGTCGTGCAGGGGCCGCGCGAGCACGGCGTGCCCGGGCTGGTCCAGCTGTACGGCATCGAGTCGCCGGGATTGACAGCCTCGCTCTCGCTGGCCGATCATGTGGCGGCGCTTCTTTCGGAATAATCCAGGGGAAAACATGAAATCCAGATACGCAGTGCTGCTCGCCGCGTCGGCCGCCTTCGGCGTGGCGCAGGCGCAAACCAAGTGGGACATGCCCACGCCCTACGCGGAGGGCGAGTTCCACACCGTCAATATCCGGCAGTTCGTCGACGACGTGAAGAAAGCAACCAGCGGCCAGCTCGACGTCAACGTTCACTCGAACCAGTCTCTGATCAAGCATGCGGACACGCTGCGCGCGGTGTCGACCGGTCAGGTCAATATCGCAGAGTTCCTGCTCGGCAATTTCGGTAACGAAGAACCTGTTTTCAATGCCGACAATATCCCGTTCCTTGCGGCGGGATACGACAACGCCTGGAAACTCTACCAGGCGCAGAGATCGACGCTCGAGAAAAAGCTCCAGGGTCGCGGCTTGCGGCTGCTCTACTCGGTCGCCTGGCCCGGCCAGGGGCTGTATACCAAAGTCCCGCTGAAAACGGTGGACGACCTCAAGGGCCAGAAAATTCGAACCTACAGCCCTACGACCGCCCGCCTGTTCGAGCTGCTCGGCGCCAGCCCCACGGTGATCCAGGCTTCCGAAATACCGCAGGCGTTCGCCACCGGGGCCATCAGCGGCATGATCACCTCTTCGGCGACCGGCAGCTCCTCCAAAGCGTGGGAGTTCGTCAAGAACTACTACATGACGAGTGCGATGCATCCCAAGAACGTGGTGGTGGTCAACGAGCGCTCCTGGCAGCGACTGCCGGATGCGCAAAAGAAGGCGCTCACCGACGCCGCGGCAGTCGCCGAAAAGCGCGGCTGGGAGCTTTCCAAGCAACGCGAAGCGAGCGCGAACAAGCTGCTCGCCGACAACGGCATTACGGTGCACATGCCCGACGCCCCGATGATGGCAGCTTACGGCAAGGTCGGGGAAGCCATGCTCGCTGAATGGCTGAAGTCCGCCAGCGCCGACGGCGAGGCGATCGTCAAGGCCTACCGCGGCAAATAGCTTGAGGCGGTTTCTCGACCGCCTCTACGCAGCGAGCGGCGCCCTCGCCGCGATCTGCCTCGCGGGCATCTGCGTCCTGATGCTCGCGCAGGCCGCGGGGCGCGAGTTCGGCCTGCTGATCCGCGGCGCCGACGACATTACTGCCTGGCTGTGCGCCGCGAGCGCGTTCTTCGCGCTCGGCCACACATTCCG
Source organism: uncultured Enterobacteriaceae bacterium (assembly GCA_964631735.1). Taxonomy (GTDB): domain Bacteria; phylum Pseudomonadota; class Gammaproteobacteria; order Burkholderiales; family SG8-39; genus JAABQT01. Next base: position 20,481 of record CAZVZV010000154.1, read on the forward strand.
CCACGGTGAACTGGTGCGGGTCGGCCTGCTGTTCGGCTTCCTGCAGCCGGGCGCGCGGCGCGTGGCCGAGCTTTTCGCCCTCGGTGTGACGGCGCTGTTCGTCGGCTACATGGCCTGGGCGGTGACGCGCTTTGTCTACGAGAGCTGGAAGTTCGGCGAAGTCGCGCAGGGCATGATCAAGACACCGATCTGGATCCCGCAGATGAGCTTGGTGCTCGGCGTGGTGATCTTCTTCGTCGCCGTGCTCGACGAACTGGTCACCGTGCTGCGCAAGCAGAAGCCTTCATACCAGCTCGCCGAGGAAGCCCGGCATGCGGCGAAGGACTTCTCCGAGATAGTGTAGATGGGCACGCTCACCATCGGCCTGATCCTGTTCGCCCTGCTGCTCGTGCTGCTCGCCAGCGGCGTGTGGATCGCCATCGCGCTCGCCGCCGTGGGCTGGTTCGGGCTGCAGTTCTTCACCAGCACGCCGCCCGACGTGAATCTGTTCCAGTCGTTCTGGGGGTCGAGCGCCTCCTGGACGCTCGCCGCGCTGCCGCTGTTCGTCTGGATGGGGGAGATCCTTTACCGCACCAAGCTCTCGGAGCAGATGTTCGAGGGCCTCGCGCCCTGGCTGGGATGGCTGCCTGGCCGCCTGATGCACGTCAACATCCTGGGCTGCGCCATCTTCGGCACCGTCTCGGGCTCCTCGGCCGCGACCTGCGCCACCATCGCCAAGGTGGCGCTGCCCGAGCTCAAGCGCCGCGGCTACGACGAGAAGGTGTGCCTCGGATCGCTATGCGGCGCCGGCACCCTGGGGATCCTGCTGCCGCCCTCGATCATCATGGTGGTGTACGCGGTGGCCGCCGAGGTCTCGATCCTCAAGGTGTTCCTCGCCGGACTGATTCCGGGGCTGATCCTCACGTTGTTGTTCTCGGGCTACATCGTCGGCTGGGCGCTCGCCAACCCGGGCAAGACGCCGCGTGAGGAGTCCAGGACCACTTTCCTGCAAAAGTTGTATTTGTCCCGGCACCTGATCCCTTGCGTGCTGCTGATCGTGTTCATCGTCTGGGTGATGGTGATCGGCTGGGCCACCGCGACCGAGGCGGCCGCCTACGGCGTGCTCGGCGCGCTCGGCATCGCCTGGTGGTCTGGCGGGCTCAACCGGACAACCTTCTGGCAGAGCCTGATGGGCGCGACGCGGCTCTCGTGCATGATCCTGTTCATCCTCGCCGGCGCCTCGTTCCTGTCCTCGTGCATGGCCTTCACCGGCATCCCCAAGGCGCTCGCGGCCTGGGTGGCCGCGATGGAGCCCAACAGGTACATGCTGATCGCGATCCTCGCCGGGATCTACATCCTGCTCGGCACCGCGCTCGACGGCGTGTCGATGATCGTGCTCACGACCTCGGTCGTGATTCCGATGATCGAGAAGGCCGGGTTCGACCTGGTGTGGTTCGGCATCTTCATCGTGCTTCTCGTGGAGATCGCCGAGGTGACGCCGCCGCTGGGCTTCAACCTGTTCGTGCTGCAGACCATGAGCGGGCGCGACTCGAACTACGTGGCGCTGGCGTCCCTGCCCTTCTTCGCCATGATGGTGTTGTGCATCGCGCTGATCACCGCGTTCCCCGAGCTCGCCACCTGGCTGCCTGACCTGCTCATCGGCAAGCAAAAATAGGGTCAGACCCCTTTTTCATGTCCCAGCCCATCTATCTGACGCACGACATCCGCCGCATCGAAGCGGCGGCGAAGGACGAGCCGCTGATGCAGCGCGCGGGCGCCGCGGCGGCGGCGCTCGCCGCAAAAATCGCCGCCGATACAGCCAAGGACGTGCTGGTGCTCGCCGGGCCGGGCAACAACGGTGGCGATGCGAAGATCGTCGCAGATCTCCTGCAGCAGAAATTCTTCCGCGTCACGCTGGCCACTGCCGCCGAGGCCGCGACTTTGCCGGTGGACAGGCGCTGGGGCCTGGTGGTGGACGGCCTGTTTGGCATAGGGCTCGCGCGCGACATCGAGGGCACGTTCGCCAGGCTGGTGAGCTACGCCAACGCGCAGGACTGCCCGGTCCTCGCGCTCGACATCCCGAGCGGCATTGCCTCCGACACCGGGCGCGTCCTCGGGCACGCGGTCAAGGCGACGCACACGGTCACGTTCATCGCACTCAAACCCGGATTGCTTACGCTCGACGGCCCCGACCACTGCGGCGAGGTGACGGTCGCCGATCTTGGCCTGGAGGCGCGCCAGCTGGTGCGGCCAACGGGCTGGACCGCCGCGCCGCAACTTTTCGCCGAGGTGCTCAAGACGCGGCCACAGAATTTCCACAAAGGCCTGGCCGGCTCGCTGGCGATCCTCGGTGGCGCGGCCGGGATGACCGGCGCCGCGCTGCTCGCCGGGCGCGCCGCGCTGAAACTGGGCGCCGGGCGCGTCTACGTCGGCATGCTGGAGGATATGTCGCTCGATCCAGGAGCACCGGAGTTGATGCTGCGCCACCCCGACGACGCGCTCGGCCAGGATCTCGACGCCATCGTGATTGGCCCGGGCCTGGGCCAGAGCGAGCGCGCCGACGCGCTGGTCGGCGCGGTGCTGGCGAGCGACATTCCTTGCGTGCTCGACGCCGACGCGCTGAACCTGGTCGCGAACGATACTGGCCTGCGCGCGGCCTGCGCCAAGCGCAGAGCCGACACGCTGCTCACGCCGCATCCGGCGGAAGCCGGGCGGTTGCTTGGAATGAAGACCGCGGAAATCCAGAACGACCGTCTGGCCGCGGCTCAGCGCCTGTCGGCCGAATTCAACGCGCATGTGGTGCTCAAAGGCAACGGCAGCGTGATAGTGGCACGCGACGGCCATTGGTTCGTGAACACCACCGGCAATCCCGGCATGGCCTCGGCAGGCATGGGCGACGTGCTGGCGGGAATCCTCGGCGCGCTGCTGGCGCAGAAACTTTCGGGCGAGGCGGCACTGGTGCTGGGCGTGCACCTGCACGGACTTGCGGCAGACGAATGCGGCGTCGGCGTCGGACTTACTGCTTCGGAACTGATTGGACCCGCGCGCGGGATCTGGAACCGCTGGCTCGAGCAGCGGAGCTAGCCCACGTAAAAGGTGTAGTAAGCCCCGAGCCCGAGCAGCGCGCTCGCCCAGTAGCCTGCCAGCGTCAGCCGCATCAGGTTTTTCCACCAGGCGACATGCAGGCGCTTGGGAAGGATGTCGTTCATCTGCAGCACCAGCCACAGCCCCGCCACCGCCGTGAAGCTGCCAATGAGCGCGTGCAACCAGGTGACACCGATGCGCGCCTCGCTCAGATCGGAGAAGCCCTTGAGCTGCACGTCCTGCATGGACGAGACCATCACCAGCACCACCAGTACCGTGTTCACCAGCACCCAGATCGTCTGGTTCACCCGGTGCGCTTCGATGCGCCCCTTGCGCGCGAGGTAAAAACCGAAGGTCAGGCCCAGGAGCAGCAAAACCTGCAGCACCAGGTTCACATCGGCGATGAGGACTCCGGGCCCGATGAATCCGGCCTTGCCCTCCTCGCCTCTGCCAAAGATGCCCAGCACCAGCACCGCCGTCGCCGCGGCCGCCAGCAAGCCGCCGAAGATCGCTGTCACTCGCACCGGTAAAACGCCTGCCGCTGCTGGAAGCTGATGGCCTGCAGGTCTTCCGGGTCGCGCGTGCCGCCCTTGCCGTCCGAGATGCGCTGCTCCAGCTCCGCCAGGCGCTTCTCCAGCCGCGTGGTGTCCTTGTCGCCGTTCAGCTCGGCGACGCGCGCGCGAATCCCCTTCGCCGCGTCAGCGCGATTCTCCGCCTGCGCCATCGCCATCTGCCGCCGCAGCTGGCGCTTCTCGCACTGCACCGGTTCGAGCTTCGCGGAAATCTGCATGAACTCCTTGGCCTCTGGCGACAGTGCCAGCGCCGGCAGCGGAAACAGCAACGCGAGCAGCAACCGCCTCACGCCGCCTTGATCCGCGCCTTGGGTTCTGGATAGGGATACATCATGTTGAGCGCGATCGACTGGTGGTTGGCCTGCACGATGCGCACGTGCTCGCGACGCAGCTCACGCGCGTGCCGCACGCCGCAGGAATGCGCGATCATGTCGATCTCGTGGTTCAAGTTCATGGCGTAGTTGGCCACGCGCAGGTACTTCTCCTCCACCACCAGGGCGCGCTGCAGCCGTTTGTTGTGCGTGGTGACGCCGGTCGGGCAGGTGTTCTGATGGCAGCGCAGCGCCTGGATGCAGCCGAGCGAGAACATGAAGCCGCGCGCGGTGTTGACGAAGTCGGCGCCGGCGCACAGCGCCCACGCCGCGCGCGCCGAGTCGACCAGCTTGCCCGAAGCGACGACGCGAATGCGCTGCTTCAACCCCGTTTCGATCAGCGCGTCCACGACCCGTGGCAGCGCTTCCTTGATGGAAAGGCCCATGTGATCGAAGAGTGCTTGCGGAGCGGCGCCAGAGCCGCCTTCGCCGCCGTCGATCACCAGGAAATCGGGCGCGAACTCCAGGCCGCGCTTTTGGACAAGATC
>CAZVZV010000155.1:0-3175 GCA_964631735.1 uncultured Enterobacteriaceae bacterium
TTTCTGCGGCGGCACGTCCTCGCCGCGACCAAGCGCCGCCAGCACCTCCGGCGGGCCATGGCGGTAACCCTGGCTCACCACCCGGATCAACGCGCCGCCTTGCGTGCGCAGCACATAGCGCGCGTCGATGTCGAGCACGCCATCGGCGCGCACGATCTGCCAGTCGGCACCGCCCGGCACGATCGTGCCCTTCAGCTGCGGTCCTTCGAAGGTGCCGCCGGTGATGCCCACCACGCGGCGCTCGCCGAGCGGACCGCCGCCCATGGTCATCAGCTCGCCCACATCGGCGGCGATGTTCATCAGGAATTCGAACTGAAGCGTCATCGCTTTGTCCGCTACTCCCGCAAATCGTCGAGCGCCGCGTCGAGGTGGCTGCGCTCGGCCCAGGCCAGCACGCGCCACCGCTCGGCCCCGACCTCGACCCAGTTGATCACCGCGTTCGGGATCTCGAAATCGCGCGGCGAGGACAATCCAGTGCCAAGCGCATGCCGGTGCACCATCTCCAGCACGCCGCCGTGCGTGAACACCAGCACCGTCTCACCCGCATGGCGCCGCGCGATGCCGGCGACGCAGGCGAGGGCGCGCGCATTGAACGCAAGCAGGCTCTCGCCGCTGCCAAAGTCGTAACCCGGCTCCCTCGCCTTGAAGCGCGCGTAATCCGCCGAGTGCCGCTCGCGCGCCTCGGCGTAGGTCAGCGTCTCGAACTTGCCGTAGTGGCGCTCGCGCAGGCCCTCCTCCAGCCGCACCTCCAGGCCGAGCGCGCGCGCCGCGGGCGCCGCGGTCTGGCACACGCGCGTCAGGTCGCTGGCGTAGAGCGCGGCAAAACGCTCGCCGGCCAGTGCCGCGACGAGCGCGAGCGCCTGCGCCTCGCCCACCGCGGAAAGCGGCACGTCGGTCTGGCCCTGCACCCGGCCTTCCGCGTTCCAGGCGGTCTCGCCGTGACGGATCATGCAAATCCTTGCGGAAACCACTTTTTCCTTTCTGTCCGATGCCGGTATCATAGCGGCGCCGTGCCCGAATCCCCTCCCCTAGCTCAGCGCCAAAGCGTTCCCAGCGTCGAGCAGGAGGAGTTGCGCGGCATTTCGCGCACCGTGGCCGAGATCGAGTGGCTGCTGCTGGTCCTGGTCCTGGTGTACGTGGTGTTCGGCCGGCCGATCCCCGAAATCGAGCCCGCCCTGTCGATGGCGCTGTTTTTCTACGGCGCCTTCATCATGAGTTTCCGCTACACGAACTTCTACAAGCGCGAGACGCGCTGGAAGATCGCGGTGGAAACCCTGGCGATGGTGTTGTTCATCACCTGGGCGCTGTGGTTCACCGGCGGGCTGGCGAGTCCTCTGGTCAACGCCTACCTGCTGGTGGTGATCACCAGCGCGCTGACCCTGGGCAAGGTCGTGACCCTGGCCGAAGTGGCGCTGATCGGCGCCTGTATTCTGTTCCTCGACTGGCAGGTCGGCGCCAAGGACATGGCGCGCTTCGCGTATTGGGGCGGCTACACCGCGCAGCTCGCGCCGGTGGTGCTGGTGGCCTACATCACCACCATGTTCTCGGCCGACATCCGCTACGGCCTGAGCCGCGCCAAGCTGCTGTCGGAAACCGACGAGCTCACCGGCATCTTCAACATGCGCGGCTTCGTCTTGACCGCGAATCGGCTCTTCGCGCAGGCGCAGCGCTACGAGCGCCCGGCAAGCTTCCTGATGGTGGATTCGGACAATCTCAAGCTGGTCAACGACCGGCACGGCCACGAGGCCGGCAACCGGCTGCTCCAGCTCCTTGTGAAGGCGGTGCAGTCCCAGCTGCGCTTGACCGACGTGCCGGCGCGCTACGGCGGCGACGAGTTCATCGTCATGCTGCCCGACACCCCGCTGCGCGGCGCACTCGAGGTCGCCGAGCGCATCCGCCGCGCGATCGAGCAGGCAACCTTCACCACGGAGGCCGGGCGCGTGCCCAGCACCGTCAGCATCGGCGTCGCGAGCTACCCGGAAGACGGGCGCAGCATGGACGCGCTGCTCCTGCGCGCCGACCGCGCGCTATACGTTGCCAAGGAAGGCGGCAGGAACCGCGTCGCCCAGTTCAAGGCGGACGCTGTCACCTAGTCCGCGCGGATGCCGTTGTCCCGCACCACCTTGCCCCAGCGCTGCATCTCGCCCGCCAGCCATTTTTGCAGCTGATCGGGCGTCGACAGCGCCAGGTCCATCCCCAGCGTCTCGGTCAGCGTCTTCCTCACGTCGGGCTGGTTGAATCCCTTCATCAGCTCGGCGTGGAATTTGTCGAGGATCGGCTTCGGCGTGCCCGCGGGCGCGAAGATGCCCCACCAGGCGTACGCCGTAAGCCCGGGGAAGCCCTGCTCGATCAGCGTCGGCACGTCGGGGAGCGTGGGCGAACGTTGCTCCCCCGCGACCGCGATCGCGCGCATCTTCCCGCCCTTCACCTGCGGCGCCAGCAGCGCCACGGAGCCGATGCCCATTTCGATCTGCCCGCCGAGCAGGTCCTGCGACATCGGCCCGCCCCCCCGGTAGGGCACGTGCGTCGCCTTGAAGCCGCCGTTTTGCTGCGCCAGCACCAGCAGCAGGTGGCCGAGCGTGCCGTTGCCATGCCGTCGTCGGGAAACACGTACAAGCGCCCGTCGGCGACGCCGGTCTGGTGCAGCGGGATGTCGGACTTCATCAGCCCGGTCATGTCCTGGTACGTGACCGACTTGGGCGGGTCGCCCTCGTCCACGCCGAAGAACTGCGAGTTGGCGTCCCAAGTGTCGATGCGCACGTTGAAGATCACGTCGCTCTTCTGCGGCAGCGGATCGCCCGAGAAGATGTGGTAGATTCCGGTCATCGACGTGGCCGCGCCGACGCCCAGGCCGATCGTCAGCACGGCCACCAGGGTGGTCCACGGCGTGCGGCGAATGCTTGCGAGTGCCAGCTTGAGGTGGAAGGCGAACATGGTCGTCTCAGACCCTCCGCGCGACCGCTGCGACCGCGGCCTCGTCGACGCTGCGGCCGTCGCGGATGTGGACGATGCGATGGGCGCGACGTGCGAGGTCGAGATCGTGCGTGACCATCACGATCGTGGTGCCGTCGGCGTTGATCGCGGCCAAGAGCTCCATGATCTGCTCGGCCATCTCCGTGTCGAGGTTGCCGGTCGGCTCGTCGGCCAGCAGCAGCGGCGGTCCTCCGGCGAGTGC
>CAZVZV010000156.1:0-2676 GCA_964631735.1 uncultured Enterobacteriaceae bacterium
GTCGCCGTGCGAATACTGCCCGCCGTTGAACGCGGTGGAGAACGCCTTCTCCCCCACCTTCTGGCGGTAGGCGTCCAGCCCACGGAAGACACCCGCGATGCTGGCGTCGTTCCATTCCTCAGGCGTGACGATAGTGTGCACCTCGGCGTAGCCCGGGTTCGCCGGATAGGCCTTTGCGTGGTCGAGGAAATTGCGGTTCAGGTCCACGTTCTCCTCGGTGCCGCGCGCCTTGTGCGCGAAGCCCCAGGGATTGTGGGCATGGAAGAACACCATCGCGGTGCGCTTGGGAAGGCGCGTTGCGCCGCCGCCAACCAGCCACGCCGTCTGCGCCGCCGAACCCGAGTAGCCCTCGATGCCGTGCGTGCCGCTGCCCGCCACCAGTACGCGCTCGGCGTCCTCCGGGCCCGCCACCGCCACGTCCAGGCATAGCGCCTCGCCGTCGGGCCCCTTCAGCGAGGGATGGCGGTATTCGTAGACGGTGGCGCCTGCGCCGCGCGCCGCATCGACGAACTTGCCGCGCGCTTCCGCGTAAGACCTGGAGAACACGGACAAGTCAGGCATCGATGCCTCTCCAGCGCGCGAGTTTCTTTGAGTGGATGCCAAACAGATCCAGCACGCGGCGCACCGTATGCGCGACGAGGTCCTCGATGGTCTTCGGCCTGGCGTAGAACGCCGGCACCGGCGGAAAGATTACGCCGCCCATCTCGGTGACCTGGACCATGTTGCGCAGGTGCGCGAGGTTGAGCGGCGCTTCGCGCGGCAGCAGCACCAGGCGCCTGCGCTCCTTCAGCACCACGTCCGCCGCGCGCGACACCAGGTCGTCGGCGTGCGCGTGCGCCACCGCGGCGAGCGTCTTCATCGAGCAGGGCGCGATCACCATGCCCTCGGTGAGAAAGGAGCCGCTGGCGATCGCCGCGCCGATGTCCTTCGGGTGGTAGGCATGGTGCGCAAGGCGCTCGATGTCCTTCCTTTTCAGGCCGAGTTCCTGGTGCGCATTGAGCACGCCGGCGTCGGTGAGCACGAGGTGCGTTTCCCAGCCTTTAAGCGCGCGCAGCTCTTCCAGCAGGCCGATACCGTAGGCCGAGCCGGTGGCCCCGGTAATGCCGACGATGAGCCGCTTGATGGCCATGCGCCCAAGCTTAGCCGATTACAATTCCCCGGTGAATCCGAAGCTGCTGCTGGTGGTGTTCTGCCCCTTCGCCGCGGGCTATTTCCTCTCGTTTTTCTTCCGCAACGTGAACGCGGTCATCTCCAGGGACCTGGCGCGCGAGTTCTCGCTGTCATCGTCCGACCTGGGCTTTCTCACCTCGACCTATCTGCTCGCGTTTGCGGCGTTCCAGCTGCCGCTCGGGGTGCTGCTCGATCGCTACGGCCCGCGCCGGGTGGTGGCGACGCTGATGTGCGTCGCCGCGGCGGGCGCGCTGATCTTCGGCCTGGCGCAGGATTTCGTCACGCTGTCCATCGGGCGCGCGCTGATCGGGCTCGGAGTGTCGGCGGGCCTGATGGGGGCGATCAAGGCGTTCTCGCTCTGGTTTCCGCTGTCGCGCATGGCGACGCTGAACGGGCTGTACCTCGGCATTGGAGGGCTGGGCGGCCTGTCGGCCACGGCGCCGGTGGAGATGCTCCTCGGGCCGTTTGGCTGGCGCGCGCTGTTCTACGGCTTGGCGATCGCCTCCGTCTGCGCGGCGGCGCTGATCTTCTTCCTGGTGCCGGAAAAGCAACTGCCGGGACACGGCCAGACGCTGCGCGTGCAGACTGCAGCCTTCAGGCAGGTATACGCCTCCCTGCCGTTCTGGCGCATTGCGGCGCCGCTGGTCGTGTGCCACGCCGGCTATCTCGCGCTGCAGGGGCTGTGGCTCGCGCCCTGGCTGTACGACGTCGCCGGACTGGCGCGCAGCGAGGTGGCGAATCTCCTGCTCACCTGCGCCATCGCCTACACCATTGGCTCGGTGTTCTTCGGCGTCTCGAGCGACCGCCTGGCGCAGGCCGGCATATCGCGCATGACCATCTACAAGCTGGGCTTTTTGCTGTCGATTTCCATGTTCGGGCTGCTTGCGGCAGGCGTGCAGACGGGACTCCCCGTCATCCTCGCCGTATACGGCTTCACCTCGATTGCCGCGGCGCTCGCCTATCCATTGTTCGCGGCGCTGTTTCCGCCGGAGATGACCGGACGGGTGAGCACCGCCTCCAACGTGCTGCTGTTCGGCTGCTCGTTCCTGTTCCAGTGGGGCATCGGCGCGGTGCTGCGCCTGTACCCCGTGAGCGACGGGCGCTACGCGCCGGAGGGCTATGCCGCGGCGTTCGTCCTCCTCGGAGTCCTGCAAGTTGCCGCTCTGGTCTGGCTCGCGCCGATGCGGGAAACCCGCCCAGCAAGCTGAACGCGGCGTCCGCTTGACCGTATTGCGCTGCGTCTTGACGCCGGCACCCGCACGCCTCAGTCTCGCGGCAAAGGGAGGGAAAATGAACCGACAATCCAGACGCAGGTTTCTGGCGGGCGCATCCGCCTTCGCGGCTTCGGGACTCGCCGCGAGCGTACAGGCGGCGATGGGCCCGAACGACAAGTTCGACCTCGTGATCAAGGGCGGCGAGGTGCTCGATCCAAGTCAGAAGCTGCGCGCCAAGCGCGACATCGGCATCCGCTTCGGCATCGTCGAGGCGGTCGAAGCCGACATCCCG
>CAZVZV010000157.1:0-2168 GCA_964631735.1 uncultured Enterobacteriaceae bacterium
CGCGGCGCGGGCGAGCGACGCGGTCCGCGAACAGGCGGCGCGACTGCGCGCGATGGTGGGGCCGGATCAGCAATGCGCGGCGCCCGGTGCCGGATGAGTCGGCGGATCCAACCTGACAGGAGATGGCTATGGAGTTGCACATTCGAGGCGTCGCCGAGGATCTTCCATCGCGCGGCCGGTGATCGCAGGACATTAGGAGGTCTGACACAGTTTCTGACATAATCTGATTTCTGGCCGCGTAAACCGTTGATTCTAAAGACGGAGAGATGTCCGAGTGGTTGAAGGAGCACGCTTGGAAAGCAATTCCGGCGACTCTCACCGAGCCACACCGAAACACTTCTTTGTGCATTCAATTCAACGACTTGCCGCTCTGAAATGCTCTTCGATGTGACGCCGTAAACGTCAGTGTGCGTCGCTGGTTTCGAGCCCACCTTACACAGTTTCTCGTTTCAGTTGGCGTGGTGTGACGACGTGATTCTTGGTACGCGCCGGTTAGTTATTTGACAAGCGAATTGGCGAGCGCGGTGATCGCCTTGGTGGCTTTCGGCCAACCGGCGTAGAAGCCCAGATGGGTCAGAGCTTCGGTGATCTCCGCGCGGGTCAACCCGCTTCTCCAGCCCGCGCCGTACGTAGAAATCGAGCTCGTCGTCGTCACCGATCGCGGCGAGTGCGGCGATGGTGACCAGGCTTCGATCCCGCAACGTGGTGAGGCGCGACGTTCGCACTACGCCAGAGGCGGACGGTCAGGTCCGCATCATCCATGGCTGGTCGCGCCGACATCGAACCGCCGCGCCCAGCCTGTTCCTCGACGAGCTTGAGACGGCGTTCTCACTCATCGGCCGGGCACCTGACGTCGGCCGCTCGTATCGACGGTCACCGATCGTCGGTACGCGACGTGTGCTGCTGCCCCGGACGAGATACCACGTCTACGACGCGCCGCGCGAGGAGGTGGTGATCGTCCTGCCCGTCTGGTATGCCAAGCACGGTAGCGGTCCGCCGCTGCGCCTTCTGTAGGCAGGGCGGAGGGCGGCGGCGAGGCGGCCGTCACGCCCGAGAGCCCAGGCCTTTTCCTAAGGCGTCAAGAACTCCACTTCCGCGTCACTCGCGGGTTTGCTGCAACACCGTGGTGAACAAGTAGCGACACGAATCAATCGGCGCGGGGTCGTCGTGTCAAGTCAAGTCCTATTGGCACGGGCGCGATGGCGAGGGGCACCCGTGCCAGAGATCAGCGAGTCAGGCGCTCAGCGGGTCGGCACCTCGCGTTTTCTTATAGGACGACGTGGTGGCTCGACAGGCGAAGCCATAGAGCGTGAGACCTTCTCGGCATGCGCGACGCAATGCCCGAGAAACAGCTCCACGATTCGAGAAGGGTGACGCCTGGAGAGATAGTACGCGGACAGATCCACCTCCTCGAAACGCCAGTCCACCAGCACGGGCACCAGATGTCCTTGGAACAGCTCCCGTTGGCACACGATGGATGGCATCTCGGCGACTCCCATTCCGGCGACGGCCGCGCGGATCACGCCCGCGTAGTCGTTGATGCCCAACCAGAGTTTGGTCGGCACGCGTTCGGTGCGACTGCCGTTCGACAGCGTCCACGTCGTCTCGTCGAACCACTTGGTGAAACCGAGAAGTCGGTGGCGCGTGAGGTCTGCGGGTTCGTCGAGGGCCTCTGCGCCGGCGAGGTACGCCGGCGCGGCCACAAGGATGTGCCGGTACCTCAAGAGCCGTCGAAACACCAGGCTGCTTGCAGGCTGAGGCCCAACCCTCAGCGAAATGTCTACCTCGTCTTGCACCAGGTCCAGATGCCGATCGGTCACGAGTACCTTGACCGCGACGTTCGAGTACCGGCGAAGGAACCCCTCGACCAACGGGATGAGCAGGACGTCTGACAGACTCGGCGGTGCTGCGAGCCGGAGCGTCCCGGTCACCTCGACCTGCCGTTTCTTGAGCGCCGCTTGGGCGCCGTCCAGCGCGTCGACGATCTGTTCACAGTACAGGAAGTATTCGCGGCCGCTGTCGGTCGGATTGACGGCCCGGGTGGTCCGTTCAAGGAGTCGCACACCGAGCTGGCGCTCCAGCGCGCTGACCTTCCGACTGAGGGTGGAGACGGGAGTGCCCGTACGTCGCGCTGCTTCCGAGAAGCTGCCGTGCTGAAGCACGCGTGC